>DASRXN010000067.1:0-3606 GCA_035654135.1 Rhodocyclaceae bacterium | reverse complement strand
GATGTCCGACGTCGCGAAATAGGTCTCGCCCTCGAAGCCGCAATAAATGTGCTTCATCGAGGCGGCCAGCGCCACGGCATAGCCGCCGACATCGCGCTGCACGCCCTTCGGCTTGCCGGTCGTGCCGGAGGTGTAGAGGATGTACGACGGCGCAAAGGATTCCATCCAGACGCAGGGAACCTCGGCATTCATGTGCCGGGCACGCAGGGTGGCGTAATCGACGTCACGCCCTTCGACCTTGTTGAAGGCCTTGTCGAGGCCGCGGTCGACCATCAGCACCTTCTCGGGCGGAAACTGCGAGAGTTTGATCGCGTCATCGAGCAGGTGCTTGTAGGGCACCGATTTGCCACCGCGCATGCCGGCGTCTGACGAGACAATCAGTTTCGGCTTGGCATCGTCGATCCGCGTGGCCAGCGAGCCGGAGGCGAAGCCGCCGAACACTACCGAGTGAATGGCGCCGATGCGGGCGCAGGCGAGGATGGCGAAGGTCGCCTCGGCAATCATGGGCATGTAGATCAGCACCCGATCGCCTTTTCTGACGCCGAGACTCTGGTAGATCGCCGCCATGCGCATGACTTCTGACTTCAGCTCGGCGAAGGTGTAGATTTTCTCCTCGCTCGTTTCGGTCGAAAGGTAGATCAGCGCACGATCGTTGGGACGCTTGGCAGCATGCCGGTCGACGGCATTGTGGCAAAGATTGGTCTCGCCGCCGCTGAACCATTTGACGAAGGGCGGCTTGCTGTAGTCACAGATCTGCTGCGGCGGCTTGTGCCAGTCGATCAGTTCCGCCTGCTCGCCCCAGAAGGCTTCCGGTTGCTCGATTGAACGCCGATAGAACTCCTTATAAGTGCTCATCACACCACCCCCGATTAGTATTCTGTTGTTGATACCTGCACTTCGTTCCCGGTCGTCAGCCGCCGCTCGATGTCGGCGACGCGCAGACCGAGATGAAACTCGTGATCCATGAGGCGCAGCAAGGGCAGCAGCCGCAGGCCAAGCTCAACCAACTGTGGTTTCACTACCGCGTCCCGGCCGGCGGCAAGATGCGCCAAAGCCTCGTCGACGCTTGCCTGGCTGTCGGCGTCGACAGCCGCGCCGGCGACACAGTTGCCTCCTGCTGCCATGGCCTCCGCCATGCGCCGCTCGGCCGCGGCCAGAACATCAGGCGCCTGTTCACCATCCGCCGGACAGCTGGCCAGACCCACCGACACGGTGACATGCAGGGCGCGGCCGCCGTGCTGGATGTTGGCACCGGCGACGGCACTGCGCAAGCGCTCGGCGAACAGATGCGCGTGGCGCGCATCGATGCCGGGCGTGACGACGGCGAATTGGCTGGCATGCCAACGGGCGAGGCCATCCTCCTTGCGCACGGCACCCGCCAGCACGCCGGCAAAGCGGTTCACCAGGGCATCGGCCGTCGCCTGCCCCTCGGCCGCCACCAGTTCTTCGAACCGATCGAGACCGATGCTCAGCACGCCAGCATGACCGCCATGCCGACTGACAAAGGCGAAAACCTGTTCGGCCTGGTGCAGCAGTGCGGTCGGCGTGAGCAGACCCGACTCGGCATCGGTAATGGCACTGGCGCGAGCCTCATCGAGGGCTTCGTGGGTACGGCTCAGGTTGACAAGGCTGTCGAGGCGGGCCAGCAGCTCGGCGGCACCGGTGCCCTTGGCGATGAAGTCGGTCGCACCCAGGTCCTTTGCGCGTTGACGCGATTCCTCGTCCTCGTCGCCCGAGATCATGATCACCGGGATGTCGCGAATGCGCCTGACCTTCGAGGCACGGATCCGCTCGATGAGACCATAGCCGTCGAGGCGCGGCATGGAGTGATCGGTGACCACCAATTGGAGTGTCGGGTCGATCAGCAGCGCCTCCCAGCCCGCCTCGCCATCCACTTCCTCGCGCACCGCGAAACGGTCGCGAATGCGCTTGATGATCGTCGCCCGCACGATGCGGGAGTCGTCGACGATCAGGATGCGCGGCAGCCCTGGAGTGATTGACATATGCTCACTCACCAGCTATCTCGATCACGATGCGGCCGTGAGCCTTGCCCTGGATGAAATCGTCGAACACCTTCGGCAGATCATCGAACGCAATCGTTCTCGTCAAGGCTGCAAGATGCCTCGGCCGCAGATCGCCAGCGAGGCGCCGCCAGATGCCGCTGCGGTAGGGTTCGCCGATGTAGCCGGAGTCGATGCCCAGCAGGCAGGCGCCACGCAGGATAAATGGTGCGACCGTCGTATTCAGGTTCATGCTCGCCGCGAGGCCGATGCTGGCGATGGCCCCCCCCTGCTTCATCGTGCTCGCCACCCAGGCCAGTACGTCGCCCCCCAGATTATCCACCGCGCCGGCCCACAACGGCCTGTCGAGTGGCTTGATCTTCGCCAGATCGAGCGACTGGCGCAGCATCACTTCCTTGGCGCCCAAGCCCAGCAGGTAATCCTTTTCCGCTTCCTTGCCGGTCAGCGCGACGACGTCATAGCCGAGGCCGGCCAGCATATCGATAGCAAGGCTGCCGACACCGCCGGTGGCGCCGGTGACGATGACCGGCCCATTGCCGGGCTTGAGGCCATTCTCCTCCATGCGCTGGATGCCGAGGCCCGCCGTGAAGCCGGCCGTGCCGAGCGCCATCGCTTCCTTGAGGCTGAGTCCGGGCGGCAGCCTGACCAGCCAGTCGGCGGGAATTCGTGCCCGCTCGGCATAGCCGCCATGATGGGCCACGCCGATGTCGTAACTGGTAGCGATGACGGCATCACCGGGTGCAAAGCGGGGGTCGATGCTCTCGATGACAGTGCCCGAGAGATCGATGCCGGCGATGCAGGGGAAGCGGCGGATGATCTTGCCGGCGCCGGTGGCCGCCAGCGCATCCTTGTAATTGACGCTCGAATAGGCGACGCGGATCGTCACTTGGCCGGGATCGAGCTGCGACTCGTTCATCTCGGCGAAGCCGCTGACGACCTTGCCCTCCTCCTGGCTGACCAGATAAGCCTTGAACGGCGCAGCGGACGGCATGCGCTTCTCCTTCTTGACGGATAAGCGGAGATTATATCCATGGACTGATGAAGTCTGGACGCGGGGTTTACACCCGACGTTGGCATGGCTATAGTCCGGCGCCATGTTTGTCCGAAATCTTCTCAGGTCGGTATTTCTCGCAGCGGCAATCGGCGTCCTGGCGATGCCGGCTGCCCGTGCCGACGAAGAGCCGCCTCTCGTCCTCCAGGAATCGCCCACGCTGCTTCAACAAGCATCGGCGTCCGTCGAGGAAACCCTGGACAAAGCGCTTGACCTGATCGGCATCCGCTATCGCCGCGGCGGCATGACGCCGGAACGCGGCTTCGATTGCTCGGGCTTCGTCAACCATGTCTTCCGTGAGGGCCTCGGCCTCTACCTGCCCCGTTCGGCCAAGGAAATGAGTCGCACCGGCGAGGCCGTGGCCATGGGCGATCTCAAGCCCGGCGACCTGGTGTTCTTCAACACCATGCGCCGCTCGTTCTCGCACGTCGGCATCTACCTCGGCGACAACCAGTTCATTCACGCCCCGGCCCGCGGCCGCGAGGTCGAGATTGCCACTTTCGACAAGAGTTTCTGGCAGAAACGGTTCAACGG
>DASRXN010000066.1:0-15971 GCA_035654135.1 Rhodocyclaceae bacterium | reverse complement strand
CGTCCGAGTGCGGCTCGCCGCCCATCGTTGCCAGCCGCAAGGTGAGCGACCGGGATTTCACCGCTTTGCGCCGGGTATTGTTGGAGATGTCGGCGGATCCGGATGGTGCCAAGCTGCTCAAGCGCCTCCGGATCGACAACTTTGTCGCGGGCGACCCAAAGGCTTTTGCCGAAGTGGCCAGGGTTATGCACATCATGGGCGACATATGAGCCTTCTCGATCTGAGCTTTCGCCACAAGATTCCGCTGTGGGGGAGCTTTCTCGTCATTGTCACGGCCTTGGCGGTATCGGTGACCCTGATGGTCCAGACTTACGCGGAACTGGAGGAAGACCTCGTCATCGATACCGGAACTCTGGCACGGGCCCTGACACCACAATTGTTTCAGGCCATTCTGAGGGACGACGTCTGGAAGGGATATGAGGTGGTCAGGACGGCTTTTCGCGACAAGGATTCACCGGAGCTCGCGGAGAAGGCGGAAAACATCATCGTCATCGATAATGGCCTGCGGGTGTTCGTGGCAGCCCTTCCGATGGCAGCCCGCATGCAGACTTTGCTGCCGGATCTCGGGCCGGACTATGCCGTTGTTGCTGCGCAATTGAAGGGGGATGCCAGCGATGCAACAAGCATCATCAGCGTGCCGGGTTCGTCACACCTGTATTTCCATACACCGATTGCCGAGGAGAGGGCAAAGCTCGGCACACTCCTTGTCGTGATACATAAAGGCACCGTTCTGCCGCGCTTTCTCGACATCGCACGCTATGGCGTGGTGGCGGGGACGGCGATTCTCTGCATCCTGCTGCCCTTCAATTGGTACTGGGGTCGGCGCATGGCGGAGCCGCTGGTGCAGTTGACCCAGCGCATGAAGGAGGTTGGCAGGCAGTTGCCGGAAAAGCTCGACCCAACGCTTTACACGCACGGCGACGAACTCGGCAGCCTGTTCGAGGCCTACAACAAGATGCTCGTCGAACTGCGGGAAAAGGACGAACTCGAGAAACAGGTCGTGCACTCCGATCGGCTGGCCGCGCTCGGCCAGCTCGCAGCCGGCGTTGCCCACGAGATCAACAACCCGCTGGGCGGCATGCTGATGGCGATCGACACCCTGAAGAGCCAGACCGTCACCGATGCGCGCACGGCCAAGACCATCGCCCTGCTTGAACGCGGGCTCGATCAGATCAAGGAAACAGTCGGCGCGTTGCTGGTGGAAGCGAAGCTGAAGAGCCGGAATCTGTCGGAGGGCGACATCGAGGATGTCCTGTTGCTGGTGCTGCCCCAGGTTCACAAAAAGGGGCTGCATCTCGACTGGCACAACGATGTTTCCGGAGATATCAATTTGCCGGCGACGCTCGTGCGGCAGGTGCTGATCAACCTGCTGCTCAACGCTACGCATGCTGCCGAAGCGCAGGGCCAGGTTGCCTGTCACGTGCACATGGACGACGGGGTGTTGAGGATCGTCGTGACCAATGACGGCAGGCTGTTGTCGGCAGAGCAAATGAGCCACTTGTTCGAACCATTCTCGCCGCTCAGCGAAGAAGGCCACGGGCTAGGCCTTTGGGTGAGTTACCAGATCGCCCAGCAGTTGGGTGGCAGCATCACTGCCTCATGCAAGGACGGTCGCATGCAGTTCTCGGTTGAGCTTCCGATCAGAGGTGCCTCGACATGAACGGACAAACCAGAAACGTCTGTCTGATCGAGGACGACGAGATCATGGGCGAGGCCCTCGCCGACCGGCTGGCGCTCGAGGGTTATGACTGCGATTGGTTCAAGACCGGTGCGGAAGGCAGGAAAGCGCTTGGTGCCAAGCGATATGGCGCGGCCATCTGCGACATCAATCTGCCGGATATCAACGGCGAGGATCTGTTTCTGAAGCTGTCCGAAATCGAGAGGGCGGTGCCCTTCGTTTTCATCACGGGCTACGGCACGATTGATGCGGCCGTCAGGCTGTTGAAGCTGGGTGCCAGCGACTATCTGACCAAGCCGCTCGACATCCACGCCTTGCTGGACGCGTTGCGGCGGCTGTGTGGCCAGGTGCCGTTCCCGGCACCGGCGGAATACGTGCTGGGCATCTCGAGCGCCATGCGCCAGATCGAGGCCATGCTGCCGCAGCTGGCCAGCAGCGCCAGCTCGGTGCTGATCACGGGCGAATCGGGCGTCGGCAAGGAGGAGGTGGCGCGCGCGCTGCACCGGCAGCGTGATCCGGGCGGCCATCTACCCTTCGTTGCCGTCAACTGCGGGGCGCTGACTGAGAGCCTGATGGAGGCCGAGTTGTTTGGCTATGTGAAGGGCGCTTTCACCGGCGCGAACCGCGACAAGAAAGGCGTCTTCGAGCAGGCCGAGGGCGGTACGCTGTTCCTCGACGAGATCGGCGAGATGTCGCCCCTGATGCAGGTCAAGTTGCTGCGGGCCATCCAGGACCGGCAAATCATGCGCGTCGGTGCGGAGCGGCCAATTTCGGTTTCACTCAACCTGATTTGTGCCACCCATCAGAATCTCAAGAGCATGGTCGAGACGGGTAGGTTCCGCGAGGATCTCTATTACCGCATCCATGTCGTTCATCTCCACATTCCTCCGCTGCGGGAGCGCAAGGACGACATTCTCTGGCTGGCCCGGCGCCTGCTGGGCATCCTGTGCGCAGGCAAACCGGTGCGCCGACAACTGCATCCGTCCGGTGAAAAGGCATTGCTGGATCACGCCTGGCCGGGCAACGTGCGCGAACTGAAACATTGCCTTGAGCGGGCCTGTGTCCTCCATCCGGATGGCCCCCTGACTGGACGGGATCTGTTCGGCAATCTCCAGTCCGTCGCGCAACCGGCTCAGAATGCTTCGGTGACGCTGAGTGGCTACCTCGGCGCCCGTGAAATGGAATACATCGAACAGGCCCTGGCTGCCAACGACGGGCGCATTGCCGATACGGCGGCGGCATTGGGTATCAGCCGCAAGAACCTGTGGGAAAAGATGAAAAAGCTCGGAATCCAGGAAAAACCGGCGACTCACGACGACTGACTTTTCATGTTGCGAAACGAGATTTTTCTTTCTGAAATGCCGCAAGCTTTTCTGGCAAAAGAAGTTTTTCTTTGTTGCAATGCGGTGAAATTTCCATATACTTGTTTCCGTCACGAACACGGCGGCGGCGCAACCGCTTCCGTGCCCACCGGGGAAACGCCAACCCGTTTCCCTGTCGAGTAGGCTGGATCACACCTCCGGCCGCGCCGTGAAGGGTTCCGCGCCCCGTGCCCGCAAGGTGCCTGTCGCGGAGTCCTGACAAGCGTTTTATTGTTTGCCGCTTCATTCATATGCCGATGGCGCACTATGGCTGTTGCGGCGGTGCAACAAGAGACTCGAGGGAGTGGGAACGATGGATTTCTCCAATCTGGCAATTTCCGGCGTCTTTATGCTCGGCCTGGGCATCCTGCTGGCCTGGATGCTGTCCATTGCCAGTCGCAAGCTTTGGGTCTATGAAGATCCGCGCATCGATGAGGTCGAGGGCCGCCTGCCCAAGTCGAACTGTGGGGCCTGTGGTCAGGCCGGTTGCCGCGCTTTTGCCGAAAAGGTGGTGGGCGGAGAAATCCAGCCGGCCCAGTGTTCGGTGAGTTCGCCTGCCCAGCGCCAGGAAATTGCCGACTTCCTCGGTGTCGCTGCCGGTGCGGCCGAAAAGCGTATTGCGCGACTTGCCTGTGCCGGAGGTCGTCACGTGGCCTTCCTGCGGGCGCGCTATGCCGGCCACAATTCCTGTCGTGCGGCGACGGTTGTATCCGGCGGCGGCAAGGAATGCGCCTGGGGCTGTCTGGGCTTGGGTGATTGTGCCAGCGTCTGCACTTTCGACGCCATCACCATGGATGCGCACGGCCTGCCCAATGTCGATGCCGACAAATGTACTGCCTGCAATGACTGTGTTGAAGTCTGTCCCAAGGGCCTATTTAGCATCGAACCGGCCAGCCGCCAGCTTTGGGTGGCCTGCAAGAATCAGGCGGACGGCGATACCGCCGAGGCCGCCTGCGAGGTCGCCTGCACAGCCTGCGGCAAGTGTGTCGCCGACGCCGTCCCCGGCCTGATGAAGCTGAATGGAAATCTCGCCGCCATCAATTACGAACTGAATAACTGGGCGACCAAGAGGCCCATCGAGCGCTGCCCAACCGGCGCCATCGTCTGGTTCGACAACCCCAACCACGCTGTCAAGGGCGCCGCTGCCAAGAAGATCCTGCGCAACGAAGCCCTGCCGGTGCTGCACTGAATTCATAGATCCAAGGAGCACGCCATGTTGAAAAAATTGTTCAGCTCTTCCCTTCTCGAGTTCGGCAGCGCCGGCAAGGAAACCAAGGCCGTGAAATATCCGGGCGTGCGCGATGCGGTAGACGGCAACACCGCCGTCATCCACGTCGAGCGCGAAGCCTCGGATGCTGCCGGTGCCTATCCCATCACGCCGTCGACGCAGATGGGCGAATACTGGGCCGAAGCCGTTGCTCAGGGGCATCTCAACATTTCCGACCGGCCGCTGATCTTCATCGAGCCCGAGTCCGAGCATGCCGCCGCCGGTGTTACCGCCGGCATGGCCATGACCGGCCTGCGCGCGGTCAACTTCTCCTCGGCCCAAGGCGTCGCCTTCATGCACGAGTCGCTCTACGGAGCTGTCGGCAAGCGCCTGCCCTATGTGCTCAACATGGGCTGCCGCGCCATCACCAAGGCGACTTTGAATGTCCATTGCAGCCACGACGACTATCACTGCGTGGACGACACCGGTTTCATCCAGGTGCTGGCCAAGAACGCCCAGGAAGCGGCTGACCTCAATCTCATCGGTCGCAAGGCGGCGGAGCTGTCGCTGACGCCAGCCATCATCGGCCAGGATGGCTTCCTCACCACGCACCTGATCGAATCCACCCGCCTGCCGGAACGCGAACTGGTGGCCGAATTCCTCGGCAAACCCGACGACATCATCGACACGCCGACACCTGCCCAGGCCATGCTCTACGGGCCAAAGCGCCGCCGCGTGCCGGCCATCTGGGACGTCGATACGCCGCTCGTTTCAGGTGTGGTGCAGAACCAGGACGCCTACATGCAGGCTGTCGCCGGCCAGCGCCCCTACTTCTTCGACCATATCGAGGCGATCACCGAGCAATGCATGGATGAGTACTACGAGCTCACCGGCCGCCGCTACAACCGCGTCTCGACCTACAAGGCCGCCGACGCCGAATACCTGATCGTCGGCATGGGCAGCATGATCGTCCAGGCCGAGGCCGTCGCCGACTACCTGCGCGAGACCCGCAAGATCAAGGTCGGCGTGGTGAACATCACCATGTATCGCCCCTTCCCGGGCGACCTGCTCGGCCACGTGCTGCGCGGCAAAAAGGGTGTCGCCGTGCTCGAACGCACCGACCAGCCGCTGGCCGAAGACCTGCCGCTGATGCGCGAGCTGCGTGCCACGCTGACCAAGTGCTTGGAGAACGGCGCCAGCCCGGAAGGCGAAAAGCCTTACGCGGATTATGCGAACTACGGCGCCGGCGACATGCCGCGCCTGTTCTCCGGCTGCTATGGCCTGGGTTCGCGCGACATGCAGCCCGAAGCGCTGATCGCCACGGTCGAGAACATGTTGCCCGACGGAAAGAAGCGCAAGTTCTTCTATCTTTCGGTCGATTTCGTCCGTGACCCCCTTAACCCGAAGGATGAGATCCACCAACAAGCCTTGCAGGAGGCCTATCCGAAGATCAAGGAACTTGCCCTGCGCGGTTCGGAAAACCCCAACCTGCTGCCCAAGGGCGCCATCACCGTGCGCATGCACTCGGTGGGTGGCTGGGGTGCCATCACCACCGGCAAGAATTTGGCGGTGACGCTGTTCGAGCTACTTGGCTACGACATCAAGGCCAATCCGAAGTACGGTTCCGAAAAGAAGGGCCAGCCGACCACCTACTATCTGTCGGCGGCGCCTGAGCCGATTCGCATCAACTGCGAATACGTCTATGTGGACGTCGTGCTCTCGCCCGACCCCAACGTCTTCGGCCACTCCAACCCGCTCTCGGGACTGAAGAAAGGCGGTACCTTCATCATCCAGTCCAACCAGGGCAGGGACACCTGGGCCAGCTTCCCGACCTGGGCGCAGAAGCAGATCGTCGACAACGATATCCACGTTTTCTATCTCGATGCATTCGCCATCGCCCGCGAGGAGGCCGGCAGCGCCGAGCTGCAACTGCGCATGCAGGGCAACGCCTTCCAGGGCGCCTTCTTTGCCGCCAGCCCGGTGATGAAGAACGCCAATCTCACCGAAGACAAGCTGTTCAACGCCATCGAGACCCAGCTTCAGTACAAGTTCGGCGGCAAGGGCAAGGCGGTCGTGGAAAACAACCTGCGCGTGGTCAAGCGTGGCTTCACCGAGCTGCACGAGATTACCGACAAGCAGGTCGGCGCTTCCCGCAGACAGATGGCCAAGAAAGACGCCGGCCTGCCGATCATGCTGCGGCAGATGCCCGAGGGCGACGGCAAGGTGGGCGACATCCATCGTTTCTGGGAACAGACCGGCCACTTCTACGCCACGGGCAAGGGTAACGACAATCTGGTCGATCCCTTCATCGGTGTCTCCATAATCCCGGCGGCGACGGGCGTATTCCGCGATATGACTGGCATCCGTTTCACGTATCCCGAATGGACGGCCGAGAACTGCACCGCCTGCGGCAACTGCTACACGGTCTGTCCGGATAGCGCCATTCCTGGCTTGGTCAGCTCCGTCGCCGACGTCTTCAACACGGTGGTGAATCGCATCGAAGTCGGCGGCATGCCGACTCGCTTCCTGCGCCGCGCCGTGCGCACCGTGGAGAAAAAGCTGCGCGGCGACATTGCCGGTGACGGCGTCGCCGTGCGGCCGCTGATCGACCAGGCCATCGATGCCACGGTGGCCGAGGCGCCCGCCGAAGACCGCGAAAAGATGGCCGCCGAGTTCGCGCAATTCAAGGCGCAGCTGGGTGACTTCAAGTTCGCCACCACCAAGCCCTATTGGACGCAGAAGGAGAAGAAGGCCAAGGGCGCCGGCGGCCTGTTCTCCATCACCGTCAATCCGACCACCTGCAAGGCCTGCGCGCTATGCGTGGATGTCTGCGAGGACGATGCCCTGAAGATGGTCACTCAGACCGAGGACTCCATTGAGGTGCTGCGCCGCGACTGGAATCTGTGGCTCGACCTGCCGACGACGCCGAAGGAATACAGCCGCATCGACAGCCTCGACGAGAAGATCGGCGCCCTGGAAACGCTGCTGCTCGACAAGCACAACTATGCCGCCATGCCCTGTGGCGATGGCGCCTGCCTGGGTTGCGGCGAGAAGACGACCATCCACCTGTTCACCTCGACGGTCACCGCCCTGATGCAGCCACGGGTCAAGACCTTCGTCGAGAAACTGGACGGCCTCATCGCCAGCCTCGAACAGCGCATTCGCATGAAGGTCACCGAGTCGATGGATGTCGGTGACACCAAGGCGATGATCGCCGCTGTCGAAGCGGCCAAGGAAGGCGATCTGACGCTTTCCCGCCTGTCCGATCGCATCAATGCCGGCAAACCATCGCAGCCGATCGACCCGGCCTGGATGCGTACCGTAGCCCAGGTGCTGGAGAAGTTGAAGGACCTCAAGTGGCGCTATGTCGAGGGTCCGAGCAAGCGCGGCCGTGCCGAGATGGGCATGGTGAACTCCACCGGCTGCACGTCCGTGTGGGGCGCCACCTACCCCTTCCATCCTTATCCCTTCCCCTGGACCTCGCATCTGTTCCAGGACTCGCCGTCCGTTGCCATGGGTATCTTCGAGGGCCACATGGCCAAGATGGCCGAAGGCTTCAAAGCCGTGCGCATGGCCGAACTGGAATTGAAGGGCGAATACCAGCCCGAAACGCACGAAGACTTCTTCCGCCGCTTCGAGTGGAAGCAATTCACAGCCGACGAGTGGCAGCTTTGCCCACCGGTGGTCAGCCTCGGCGGCGACGGTGCCATGTATGACATCGGCTTCCAGAACCTGTCGCGCGCCCTGATGTCCGGCATGCCGATCAAGGTGCTGGTGGTCGATACGCAGGTCTATTCCAACACCGGTGGCCAGGCCTGTACTTCCGGTTTCACCGGCCAAGTGTCCGACATGGCGCCCTATGGCTCCGCCAGGCACGGCAAGCAGGAGGCGCGCAAGGAGATCAGCCTGATCGGCATGGCCCATCGCACGGCCTATGTCATGCAGTCCACCATCGCCCACACCAACCATCTGCTGGAAGGCTTCATTGACGGCCTCAATTCCCGCCGGCCGGCCCTGTTCAACATCTACGCCGTTTGCCCGCCGGAACACGGCGTCGGCGACGACCGCGCAGTAGACCAGAGCAAGCTTGCCGTCGAGGGCCGCGCCTATCCGCTGTTCAAGTTCGACCCCGACGCCGGCGTCACTTTTTCGGAATGCGTGACGCTGGAAGGCAACCCGTCGATGGAAACCGACTGGCCGGTCTATAGCTTGAAGTACAAGGACGAGGCGGGCCAGCAGAAGACCATGAGCCTGCCCATGACCTTTGCCGACTTCGCCGCCACCGAGGCCCGCTTCGGCAAGCAGTTCAAGAAGGCGCCGCCGGAAACCTGGAACGAGGATATGGTACCGCTGGCCGATTTCCTGGCCGTGGCGGCCGATGAGCGGGAAGGCAAGTTCCCCTTCATCTGGGCGGTCGACAGCAAGAATCGCCTGATGCGCCTGCTGGTGTCGGAAGAACTGGTCCGATCCAGCGAGGAACGCCTGAACTTCTGGCGTCAGCTCAAGGACGTAGCGGGGGTGGGGCGTGCCGCGACGACTGACTCTGCGGCACTGGCCGAGCAGGTGCGCGCCGAGTTGATGGCCAAGATCACGGCCAGTCTCGGCGTCTCGGGCGGCGATTTCACGCCGGCCGCGCCGGCCGGAATGGTGGCGGCGGCGGGTAGCGCGGCTGCCAACGCCGATGGCTTCGAACCCTGCTGGGTGGAAACTCCGGAGTGTACGGCTTGTGACGAATGCATCAATATCGCGCCCAAGGTATTCGCTTACAACAACGACAAGAAGACCGTGGTGCTCAATCCCAAGGGCGCGAAGTTTGCCGACATCGTCAAGGCTGCGGAGAAGTGCACCGCCAGTTGTATTCATCCGGGCACGCCGTGGAATCCAGCCGAACCAGGCGCTGACAAGCTGATGGCACGTGCCGCCAAATTCAACTGATCAGGCCGAGCCCACATGAAACTGCTCAGTTATTTTCGTGGCGAGGTTTTCGAGCGCGGTGTGCATCCGCCATCGGAAAAGGAGGCAACCGCGGATCGCTCGATTCGCCGGTTGCCTTATGCGTCGGTATTCACGATCCCGCTGTCCCAGCACATTGGCAAGGTTCCGAAGGCCATCGTCCGTGTTGGTGAGGAAGTCGTGCGTGGCCAGCCCATCGCCCGTACCGAAGACTGGCTGTCGGTTCCCCACCATGCGCCGGTAACGGGCGTAGTCGAGGCCATCGAACTGCGGCCTTCTGCGCGTGGTCCCTGGATTCCATCGATCGTTATTCGCGCTCATGCCGGCGCTAGCCAGCAGGATCTGTGGGGCCAGCCGCGCGACCTCGACCAGGCGACGCCGGACGAGTTGCTGCAGGCCGTCTGGGATACGGGTATGGTCGGCTTGGGTGGGGCGGCGTTCCCGACCCACGCAAAACTCTCGGTACCCAAACAGGCCAAGGTGCATACCCTGGTGGTCAATGGCTGCGAGTGCGAGCCATATCTCACCTGTGACCATCGCGTCATGGTCGAAGAGGCGGACGAGCTCATCATCGGCATGCGTTACGCCATGCGCATCACCGGCGCCATGCGCGGCATTGTCGGTATCGAGGACAACAAGCCCGATGCCGTCCGTGCAGTGCAGGCGGCCATCGACAGAGCCAACGAGGCTGGTGTGCCTGAAGGTGAATTATTCGTTGAGGCGGTGCCAACCAAGTATCCGCAGGGTTCGGAAAAGATGCTGATCATGGCGCTGTTCGGCGTCGAGATTCCGTCGGGCACGCTGCCGATCTCGATGGGTATGGTGGTCAATAACGTTGGCACGCTGGCGGCGCTAGGCCGTTTGTTGCCCGAAGGTCGCGGCCTGACAGAGCGCGTGGTCACCGTTACCGGCCCCGGCGTGGCGCGGCCGGGCGACTACCGCGTGCCCATCGGTACGCCATTACAGTTCGTGCTCGACTACGCTGGGGCGCCAGCCGAGGCGAGGCAGGTGATTCTCGGTGGACCGATGATGGGCCAGGCCATTGCATCGCTCGACGTTCCGGTGACCAAGGGCGTATCGGGCGTGCTGGTCTTCCGCAAGGAGGACATGGCCGAGCGCGAACGTTTGCAGACCTATCCGTGCATCAAGTGCGGCGAATGCGTTGAATCCTGCCCGATGGGTCTCAATCCGTCGACGCTCGGCATGCTGGCAGCCAAACGCGAGTATGAAACGATGGGCGGCAGCTACCATCTCGGTGAATGTTTCGAGTGCGGCTGCTGCACCTACGTCTGTCCGTCCAATATTCCGCTCGTGCAGCAGTTCCGGGTGGCGAAACAGGTTCTTCGTGAGAAAGCGGCTGCATAGATGAGTACAGTCGAAATCCGTCCGGCACCCCACGTCAAGGGGTCGCGCAGTGTCGAGAAAATCATGCTCCGCGTGGTCTACTCGCTGCTGCCTGTCTGTGCCTTTTATATTACCCAGTATGGCATTTCGGCCTTGGCCATGATGCTGGTGACCACGGTGGCTTGTCTGCTAACCGAGCGCTGGTTCATTACCACCGGTACCCAGTCCGGCCGACTCGGCGACTTTTCCGCAACCATCACCGGCCTGCTGCTGGCGCTGACTTTGCCGCCCGGCTTCCCGCTCTGGATGGGCTTTGTCGCTGGCGCGATCTCCATCGTGCTCGGCAAGGCGATCTTTGGCGGCCTTGGCCACAACATCTTCAATCCGGCTCTGGTCGGCAGAGCCTTTGCCCAGGCGGCTTTCCCCACCGCCATTGCCACCTATACACCTTCCTTCCTTCCCGGACGTTTCGCCGAGTTCATTCCCTCGTCGCTGGCCTGGCCGCTGATGGTTCCTCCGGAAACAGCGCTCTGGCTGAAGGAAAAACAGCTTGATGCCCTGGCCGGGGCGACGCCGCTGGCCAAGTGGAAGTTCGAGGGCGTGCTGGCGAACGCCCAGGAACTGTTGACCTCGCTGTCCGGGCATATGGCGGTCGGTCCGTCGCCGCTGTTGATCCTGATCTGCGGCGCCTATCTCGCCTTCATGCGCTACATGGATTGGCGCATTCCGACCGCCATCCTCGGCAGCGCCGGCGTTGCCGCCTGGGGTCTGTTCATGTATGACCCGGGGCATTATCCGAGCCCCTTGTTTATGCTGCTATCCGGCGGCCTCATACTCGGCGCGGTGTATATGGCAACCGACATGGTTACGTCACCGGTGACACCGCGCGGTATGTGGATCTACGGCGGCATGATCGGCGTGCTGACGGTGGTGATCCGCTACTACAGCGGCCTGCCCGAAGGTGTGATGTACGCGATTCTGATCGGTAACGCCGCCACGCCTCTGATCGAGCAGATCTCACAGCCGAAGCCATTCGGCAAGGGCGGCATCGGCAAGCCGAAACGCCGTGGTGCCACCTATCCGCTCAACCCAAGCTACATTTCGCGGGAGGATTCCGGCGCGGTGACACCGACGCGGGAGTTCCTTAAGAACAAGCCAAAACGAGATAGCGGGAGCATGTCATGAGTGCCGAAACCCTTACCGCTCCCAACACCACGCCCACCGGCGTGTTGCTGCGAGTGCTCGGCATCGTATCCGCAATCTGTGGCCTGATCATCGTCGGATCGTATGAAGTGACGTTGCCGGCCGTCAATGCCAACCGGCGTTTAGCTTTGGAGCGGGCGGTATTCAAGGTCGTGCCCACCGCCAAGTCCATCGTCGAGTATTACGCGCTGCCGGCTGGTGGTATCGAACCAGCCAAGTCAGGGGGCGGAGATGCCCCGGCTGGAGTGGCCAAGTTCTACGCCGCCTATGATGATGCCGGCAAGTTGACCGGTATCGCAGCCGAGGCCGGGGCCAAGGGCTATGCTGATACCGTGCGCATCATGTTCGGCTACGAGTCCGAGTGTCAGTGCATCAAGGGCATCGGTGTGGTCTCCATGAAGGAAACACCTGGCATCGGCGACAAGATTCTCACCGACAAGGAGTTCCTGGCCAACTTCAAGTCGCTCGATGTCAAGCTGAAGGAAGATCTCCAGGGCCTGGCCAACGAAGTGAAGACGGTAAAGCATGGCACCAAGACCAACCCATGGCAGATCGATGCCATCGCCGGCGCTACCGTGACTTCGCGTGCCGTCGGCAAGGGCATCAATGACGCCGCCCAGTTCCTGCTACCGAAGCTGGCGCCCAATCTGGAAAAACTGAAGGTGAAATCATGAGTGCACAAGGCTCAGTCAGCACCAGCACGCCTCCTCGCAACATGCAGGAATTCATGGAGGGCATCTGGGAGCGCAACCCCGTGTTTGTCATGGTGCTGGGCATGTGCCCGACCATGGCAGTGACGGTATCGGCAATCAACTCGATCTCCATGGGTCTGGCCACTACCTTTGTCCTTGCCGCTTCGTGCTGGCTGGTTTCGGTGATGCGGCACATGATTCCGAAGGAAGTGCGCATCGCCACCTACATCGTCATCATCGCCACCTTCGTCACCGTGGTCGAGTACGCCATTCAGGCCATCAGCTTGGAATTGTCGGAAGCGCTGGGCGCCTACATCGAACTGATCGTCGCCAATTGCCTGGTGCTTGGCCGTGCCGAAGCCCATGCCGCCAAGAACCCGCCGCTGGCATCCACCCTCAATGCTACGGGCATGGGACTGGGCTTCACGGTCGGCCTGACCATGATCGGCGGCGTGCGCGAGATTCTTGGCAACGGTACGCTGCTCGGTATCTCACTGTTCGGTTCGAATTTCCAGCCCTGGGTTGTGATGGTGCTGCCGCCAGGTGGCTTCTTCGTCATGGGCGGCTGGCTGCTGCTGTTCGCCATTTATCGGGCACGCAAGGATCGTGGCGATACCGGTCTCACCGCGCAAGGAGCCAGTCATGGTGCGTGAATCCCTCGGCCAGATTCTGGTTAATACCATCCTCTCCGGCAACTTCGTGCTGGCGATGTTCCTGGGCATGTGCCCGTTCCTGGGCGTCACCCACAGCGTTTCGGTTGCCTTCCCGCTGGGCCTGGCCACCACGTTTGTCATCGCCATCGCTTCGCTGTCGGCCTATTTGCTTAACATGTTGCTCGGGCCGCTACACCTCGAGTTTCTGCGCCTCATCTGCTACATCGTGGTGATCGCTGCGGCGGTGCAACTGGTGGAAATGTTCGTCAAGAAACAAAGCCCCTCGCTGTTCCGCGCGCTGGGCATCTATCTGCCGCTGATTACCACCAACTGCGCGGTGCTCGGCGTCGCACTGTTCCAGACCGCCCGCGACTACGATTTCCTGCAATCGATTACTTTTGCCCTGGGCGGCGGCGCCGGTTTTACGCTGGCATTGACTCTGCTGGCCAGCGTGCGGGAGCGGGTGAACCTCTCGAACGTGCCCGGCGTGCTGACTGGCACGGCCATGACGCTGATGTTGGCCGGGGTGCTGTCCCTGGCCTTCATGGGCTTCGCGGGCATCGGAGGCTGATCATGCTGACCACGTTATTGACGGCCATTGGTTTCATTTTCGCCGTGACCATCGGCGGCATTGTTGTCGAGCGTATCTACAGGCGTTTCGCCAGGAACAACCCGAAACTCGGTCCGTTCCGCAAGGAAGGCAAGCAGGACTGCTGTTCCTGCACTGCCGGCAGCGGCTGCGATCCGAACACGTCCTCTTGTCATCTGGGCTAAAGCGGCGCCGCTATACTGGGCGGCATGAGCGAGAGGAAACCTGCCGTCGTCAGTTGCCCGACCTGCGGTAAACAGGTGGAGTGGCGTACGGAAAATACTTATCGGCCGTTCTGTTGCGAGCGCTGCAAGCAGATCGATCTGGGCGCCTGGGCCAACGAGGAATACCAGGTGCCGGCGAGCGATTCAGACCCAGGCGGCGCGGATGGCGGCGATGCCATGGGCGCCGGCGGCTCGCGCTGAATCGAGATCTTCCCGGCCAAGGCCGCCGATCGCATAGACCGGCAGCGGATAGCTTTCCAGCAGTTTCGCCACAGCCGGCCAGCCGATGCCTTCACGGCCGGGATGGCTGGCGGTCGGCTTGACGGCGCCGAGCACGGCGAAGTCGAGTTGGTATTCGGCGGCACGCTTCAGCTCGGCCGCATCGTGGCAGGACGCGGCCACCAGCGGAAAGTTCGGCCGGCCGCGCAGGCCTTTCAATTGTTCGCCAGTCAGGTGCAGGCCATCGGCGCCCACAGCCCAGGCCAGTTGCGCATCGCCGTTGACCAGTACCCGGGCGCTGTGGCGCTGGCAGAGCGCCACCGCCGCGGCGGCGAAGGGCTCGCGCCGATCGGCAGGCAGGCGCGATTCGCGTAGTTGCACCAGCCGCAGCCCGTTCTTCAGCGAATGCTCCAGTGTCGCCAGCTGTGCGTCCACGCCGATCTCTTGAGCGTGGGTGATGCCGTAGAAATCCGGCAGATCGAGTGCGGCCAGCACCGGCGCATTGGCGGGCAGCATCGGCGTCACCGTGGTGGCGCCTGGCCGCTGCCATTCGAGCGCCGCATGGACGTGGTCCCTGACTTCGCCCCGCCATTCACTGACGCGGAAGAAGTGCAGCCGCACATGCGCATGCTCATAGACATGCTCGCGGACGATCCAGGGTGTCGCCTGCAGAACCTCGATTTCCAGTTCTTCCCTGAGTTCGCGGACTAGCGCGTCACGTGGAGTTTCCCCCGGCTCCACCTTGCCGCCGGGAAATTCCCAGTAGCCAGGGTAAAAGGTGTCGGGCGCGCGCTGGCCGAGCAGGAAGCTGCCGTCCGGACGCTCGATGACCGCCGCGGCAACCTGCGTGATCTTCACCGCTTGGTCAGCCTTCCTGCGTAATCGCGCGCAAACTGCCAGGCGACGCGACCGCTGCGTGAGCCTCTGGCAAGTGCCCATTGCAGCGCTTCGTGGCGTGCCGTCACGGCTGACTTTCGATCGACGCCGAAGACCGTGAGCCAGTGTTCGCAGATGGCGAGGTAGGCATCTTGATCGAACGGGTAGAAGGAGAGCCAGAGACCGAAGCGTTCCGACAGCGATACCTTCTCCTCGGTGGTTTCGCCGGGATGGATCTCGCCGTTTTCGGCGCGCTGCACTTGCAGGTTCTCCGCCATCGACTCCGGCATCAGGTGGCGGCGGTTGGAGGTGGCGTAGATCAGCAGGTTCTCGGGCATGCCGGCGATCGATCCGTCGAGCACCGATTTCAGTGCCTTGTAGCCCGGCTCCGAGGCTTCGAACGAGAGATCGTCGCAGAAAATGATGAAGTGCTCCGGCCGCTCGGCAATCAGGTCGACGATCTCCGCCAGGTCGGCCAGATCGTGCTTGTCGACCTCGATCAGACGCAGGCCCTTGGTGGCGAACCGGTGCAGCACGGCCTTGATCAGCGACGACTTGCCGGTGCCGCGGGCACCCGTCAGCAACACATTGTTGGCAGTCCGGCCGGCGACGAACTGGCGGGTATTCTGTTCGATGCGTGTCTTCTGTTCATCGACTGCCCGCAGGTCGTCGAGTCGGATGCGGTGAGGATGGCGCACGGCTTCGAGAAAGCCGCGACCCTGCCGGCGGCGCCAGCGGAACGCCTTCGCGCTCCAGTCGGATGCCGGCACCGGTGCCGGCAGCAGGCCCTCGATGCGGGCGAGCAGACCTTCGGCGCGCTGGAGGAATTTGTCGAGTTCCACTTCGGGTAAGCTGCACGGGTTAATGACGTCTCAACTGTAGCAGAACATGTACCGCTTCCTGATTTCATTCGCATCGATCATTCTTCTGACGGCGTGCGCAACGCCGCTGCCGCCGGCCGCGCCAGGATGC
>DASRXN010000065.1:0-63228 GCA_035654135.1 Rhodocyclaceae bacterium | reverse complement strand
AGAAGAAGGGTGCCGCGTGGGAAGCCGGCTGGAACCAGAAGTTCGAGCACTACGCCAAGGCTTTCCCGGCCGAAGCCGCCGAGTTCAAGCGCCGCATGGCCGGCGACCTGCCCGCCAACTGGGCCGATGCCGCCGAGAAGGCCATCGAGGCCGTCAACGCCAAGGCCGAGACCGTCGCCACGCGCAAGGCCTCGCAGATCGCCATCAACGCGCTGGCCCCGGCGCTGCCCGAGTTCCTCGGCGGCTCCGCCGACCTGACCGGTTCCAACCTGACCAACTGGACGGGCTGCAAGCATGTCTCCGGCAAGGAGTGTGGCAATTACATTTCCTACGGCGTGCGCGAGTTCGGCATGTCGCATATCATGAACGGCATGGCCCTGCACGGCGGTCTGCTGCCCTTCGGCGGCACCTTCCTGATGTTTTCGGAATACGCCCGCAACGCTCTGCGCATGTCGGCGCTGATGAAGCAGCGCGTGATCTATGTGTTCACGCACGACTCCATCGGCCTCGGCGAGGACGGCCCGACGCATCAGCCAGTCGAGCAGACCGCCACCCTGCGCATGATTCCCAACATGGATGTCTGGCGTCCCTGCGACACCGTCGAGACGATAGTGGCCTGGACGTCTGCCGTCGAGAAGCGTACCGGCCCAAGCGCCTTGTGCCTCTCGCGCCAGAACCTACCTTTCGTCACCCGCGACGCCAAGACCATCGAGGCGATCAAGCGCGGCGGCTATGTGATCTCCGAGGCCAAAGGCAAGGCCAAGGCCATCATCATCGCCACCGGCTCGGAAGTCGATCTGGCCCTCAAGGCCCAGGATGCTCTGGCCCAGCAGGACATACCGGTGCGCGTCGTCTCCATGCCCAACACCAACGCCTTCGATCGCCAGGACCAGGCCTACAGGGACAGCGTCCTGCCCAAGGGCCTGCCGCGCGTGGTGGTTGAAGCCGGCGTCACTGGCGGCTGGTGGAAGTATGTCGGCGGCGAAGGCGCGGTCATCGGCCTCGACCGCTTCGGTGAGTCGGCCCCGGCAGGCACGCTGTTCAAGGAATTCGGCTTCACCGTGGCGAACGTGGTGAAGGCCGTCGAGTCATTCATCTAACCCCTATCTGGAGACCACTCACATGGCAATCAAAGTTGGCATCAACGGCTTCGGCCGCATCGGCCGCATGGCTTTCCGCGCCATCGCCAAGGACTTTCCCGAGATCGAGGTCGTCGGCATTAACGACCTGCTCGAACCGAACTACCTGGCCTACATGCTCAAGTTCGATTCCGTGCATGGCCGCTTCAATGGTGACGTTTCCGTCGAGGGCAACAACCTGATCGTCAATGGCAAGAAGATCCGCTTGACCGCCGAGAAGGACCCCGCCAACCTGAAGTGGAACGAAGTCGGCGCCGACATCGTCATCGAATCCACCGGCTTCTTCCTGACCAAGGAAACCTGCGAGAAGCACATCGCCGCCGGTGCCAAGAAGGTGGTCCAGTCCGCTCCGTCCAAGGACGACACGCCGATGTTCGTCTATGGCGTGAACCACGAGAAGTATGCCGGCGAGAAGATCGTCTCGGCCGCTTCCTGCACCACCAACTGCCTGGCTCCCGTCGCCAAGGTGCTGAACGACAACTGGGGTATCAAGCGCGGCCTGATGACCACGGTGCATGCCGCCACGGCGACGCAAAAGACCGTCGATGGCCCGTCCTCCAAGGACTGGCGCGGCGGCCGCGGCATCCTCGAGAACATCATCCCGTCCTCGACCGGCGCCGCCAAGGCCGTTGGCGTAGTGTTGCCCGAGCTGAACAAGAAGCTCACCGGCATGGCCTTCCGCGTGCCGACTTCCGACGTCTCCGTGGTCGACCTGACCGTCGAGCTGAACAAGGAAGCTTCCTACGAAGACATCTGCAAGGCGATGAAGGCCGCCTCGCAGGGCGCGCTCAAGGGCGTGCTCGGCTACACCGACGAGAAGGTCGTGTCCACGGACTTCCGCGGCTGTGCCCAGCCGTCGATCTTCGACGCCGAAGCCGGCATCGCGCTGGACAAGACCTTCGTCAAGGTCGTGTCCTGGTACGACAACGAATATGGCTACACCTGCAACATGCTGCGTTTCGTCAAGCACGTCGCCAAGTAAGAAGTAATAGAAATTAGCGATCCAAGCGTTGCGCCTGTCACTCAGGTGCAACGCTTCAGTGGTTAATTTCCAGAATATTCAGGAGACAGCACATGCCCAAGTTCATCCGCATGACCGATCTTGACCTCAAGGGCAAGCGCGTGTTCATTCGCGCCGACCTCAACGTGCCGGTCAAGGACGGCAAGGTCACTTCCGACGCCCGCATCACCGCCTCGATGCCGACCATCGAGCACTGCATGAAGGCCGGCGCCAAGGTAATGGTCACTTCCCATCTTGGCCGCCCCACCGAAGGCGAGTTCTCGGAAGAGAATTCGCTCAAGCCCGTCGCCGACGTGATGTCGGCCAAGCTCGGCAAGCCCGTGCGCGTGGTGCGCGACTGGGTCAATGGCGGCTTTGATGTCGCCGCCGGAGAGGTCGTGCTGCTCGAGAACTGCCGCATCAACAAGGGCGAGAAGAAGAACGTCGAGGACACCGCGAAGAAGTATGCCGCGCTGTGCGACGTGTTCGTCATGGACGCCTTCGGCACCGCCCACCGAGCCGAGGCCTCGACCTACGGCGTCGCCCAGTTCGCACCGGTCGCCTGCGCCGGCATCCTGCTCACCGAGGAACTTGACGCGCTCAACAAGGCGCTGGCCAAGCCGGCCCGGCCGATGGTTGCCATCGTCGGTGGCTCCAAGGTCTCGACCAAGCTGACCGTGCTCGAATCGCTGTCCGATAAGGTCGACCAGCTGGTCGTCGGCGGCGGCATCGCCAACACCTTCCTCGCCGCCATGGGCAAGAACGTCGGCAAGTCGCTGTGCGAGCACGACCTGATCCCGACCGCCAAGGCTCTGATCGAGAAGATGGCCAAGCGCGGCGCCTCGATTCCGATCGCCGTCGATGTCGTCTGCGGCAAGAAGTTCGATGCCAACGAGCCGGCCGTGCTCAAGGACGCCGGCGCCGTCGCCGACGACGACATGATCTTCGACATCGGCCCGAAGTCGGCGCAGGAACTCGTCGACATTATCGCCAAGGCCGGCACCATCGTCTGGAACGGCCCGGTCGGCGTATTTGAGTTCGACCAGTTTGGCGCCGGCACCAAGACCGTTTCCATGGCCATCGCCAATGCCAAGGGCTTCAGCCTGGCCGGTGGCGGCGACACTATCGCCGCCATCCAGAAGTACGACATCTACGACAAGGTGTCCTACATCTCTACCGCCGGCGGCGCTTTCCTCGAATATCTGGAGGGCAAGGTTCTGCCCGCCGTCGATATTCTGGAAAAGCGCGCCCAGGGCTGATCGCCCATAACCTCCAAGGCGGGCCGCCACAAGTGGCCCGCCTTCCCGATATGCCACGAACTACAAAAATCGTCGCCACACTGGGGCCGGCCTCGTCCGATCCCGCAATACTGAACCAACTCGTTGCCGCCGGTATCGATGTCGTCCGGCTCAACTTCTCCCACGGCACCGCCGACGACCATCGGCAGCGGGTCGACCACCTCCGTCTGGCCATGAGCGCGCAGAGCCGCACTGTCGGCGTCATGGCCGACTTGCAGGGGCCGAAGATCCGCATCGGCAAGTTCGCCGGCCGCAAGGTCCTGCTCAAGCCTGGTCAGAGCTTCATCCTGGCCGCACAGTGCGAACTCGGTGACGCGAACCGCGTCGGCCTCGACTATCCTGAACTGGTCCAGGACGTCGTCGCTGGCGACGTGCTGCTGCTCGACGACGGCCGCATCATAATGGATGTATCCGGCATCGATGGCGACGAGGTCCGCTGCACCGTCCGCCACGGCGGCGAGCTGTCCAACAACAAGGGCATCAACAAACAGGGCGGCGGATTGTCAGCGCCGGCCCTGACCGACAAGGACAAGGAAGATATCCGCACCGCCGCCAGCCTCAACGTCGACTATGTGGCGGTATCGTTTCCCAAGTCCGGCGACGACCTGCGCCACGCCCGAGAACTGCTGCAGGCGGCAGGTTCCCGCGCGCTGGTGATCGCCAAGATCGAACGCGTCGAAGCCATCGCCAACCTCGAGGATATCCTCGATGCCTGTGATGGCGTCATGGTCGCCCGCGGCGATCTGGCCGTCGAAGTCGGTGACGCTGCGGTACCCGCGCTGCAGAAGCGCATCATCCGGCGGGCCCGGGAACACAACCGTTTCGCCATCACCGCCACCCAGATGATGGAGTCGATGATCCACAGTCCGGTACCCACCCGCGCCGAGGTCTCCGACGTCGCCAACGCCGTACTCGACGGCACCGACGCCGTCATGCTGTCCGGCGAAACCGCCGCCGGCGACTATCCGGTGAAAACCGTCGAGGCGATGGCGCGCATCTGTGTCGAGGCCGAGAAGTCGTCCGAAGTTTCGCTGGAAAAGCACTTCCTCGACCGCGTGTTCACGCGCATCGACCAGTCGATCGCCATGGCGGCGCTGTTCGCCGCCAACCACCTGAAGGTCAAGGCCATCGCCTCGCTTACCGAATCCGGTTCCACCGCCCTCTGGATGTCGCGCCTCAACGCCGGTGTGCCCATCTATGCCCTTACGCAGGACGTGCGTACCCGTTACAAGGTATGCATCTTCAAGGGCGTGTATCCTGTCATGATGCGCCAGTCGGGTCATGACCGCGACGAACTGCTGCGGGAGGCCGAAGAGCAACTGATACGCACCGGCGCTGTCGAACCCGGTGACCTCATCGTCCTGACCATCGGCGAACCCATCGGCACGCCGGGTGGCACGAATACGCTGAAAATCGTCCGAGTGGGCGACACACGAACAACCGATTAACCAACCTAGGAGACAACCATGGCCCTCGTTTCCCTGCGCCAACTGCTCGACCACGCCGCTGAAAATGGCTACGGCCTGCCGGCTTTCAACGTGAACAACCTGGAGCAGATCCAGGCCATCATGGAGGCCGCCGAGGAGACCGACAGCCCGGTGATCATGCAAGGCTCCGCCGGCGCCCGCAAGTATGCCGGCGAGGCTTACCTGCGCCACCTGATCGAAGCCGCCATCGAGACCCATCCGGACGTGCCGATCGTCATGCACCAGGACCACGGCGCCAGCCCGGCCATCTGCATCCAGGCCATGCGCTCCGGTTTCTCCAGCGTCATGATGGATGGCTCGCTGATGGAAGATGCCAAGACGCCCTCCACCTTCCAGTACAACGTCGACACCACTCGCAAGGTGGTCGAGATGTCGCACGCCATCGGCGTTTCCGTCGAGGGCGAGCTGGGCTGCCTGGGCTCGCTGGAATCCGGCATGGGCGAGAAGGAAGACGGCCACGGCGCCGAAGGCGTACTGTCGCACGACCAGCTGCTGACCGACCCCAACGAAGCCGCCGAGTTCGTCAAGGCCACCGGCGTCGACGCCCTGGCCATCGCCATCGGCACCAGCCACGGCGCCTACAAGTTCACCCGGCCGCCCACTGGCGCCGTGCTGCGCATCGACCGCATCAAGGAAATCCACGCTCGCCTGCCCAACACCCACCTGGTGATGCATGGCTCCTCCAGCGTGCCGCAGGACTGGCTGAAGATCATCAACGAGAACGGCGGCGAGATGGGCGCCACCTACGGCGTGCCGGTCGAGGAGATCGTCGAGGGCATCCGGAACGGCGTGCGCAAGGTCAACATCGACACCGACCTGCGCATGGCCTCAACCGGCGCCATCCGCCAGTTCCTGAACAAGGATCGCAAGAACTTCGACCCGCGCAAGTATCTGGCCGAAGCCCGCAAGGCAATGAAGGAAATCTGCAAGGCCCGCTATCAGGCCTTCGGCTGCGCCGGCATGGCCAGCAAGATCAAGCCGATCGCCCTGGAAGCCATGGCCAACCGTTACAAGAAGGGCGAGCTGAACGCGGTCATCAAGTAAGCGGCAATTTGCGGTAAATTTACGGGGCTGCCGGAATCCGGCAGCCCCTTTTCTTTGTAGGCGCATGAACATCCAATCCCACACTTTCGACCGCATCCGCCGACTGTTCAGTGGCGGCCTTGACATCGTCGAATACCTTGGCCTGATGGTCATCGGCATTGCCACCACCGTGGCCATGTACCACGAGGTGATGACCATGTTCGGCGCGCAGAAGGTCCAGCTCGCCGACCTTCTGCTGATGTTCCTCTATCTGGAAGTGCTGGCGATGATCGGCCAGTACTTCAAGTCCGGCCAGCTGCCGGTGCGCTTCCCGATGTATATCGCCATGGTTGCGCTGGCCCGCTACCTGATCCTCGACATCAAGGAAATGACCGAGTGGCGCATGCTGGCCGTGGCGGCGGCGATTTTCCTGCTGACTCTCGGCGTGCTCGTCATCCGTTACGGGCATGTCCGTTTCCCCTACGGCGAAGATACCAGTGAAGGCGCTTCCGACAAAGCCTTCGTCCGCGAATAATCCACGGAGCCACCATGACGCAACCGCTTTACGAAGCCTCCATCAAGAGCCTGCCGCTGCTCGGCCGCGGCAAGGTGCGCGACAACTACGCCGTCGGCGACGACAAGATGCTGATCGTCACCAGCGACCGCCTCTCGGCCTTCGACGTGATCCTGCCCGACCCGATCCCGGGCAAGGGCGAGGTGCTTACCGCCGTTGCCAACTTCTGGTTCCAGAAGCTTGGCAACATCATTCCCAACCAGCTGACCGGCATCGATCCGGAGACCGTCGTCGCTGCGGACGAGCGCGACCAAGTGCGCGGCCGCGCCATCGTCGTCAAGCGCCTGAGACCGCTGCCAATCGAAGCCGTGGTGCGCGGCTACCTGATCGGCTCCGGCTGGAAGGATTACCAGGCAACCGGCAAGGTGTGCGGCATCCCGTTACCCGTCGGCCTGAAGATGGCCCAGCAACTGCCCGAGCCGCTGTTCACGCCCTCAACCAAGGCCGAGATCGGCACCCACGACGAGAACATCGACTACGCCACGGTCGAGAAGACCATCGGCCCCGCGCTCGCGGCGCAGGTGCGCGACGCCGCCATCCGCCTCTACAAGCAGGCCGCCGACTACGCGCGCACGCGCGGCATCATCATCGCCGACACCAAGTTCGAGTTCGGCCTCGATGCCGCCGACAAGCTGTACCTGATCGACGAGGTGCTGACGCCCGATTCCTCGCGCTTCTGGCCGGCCGATACCTACAAGGTCGGCGCAAGCCCCGCCAGCTTCGACAAGCAGTTCGTGCGCGACTACCTGGAGACACTGGACTGGAACAAGCAGGCACCCGGCCCAAGGCTGCCGCCGGAAATCCTTGAAAAGACCAGTGCCAAATACCGCGAAGCACTGACGCGCCTCACCGCCTGAAAAAGCCGCGTGGGGGCTTGCACCCCCGCCATTCGACCCCAACATGGAAGCCATGAACCCCCTGCTCGATTTCGCGGGTCTGCCGCGCTTTGACGCCATCCTGCCCGACCATGTCGCCCCCGCCATCCGCCAGCTGATCGAAGAGAACCGGGCACTGGTCGCACAGTTATCCGCACCCGAAAGTCAGCCGTCGTGGGACGCCTTCATGCAGCCGCTCACCGACGCCGGCGAACGGCTCGGCCGCGCTTGGGGCATCGTCGGCCACATGCATTCGGTGATGGACGTGCCGGAGTGGCGCGAGGCCTACAACGCGCTGCTGCCCGAGATCACCGGCTACTACGCCGAACTGGGTCAGAACGAGGCGATCTTCGCCAGGATGAAGGCGCTGCGGGAGAGTCCCGAGTACCCGACGCTGTCGCCGACGCGCCAGCGCATCATCGACAACGACCTGCGCGACTTCCGCCTGTCGGGCGCCGAGCTGGCCGAGGACCGCAAGCCACGCTTCAAGGAAATCCAGGAGGAGATGTCGTCGATCGCCGCGAAGTTCTCCGAGAACCTGCTCGATGCCACCAACGACTACGCCGAGGGGGTCGCCGACGAGGCCGGCGTGACGGGCCTGCCCGACGACGTCAAGGTGGCTGCCCGTGCGGCCGCGGAAAAGGACGGCAAGCCGGGCTGGAAATTCACCCTGCACGCGCCCTCCTACATTCCCGTCATGCAGTACGCCGACGATCGCGGCCTGCGCGCGCGCATGTATCGCGCCTACGCCACACGCGCCTCCGAGTTCGGCAAGCCGGCCTGGGACAACGGGCCGCTGATCGGCCGTCTCCTCAGACTGCGCACCGAGGAAGCGGCGATGCTCGGCTATGTCAATTACGCCGAGGTCTCGCTGGTGCCGAAGATGGCAGAGTCGACCGCGCAGGTCGCCGGCTTCCTGCACGAACTGGCGGCAAAGGCGAAACCCTTCGCCGAGAAGGACGTCGCCGAATTGCGCGAGTTTGCGCACGCCGAACTGGGCATGGACAAGCTGGAAAGCTGGGATCTCGCCTGGGCTTCGGAGAAGCTCAAGCACGCGCGCTATGACTTCTCCGACGAGGAGGTAAAGCAGTACTTCCCGGAGCCGAAAGTGATGACCGGCCTGTTCCGGGTCGTCGAATCGCTGTTCTCGGTGAAGATCCAGCCCGACAAGGCGGCGGGCTGGCACCCGGCCGTGCGCTTCTACCGCATCGCCCGCAACGGCGAGACGATCGGCCATTTCTTCGTCGACCTCTATGCGCGCGAGACCAAGCGCGGCGGCGCCTGGATGCAGGACGCGATCGGCCGCCGCCGCATCGATGTAGAAGGCACTGCCGGCATCCAGACCCCAGTCGCCTACCTCTGCTGCAACTTCCCGGCGCCGGTCGGCGGCAAGCCCGCCACCTTCAGCCACGACGACGTGCTGACGCTGTTCCACGAAACCGGCCACGGCCTGCACCACCTGCTGACGCAGGTCGAAGACCTGCCGGTGTCGGGCATCGATGGCGTCGAATGGGACGCGGTCGAACTACCCAGCCAGTTCATGGAGAACTTCTGCTGGGAATGGGACGTCCTGCAAGGCATGACCGCCCACGCCGAAACTGGCGCGTCGCTGCCGCGCGCCTTGTACGACAAGATGATCGCCGCCAAGAATTTCCAGAGCGGCATGCAGACACTGAGGCAGATCGAGTTCGCCCTCTTCGACCTGCTGCTGCATAGCGAATTCGACCCGGCCGGCACACGCACGGTGCAGCAACTGATTGCCGATGTGCGCCAGGAAGTTGCGGTGGTTTTTCCACCTGAATGGAACCGCTTTCCGCAGAGTTTTTCGCACATCTTCGGTGGCGGCTACGCGGCCGGCTACTACAGCTACAAGTGGGCGGAAGTGCTGTCGGCCGATGCCTACTCCGCCTTCGAGGAAGCCGGCCGTACGTGCGGCAGCACGCTCGACGCCGAAACCGGCGCACGCTTCTGGCGCGAGATTCTCGCCGTCGGCGGCTCGCGGCCGGCGATGGAATCCTTCAAGGCTTTCCGCGGCCGCGAGCCGCAGGTCGATGCCCTGCTGCGGCATAATGGCATGATCGATGCCTGAGCCGGAGGCCGCAAATGAAGCATGCCGTACTACTCGCGCTGTTGGCACTGACGTGCACCGTCCAAGCCCAAACCACCTATCGCTGGGTCGACAATGAAGGCAAGGTCCATTACACGGACCGGGCACCGTTACCGGGTGAAGCCCGCAATGTCGAGCAAAAGCGCTCTGCCTTGCTCGGCGCCGACCAGACGGCGTCCTACGCACTAAGGAAGGCCATGGCCGACTATCCCGTGACGCTGTACACCCAAACCACCTGCGGCGACGTCTGCAACGACGGTCGCGACCACCTCACCCGCCGGGGAATTCCCTTCAGCAGCAAGACCATCAGCAGCGAAGCCGATGCCGCCGCCCTCCGTACCCTGGTCGGCGAAGGTGCCTTGGTGGTGCCGGTATTGCAGGTCGGCAGCAAGGCGACCAAGGGCTATCTATCCTCCGACTGGGACAGCCTGCTCGACGCCGCCGGCTATCCCAAGGCGAGTGCCCAACCCGGCGCAGCCCGCTGATCA
Source organism: Rhodocyclaceae bacterium (assembly GCA_035654135.1). GTDB lineage: Bacteria > Pseudomonadota > Gammaproteobacteria > Burkholderiales > Rhodocyclaceae > Fen-999. Next base: position 53,237 of record DASRXN010000065.1, on the reverse strand, counting down.
GGTCATCAGGAGCGCAGCAAGCTCGCGCTCCAGCATCCTGGCGTCACCGGCATTCAACTCGACCAGACGCCGCAGGTGGGTGATGCTGTCGAGGTCCATGCTCTCGCAGCGCAGCCCGACTCGTCGGCCCTCGACGTGCGCGACCACGGCGCGCATGATGATCACGGCGTCATCGGCCAGCCTCAGCTTGATTTGACACAGGTGGTCGATCTTTCCGGCCCATTCCGGCGGCACCTTGATCAAGGCGCCCTTCAGCGAGACATCGACAAGTTCGGCCAGCGTGCTTCCTGAAGCATCGACCAACTGCACGCCCGAGTGGAAAGCGGCGCGCCAGAACTGGCGGCGATCTGAACCCTTGCTCATGCTCGCAGGCTCCCGGGCACTGGCCCATAGACTTGCGGCCATTATAGGACCCCCGACGCTGGAGTATCATCGCCTCAAGACCATGAAGATCGCCACCTGGAACGTCAATTCCCTCAAGGTGCGCCTGCCGCATGTCCTCGACTGGCTGGCCGCACAGCGGCCGGACATTCTCTGTCTGCAGGAAACCAAGCTGGAAGACAAGGCGTTCCCGTTCGCCGACATCGAATCGGCCGGCTATCACGCGATCCACCATGGCCAGAAAACCTATAACGGCGTCGCCATTCTCGCCCGCACCGAAGGCGGCGATGTCGGGCGCGGCATCCCCGATTTCGATGATCCGCAGGCACGCATCATCGCTGCCACGGTAGGCGACATTCGCGTCGTCTGTGCCTACGTGCCCAACGGCCAGGCGGTCGGCGCGGACAAGTACGAGTACAAACTGAAATGGCTGCGCGCACTGAAGAACTGGCTCATGGACGAGATGTCGCGCTACCCACGGCTTACCGTGCTTGGCGACTACAACATCGCCCCGGAGGATCGCGATGTGCACGACCCGGTCGCCTGGCAGGGCCAGATACTTTGCTCGGAAGCGGAGCGCGACGCCTTTCGCGCCCTGACCGAACTCGGCTTGCGCGATGCCTTCCGTCTCTTCGAGCAACCGGAAAAGATATTCAGCTGGTGGGATTACCGGATGATGGCCTTCCGGCGCAACCTCGGCCTGCGCATCGATCACATCCTGCTGTCGCCGGCGCTCGCCGCCGACTGCACTTCGTGCAGCGTGGACAAGGCACCGCGCAAGCTGGAGCGGCCTTCCGACCATGCGCCGGTGATTGCGGAACTGCGCTCATGAACGCGCAACCGCTGAGCGAACTCTATCCGGTACTGGCGAAGTTGCCTGCCGCGCTGGGCGGCAAGGTTCTGGCCCAGGTGCAGACCGTCACCGTCCCCGCAGGAGCGGTTCTGTTCGACGAGCATCAGCCCTGCCAGGGCTTCCCCTTCGTGCTTGCCGGCGGCATCCGCGTCGTCAAGCCGGCCGCCAACGGCCGCGAACTGCCCCTCTACCGCGTACTGCCTGGCGAATCGTGCATCATCTCCTCGAGTTGCCTGCTTGGCCACGCCGACTACAACGCCCGTGGCGTCACCGAGTCTGAAACGACACTGGTGCTGCTGCCGCGTGGCCTGTTCGATGAACTGCTCGCCGAACCGGCCTTCCGCGACTTCGTCTTCCACCTGTTTTCCGAGCGCATCGCCGACCTGATGCAACTGATCGAGGAAGTCGCCTTCCGCAAGCTCGATCAGCGACTGGCCGGCTTGCTGCTGGGCAAAGGCAGGATCATCAAGGCCACCCACCAGCAACTCGCCGACGAACTGGGCAGCGTGCGCGAGATGGTGAGCCGCCTGCTCAAAGGATTCGCCGAGCAGGACCTGGTGCGCCTTTCCCGCGAACAGGTGGAGATACTCGATCCGGCGGGATTGCGAAAACTGGCGGCTGCGTGACTTTGGTTACAGACGCCAGCGCCGGGGCGTGATGAAATTCGTCCCGTCGTCCCTCAACCACCCTGGAGGTCAAGCATGAAATTTAACGTCGGCGGTATCGATCGCATCCTGCGCATTGTCGTCGGTCTGGCCCTGGTGGCCTGGGCCGTGCTCGGCGGCCCCGTCTGGGCCTGGATCGGCGTCGTGCCGCTGGGTACTGGTCTGATCGGCTTCTGCCCGTTGTACCCGATCCTGGGCATGAATACCTGTCCGGCGAAGAAGGCCTAGGCAGACTGCCCTTCCTGAAAGCGGCCCGCCCCGGCGGGCCGCTTTCATTTGGCCAGCGAATTCGCCAGCCGCACGTAATCCGTCACCGCCAGTTCCTCGGCACGCGCCGTGGGCGCTATGCCGGCCGCGATCAACCTCGGTTCGTCGACCAAATCACGCAGGTTGTTGCGCAGCATCTTGCGCCGCTGTCCGAAGGCGGCCAGCACAAGCTTCGCCAGCAATGCCTCGTCACGAGCTGCAAGCGCCGCCTTCGGCTTCGGCAGCAGCCGGACAATGGCGGAATCGACCTTGGGCGCCGGATTGAAAGCGCCGGGCGGCACGACGAACAGGCGCTCCATGTCGAAGCGGTATTGCAGCATCACAGACAGCCGGCCATAGTCGGCCGTGCCCGGTGCCGCCACCATGCGGTCCACCACTTCCTTCTGCAGCATGAAGTGCATGTCGCGCACCGAATCAGCGAAATTGGCGAGATGAAAGAGCAGCGGCGTCGAAATATTGTAGGGCAGATTGCCGACCACACGCAGGCTCCCACCCAGGCTACTGAAATCGAATTCCAGCGCGTCGCCCTCGTGTATCGTCAGCCGCTCGGGCGCAAAACGCTGGCGCAGACGGGCGATCAGGTCGCGATCGATCTCGACCACATGCAGGTGATCGATCTTTTCCAGCAGCGGTTCAGTGAGTGCGCCCAAACCGGGGCCAATTTCGACGATGACGTCGCCGGCGCGCGGCGCGATGGCCTCGACGATGTTGCGGATGACACCGGGCGAGACGAGGAAATTCTGTCCGAACCTCTTTCGAGGTGCGTGCCCCTTCATCGCCGGGCGACGATTTCTGCGGCGAGCCTCACTGCCGCGAACAGGCTGCGCGGATCGGCGCGACCGGTACCGGCCAGATCGAGCGCCGTGCCGTGATCAACGGAGGTGCGCAGGATGGGCAGGCCGAGGGTGATGTTGATGCCTTCTTCGAAGGCGGCATACTTCAATACCGGCAGGCCCTGGTCGTGGTACATCGCCAGTTGCGCGTCCGATCCCGCCAGCACCTTGCGCGTGAACAGCGTATCGGCGGGCAGCGGACCAATCAGGTTCATGCCCTCGGCCCGCAGCCGATCCAGCACGGGCTTGATGATCTCGATCTCCTCGCGGCCCAGATGGCCACCTTCACCGGCGTGCGGATTGAGGCCGGCCACCAGGATGCGCGGATGGGCGAAGCCGAACTTGCCAATCAGATCGCCGTGCAATATCCGGATCGTGGTCGTCAGGTCCTCTTGGGTGATCGCCGCCGGTACGTCCTTCAAGGGCAGGTGCGTCGTCGCCAGCGCCACCCGCAGGCCGGCCTGTTCGCCGGTGCCGGCCAGCATCATGACGACGCGCGGCGTACCGGTTTTCTCGGCGAGATACTCGGTATGGCCTGTGAAAGGAATGCCGGCGTCGTTGATGACGCCCTTGTGCACCGGCGCCGTGACCATGGCGGCGAATTCACCATTCTCGCAACCGTCGATCGCCGCGTCGAGAATATCGAGCACGTAGCGGGCATTGGCGGTATCGAGTCTGCCGGCGACGACCGGCGCGCGCAGCGGTACGTGGCGGATGTCCAGTCCGGCGATATCGACGCCCAGTTGCCGCGCGCGCTGTTGCAGCAGATCGCGGTCGCCGAACACGATGAGGCGTGCCGCCACGACTGACCCTTGCTGCCACTTCGCGAGCGCCAGGCAAATGTCCGGACCGATGCCGGCCGGCTCGCCCGACGTGATGGCAAGAGCCGGCAACATTACTTGTCTTCGAGGCGAGATTCCACGTACGCCCGATCGCGCATCTGGCGCAACCATTCCTGATAGGCCTCGTCCGACTTGCGCTCGCGCAGGGCCTGGCGCGCCATCAGACGCCGGCGCTCCTTGGAGGCATCTTCGGTGCGCCGTTCGAGCACCTGGATCAGATGCCAGCCGAACGGCGAGCGCACCGGTTCGCTGGTCTCGCCGATCTTGAGCGCATCCATGGCCTTCTCGAAGTCGGGCACGGTATCGCCCTGGTAGAGCCAGCCCAGGTCTCCGCCCTTGGCCGCCGAGAGGTCGTTGGAATGCAGTCGTGCCAGTTCGGCAAAATCACCGCCATTGTCCAGTCGTTCCTTCAGTGTCACCAGACGGTGCTTCGCCTCGGTGTCCGACACCAGTTCATTCACCTTGATCAGGATATGCCGCGCATGCGTCTGTTTCAGCGCCTGCACCTGCATCGCGCCGCCGCGCCGTTCCAGTAGCCGGACAATGTGGAAACCGGCCGGGCTTCTGAGTATGCCGCTGGTTTCACCGGGTTTGAGCGTCTGCACCGCCTCGGCATAAAGCGCCGGCAGCCGATCCGTTGGCCGTGGCTCCATGACGCCGCCGGAAAGGCCGTCGGGCGCATCGGAAAAGCTGGCGGCAACGCGGCCGAAGTCCTCGCCCTTTTGCAATTGCTGCGCAGCCTGCTCGGCACGCGCCCGGATGCCCGCCAGCTGCTGGGCATTGGCCTGTTCCGGTACCCGGACGATGATGTGCGCGAGCTGCACCACTTCCTCGCCACCACCCGGGCGAGCGGTATTGTCGAGGTAATTGTCGATCTCGCCTTCGGAAATCGTGACGCGGTTATCCACCTCGCGGTCGCGCAGGCGGGCAATGGTGATTTCCTGGCGGACCTCCTCGCGGAACTTGCCCCAGGCGACGCCGTCGCGCTCGAGCGCCTGCCTGAAGTCGGGTAGTGCCATGCGATTGCTTTCGGCAATACGGCGCAGGGCGGCGTCCACATCGCCATCGGTCACCTGCAGTCCCGTTTCCTTGGCGAACTGCATTTGCGCACGGTCGACGATCATGCGTTCGAGCAACTGCTTTTCAATGACTTCCCGCGGTGGCAGCTGCACGTTCTGGCCCCGCAACTGGCGTTCGACCATGGCCAGCCGGGAGCGCAGCTCGAACAGCGTAATCGCTTCGCTGTTGACGACGGCGACAATCCGGTCGGCCTCGACCGGTCGCGTACGAGCCGCCTGCGCGAGCGCGAGCGCCGGATGGATTGCGAGAAAAGAGAGAGCGATAAGAAAGTGACGTTTCATGGCGATGGGTCAGTAGGCACCAAATACGGGATCGGCCGTCGGCTGATTGATGATGCCGTAGCCAGGCACGTTGCGCTTGAGCATTTCCAGCGGGTTCGACCCGATACGGGCCAGACCGTTCAGTTCGAGTTGCACGAAGAAGGTGGTCGAGGTCTGCGCCGTGAGCGTTGCCAGCCGATGCAGGACGAAGCGTGCCACCCAGCAGCCAGCATCATACTCGAAGCCAGCCAGGCTCTCGATGACGCGGCGATCCTTGAGCGAATAGTTGTAGCGACCGACGCCGTACCAGCCGCCGCCCACGGGCCACTGGCCGGAGACATCAATCTGACGGAATTGGTCGCGCGTATAGCGATAGCCTGCATTCAGCACCTTGTCGCTTTCCGGCTGGTAACGCCCGCTAAGATTGAAACGCTCCGTGCGATCGAGATCCAGGCTGTGCTGCCAACCGGTATCGACGAATACCTTGGGCATCACCCGTCCGGAAAAAGCCGCCAGCAAATCGGATTTGCGGCTGGTGCGCGGCACCTCGCCAGGCAGGGTTACCTGCTGGTCTCCGAAATAAATCCGCTGGCCGACCGCACCGCGCATCAACTCGACGCCCGTGGCCGGATCGATCAGGCGAGACACCGCCGCCGCCGTCAGCTGGTTGGCGTCGCCGATGCGATCGCTGCCGCCGTAGCGGTTCTCGCTGAAAATCTGCGCAAAGTTGAAATCGGCGACGCCAGAATCGAACACCGGGATCTGATCCTGGTTCCGGTTCGGCACTTTGAGGTAGTAGAGCCTCGGTTCGAGGGTCTGGGTCAGGGAACGACCGAACCAGTCGACGCCACGCTCGAACACGACGCCCGAATCAACGCTGAAGATCGGCATCTGCCGGTTCTGCTGGTCCGGCACGCCGGCCGCCTGGCGCTCGAGGGTGTAACGCGTCATGTGCAGGCCGAGCTTGGGCGTGACATAGAAGGCCGCTGTCTGCACCGGCAGCGAGACTTGGGGGTAGAGCACCGTGCGCTGGCCGATCACCTGGGTCGGATGGCTGAAGTCAACATATTCGCCGGCGAAATTGAAGGCAAGGCCGGCAGGCAGATCGGGCCGGGCTGCCGCCACGGTCAACTGCGGCAAGCGATAGTAGGGTACCGCCACCGGCGCCGCCGGATCCTGCAGGGTCTGAAAGCGTTGCGCCATCAACGTCGCACTCCACCAGTCGGCGCCATAGGTCAGGCTGCCCTGCCGCAACAGGTTGGCCTGGGAAACCATGGCGACGCGCGACGACAGATCGGCAAAATAGGCATAGTCGGAAGCGCCGTTCACGTTGATGTTGCCGGTCAGGCCGGGAGCCAGCACATGGTTGTGCATGAGCGAATATGCACTCCGGTCGCGATGGGCCAGTTGATCGCCAGGCAGATACTCAAGATGTGCCTCGCCGTTGTAGGCGTAATCGAGATAGCGAAGCTCGGAATTCAACTGGAGGCCGCGCTTGGTCATGATGCGCGGCGCGATGGTGGCGTCCATGTTGGGCGCGATATTCCAGTACCAGGGCAGGGTCAGTTCCAGGCCGCTGGTGGTGCTGGAGCCGAAGGTTGGCGCCAGCAGGCCGGACCGGCGCTTGTGGTTGAGCGAAAAGCTCAGCCACGGCGAGTAAAGAATCGGCGTGTCCTTGAAATAGATCTTGCTGCTCGATGCCTCGCCGGCCTCGCGGTTGTAATCGAGATCGATTTCGTCCGCTTCGACGTACCAGTCGCGCTTCGCCGGCGAACAGGTGCTGTAGGTCGCCGACTTGAGCCGATAGAGGCCCTCGCCTACGAAGTCGATCCGGCTGGCATGGCCGCTGCCCGTCTCCGGCGCGCGCGGCAGGGCCAGTGGCGATGTGCTCTTGGGCACCCGCTTGAAGAGGTACTCGGGCTGTTCGAAGAACCCCACGTTCTCCTTCGACTTCAAACGCAGGTACGGGCCGGACATCACGTCATCGTCGCGCACGAGGCGCACGTTGCCGACCGCCTCGGTCTCGTCCTCGGCATGTCGGTAGGTCACACGATCGGTGGTCATGATGCTGTCGTCGCGCCGCACCTCGACCTTGCCTTCGGCGATGGTTTCGACATCGTTGCGACCGCGAATTTCGTCGGCCGTGATGAAGGTGGGTCCGGTGGTCGACTCGGCAGCCAGCGTGCCGCCCGCGATGACGCTCAGGAATGCCCAGCCGAGATATGCGCGCCAGCGAAACCGCATCTTGTCGTTCGTCGCGCCGGAGCGCACTGCAAGCCGATGATAGAATTCGAATTCTAGCATTTCAGTCGGATCACCCAGCGTGAACGCGCAGCAGCAGAGGCAACAGCAGATTCAGGAATGGCTTGGCCAACTCGCGCCCGGCCGCCGGTTCTCGCTAGCGCCCGCCTCGGCCGACGCCAGCTTCCGCCGCTATCTGCGGGCAAGTTACGACAATGGCGATACGCGCGTCATCATGGACGCGCCGCCGAGCCACGAGGACGTGCGGCCATGGCTGCACGTGCAGAACCTGTTTCACGGCGCCGGCGTGCACGTACCCGAAGTCATCGCGACAGACCTCGAACGCGGTTTCCTGCTGCTCTCCGATCTCGGCTCGACCACCTATCTGGCCGCACTCACTGCTGCCAATGCCGACGGTCATTACCGTGTCGCCATCGACGCGCTGGTCAGGATACAGCTGGCCAGCCGACCCGATGAACTGCCGCCCTACGACCGAGCCCTGCTGAAGCGCGAGCTCGATCTCTTTCCCGACTGGTATCTGGCCAGGCACGTCAAGCTCGAACTCTCGGAAAGTCAGTCGTCGCAGCTCGCCGGCGTGTTCGAGAAAATCCTGTCGGTCAATCTCGCCGAACCGGCGGTTTACGTCCATCGCGACTACCATTCGCGCAACCTGATGGTGACTGAGCCGAATCCCGGCATCGTCGATTTCCAGGATGCTGTCTACGGCCCCATCAGCTACGACCTGGTCTCGCTGTTCAAGGATGCCTACATCGAGTGGCCCGAGGAGCGCACGCTCGACTGGCTGATCGGATACTGGCAGCAGGCGCGCAAGGCTGGCCTGCCGGTACGAGCCGACTTCGGCGACTTCCATCGCGACTACGAATGGATGGGCGTGCAGCGCCATGTCAAAGTGCTCGGCATCTTCGCCCGCCTGTATCACCGCGACGGCAAGGACGGCTATCTCAAGGACATGCCGCTGGTGGCGAGATACCTGCGCGCCGCCTGCGAGCGCTACAAGGACCTGACGCCGCTCTTGCGCATCCTCGACCTCGCCGAGAACCGGCAGGCACAAGCAGGATATACATTTTGAAAGCGATGATCCTCGCCGCCGGCCGCGGCGAACGCATGCGGCCGCTGACCGACCGCACGCCGAAACCGCTGCTGCCCGTCGCCGGCAAACCGCTGATCGTCTGGCATCTGGAGCGGCTCGCCAAGGCCGGTATCCGCGACGTCGTCATCAACCACGCACACCTGGGCGACCAGATCGAGGCGCTGCTCGACGACGGCTCGGCCTGGGGCGTGTCGATACGCTACTCCGAGGAGCCACCCGGCGCGCTGGAAACTGCCGGCGGCATCGCCAATGCCTTGGCCTTGCTCGGCGACGAACCGTTCCTGGTCGTCAATGGCGACATCTGGTGCGATCTCGATTTCGCCACGCTGCCGCCGCTCGCCGCCGGCGACCTCGCCCACCTCGTGCTGGTGGCCAATCCGCCGCACCACCCGATTGGCGACTTCGACCTGCAACGCGACCGCGTGCTCGGCGTGCCGCCACGGCTGACTTTCGCCGGCATCGGCATCTACCGGCCTGAACTGTTCGCCGCACTGGAACGCGGCAAACCGGCCAAACTGGCGCCGCTGCTGCGCGCGGCCATGGCGGCCGACAAGGTTTCCGGCCAACTGTATGCGGGCCTCTGGATCGATGTCGGCACGCCCGAACGTCTGGCGGAACTTGACCGGCATTTGCGATCTCTTACCTGAACCATGAACATCCAGTCCTTCATCGACCGCCGCCGCTGCCTGCTCGACCGCATGGATAGCGATGGCGGAGGCGTCGCCGTCCTGCCGACGGCCACAGAAAAGCTGCGCAACCGCGACACGCACTATCCCTACCGTGCCGACAGCTATTTCCACTACCTGACCGGCTTCACCGAACCCGAGGCCGTGCTGGTACTGGTCGCCGGCGATGCGCCGAGGTCCATCCTGTTCTGCCGCGACCGCGATCCAGACAAGGAGATCTGGGACGGCTACCGATACGGTCCCGATGGCGCAAGGGAAGCCTTCGGCTTCGACGAAGCGCATTCGATCAAGGAACTCGACACGAGGCTGGCCGAGTTGATCGCCAACCAGCCCGCGCTCTGGCATTCGCTCGGCCACGATGCCGAGTGGGACGGCCGCATCGCCGCGGCGCTGAATGCCGTCCGCGCCAAAGCCGCGCCGGCAAGCGCGCGCCGCATGCAATCCACGATATTCTCGCGACGCTCGACGAAATGCGCTTGATCAAAGATGGCTTCGAGATCGGCTTGATGCGGCAGGCCGCGAGCATTTCCACCGATGCCCATCGGCGCGCCATGCGTGCCGCGGCGCCAGGCCGTTACGAATACGAAATCGAGGCCGAACTGATTCACGAGTTCCGCCGGCGCGGCAGTCAATATCCTGCCTACAGTTCGATCGTCGCCTCCGGCGCCAATTCCTGCGTGCTGCATTACGTGGACAACAGCCGTCGCATGCAGGAGGGCGAGCTGCTGCTGATCGACGCCGGCTGCGAGCTCGATGGCTACGCCGCCGACATCACGCGCAGCTTTCCCGTCAATGGCAAGTTCTCGGGACCGCAAGCCGACATTTATCAACTGGTGCTCGACGCCCAGGCCGCGGCGATCGCCGTGATCAAGCCCGGCGCCAGCTTCATGGCGCCGCACGATGCCGCGGTGAAAGTGCTGGCGCAGGGCATGATCGACCTCAAGCTGCTCGCCGGCAATGTCGACAGCATCATCGAGTCGGAAAGCTACAAGCGCTTCTACATGCACCGGACCAGCCACTGGCTGGGCAGCGATGTCCATGACGCCGGCGAGTACAAGCAGGGCAACCCGCCGAACGATCAATGGCGCCCGCTGGCCGCCGGCATGGTGCTGACCGTCGAGCCCGGCTGCTACGTCCGGCCGGCCGAAGACGTACCCGAGGCGTTCTGGAACATCGGCGTGCGCATCGAGGACGACGCCCTGGTCACGGCATCCGGTTGCGAGATTCTCACCATCGACGCGCCGAAGACCATCGCCGACATCGAGGCCCTGATGCGGGACGGCAAGCGATGACCGCACCAGTCGTCATCGTCGGCGGCGGTCCCGCCGGCATGGCCCTGGCGCTGGCGCTGCACCGGCAGGGCGTCGAAACGGAAATCCTCGACGCCCGCGCCCGCGGCGCGGCGAAGGCCGACAAGCGCATCCTCGCCCTCTCGCATGGCGCCCGGCAGATCCTCGAAGGTCTCGGTGTCTGGGCCGCCATTCCGCACACGGCCATCACCACGATCCATGTCTCCCATCAGGGCGGCCTCGGCCGCACGCGCATCAGTGCGGAGGATGAACAGGTGCCCGCGCTGGGTTACGTGCTCGCCGCCGGCGATCTTGCTGCCAGCCTGGAAATCGCCCTGGCACGAGCCGACATCCCGTTTCACGACAACACCCGCGTCGATGCGCGGCCCGATGCCGCCCTGACCGTCTGGGCCGAAGGCATGGTCGACGCCGATGCGGCCACGATGCGGGACTACGGCCAGCATGCAGTGATCTGCACCGCCACAGCCGACGAAGGCCATCACGGCCGCGCCTGGGAACGCTTCACGCCCGCAGGCCCGGTCGCGGCGCTGCCTTGGCGCGACGGCTACGCAGTCGTGCTCACCTGCGCCGACCATGAGGCCGACGCGGTAGCCGCGCTAACCGACGGCGCCTTCCTGCAAAGACTTCAGGCTCGTTTCGGCAGCCGCGTCCGCTTCACGGCCGTAAGTGATCGCTTCGTCTTTCCCCTCGGCCTGCGCTATCGAAAGTCAGTCGTGGCGGAACGCCAGGTCTGGATCGGCAATGCCGCCCAAACGCTGCACCCGGTCGCCGGCCAGGGCTTCAACCTCGCCCTACGCGACATCTTCGAACTGGCGCGCTGCCTCGCCGATGCGGCGGACCCTGGCGCCCCCGAACTGCTCGCCCGCTATGCCGCCAGCCGCAACCTCGACCGCCGCGGCGCCATGGGCTTTACCGATACGCTGGTGCGCCTGTTCAGCAGCGACAATCCGCTGTTGCGGCACGGCCGCGGCGCCGGACTGCTGGCGCTCGACCTGCTGCCGGCCGCCCGCCACTTCGTCGCCCGCCGGATGATGTTCGGGGCAAGGGGCTGGTAACCATCCCGACGCTGCACAATAATTAGGCGCCTGGAGTAGAATCCGCGCCTTCCCGCTTTCGTAATGCCCACGCTCGATTGGCCATGCAGTTCCTCGGTTTCACGCTCCGCAACAATCTCTTCGTCGCGCCCATGGCCGGGGTCACGGATCGCCCCTTCCGGCAACTGTGCAAGAAGATGGGCGCCGGCATGGCAGTGTCGGAGATGGTGACTTCCAACTCCCTGCTCTACGGCAGCGCCAAGACGCTGCGGCGCGCCAACCACGTGGGCGAGGTCGAGCCGGTCTCCGTGCAGATCGCCGGCGCCGATCCGGTGATGATGGCCGAGGCGGCGCGCCACAATGCCGACCATGGCGCCCAGATCATCGACATCAACATGGGCTGCCCGGCGAAGAAGGTCTGCAATGTCATGTCCGGCTCGGCGCTGATGAAGGATGAGGCACTGGTCGCGCGCATCCTGACGGCCGTCGTCGATGCCGTGCCGGATACGCCGGTGACACTCAAATTCCGCACCGGCTGGGATCGCAACAACCGCAACGCGCCGCAGATCGCCCGCATCGCCGAAGAATGCGGCGTGCGCGCCATCGCCATCCATGGCCGCACCCGCGCCGATCAGTACATGGGCGAAGCGGAATACGACACCATCGCGCTGGTGAAGACGCTGGTCAGGATTCCCGTAATCGCCAACGGCGATATCGCCACGCCGCAGAAGGCGAAGTTCGTGCTCGAACACACGAAGGCCGACGGCCTGATGATCGGCCGCGCCGCCCAGGGCAGGCCCTGGCTGTTCCGCGAGATCGAGCATTACCTGAACACCGGCACCCTGCTGCCGGCGCCGACTGCGGGCGAGATCCACCGCATCCTGCGCGACCACCTGGCCGACCTGTATGCCTTCTACGGCGAGGAGACTGGCGCCAAGATCGCCCGCAAGCACATCAGCTGGTACACCAAGGGCATCGACGGGGCGGCGCGCTTCCGTCACGCCATGAACCAGCTGACCACCATGGACGCGCAACTTGCGACCACCGACGAGTTCTTCCTTGCGCACGCCGCCAACGAACGCCTGTCCTACGAAGAGGCCGCATGAGCAACGACATTTCCGACTGCGTGAAACGCACACTCAACCGCTACTTCCGCGACCTCGACGGCGAACACCCGCACGCCATCTACGACATGGTGCTGCAGGCGACCGAGAAGCCGATGCTGGAAGTGGTGATGAAACAGGCCAACGGCAACCAGACGGTGGCCGCCGAGATGCTCGGCATCAATCGCAATACCCTCCGGCGCAAGCTCGCCGATCACGATCTTCTCTGAGGCTCACATGAAAGTACAACAAGCATTGATCAGCGTCTCCGACAAGCACGGCGTGGTCGATTTCGCCCGCGAACTCGCCGCGCTCGGCGTGAACATTCTTTCGACCGGCGGCACCGCCAAGCTGCTGCGCGACGCCGGCATCAAGGTCACCGACGTTTCCGACTACACCGGTTTCCCCGAGATGCTCGACGGCCGCGTCAAGACGCTGCACCCGAAAGTACATGGCGGCATCCTCGGCATCCGCGGCAACGCCGAGCACGCGGCGACCATGCAGAAGCATGGCATTCCGCCCATCGACCTGGTCGTCGTGAACCTCTACCCCTTCGCGCAGACCGTGGCGAAGAAGGACTGCACCCTGATCGACGCCATCGAGAACATCGACATCGGCGGCCCGACCATGGTCCGCGCTGCGGCCAAGAACCACGGCAACGAAGCGGGCGGCGTCGGCATCGTCACCGAGCCCGAGGACTACGCGGCCGTGATTGCCGAGCTGAAAGCCAGCGGTGGCGCGCTGTCGTACAAGACCCGCTTCGCGTTGGCGAAGAAAGCCTTCACGCACACCGCGCGCTACGACGCGGGCATTGCCAACTGGCTGACCAGCCTGGATGCAGACAACAAGCCGACCGCCTTCCCCGAGTGTCTGCAACTGGCCTTCGACAAGGTCGACACCATGCGCTACGGCGAGAACCCGCACCAGTCGGCCGCCTTCTACCGCGAACCCGTCGCCGTGCCGGGCAGCATTGCCGCCTATGTACAACTTCAGGGCAAGGAACTCTCGTACAACAACGTCGCCGACTCGGACGCGGCCTGGGAATGCGTGAAGGCCTTTGAGACCACGGCCTGCGTCATCGTCAAGCACGCCAATCCCTGCGGCGTCGCCATCGCCGCAACGGCCCTGGATGCCTACCGCAAAGCATTCAAGACCGATCCGACCTCCGCGTTCGGCGGCATCATCGCCTTCAACTGCGCCATCGACAAGGCCGCGGCGGAAGCCGTCTCCGGCCAGTTCGCGGAAGTCATCATCGCCCCCGAGATCACACCGGATGCCCGCGCCGTCTTCGCCGCCAAGCAGAACCTGCGCGTGTTGGTGGTGCCCCTCGGTCGCGCCGAGAATGCCTACGACTTCAAGCGCGTCGGCGGCGGCCTGCTGGTGCAGACGGCCGACGTGGCCCGCATCGCCGAGTCCGATCTCAAAGTGGTCACCAAACGCGCGCCAACCGCGCAGGAAATGACCGACCTGCTGTTCGCCTGGCGCGTCGCCAAGTACGTCAAGTCGAACGCCATCGTCTATTGCAAGGACGGCATGACCACGGGCGTCGGCGCCGGCCAGATGAGCCGCGTCGATTCCGCGCGCATCGCCGCCATCAAGGCCGAGAACAACGGCCTGACCGTGGCCGGCTCCGTGGTGGCCTCGGACGCCTTCTTCCCGTTCCGCGACGGCCTCGACGTGCTCGCCAAGGCTGGCGCCACGGCCGTCATCCAGCCGGGCGGCTCGGTGCGCGACGCGGAAGTCATCGCCGCCGCCGATGAGCAGAACGTCGCCATGGTGTTCACCGGCCTCCGGCATTTCAGGCATTGAGATGAAAGTTGCAACTTGCGCGCTGATGGTGGTCGCCGTACTCGCCGCCGGTCAGCCCGCGTACGCTGACGATCAGCAATCAGGCTGGTTCGACCGGGTCCGGGATGAACTCGGCGAGACCTGGACCCTCGGCACCACCGAGTATTTTGCGACTTTCCGCACCTGGCACGCGCCATGGGCCTATACGCAGGACCAGAACAAGCACTACCAGAACTGGCCGCCTGGCTTCGGTCTGGGCCGCGGCCGCTTCGACAACAGGGGCAACTGGCACGGCGTCTACGCCATGGGCTTCCAGGATTCCCATTTCAAGCCCGAGTGGATTGCCGGCTATGGCTGGAAAACCTATTGGCAGGCTCCAGGCGACATTCGGCTCGGCCTGGGCTACACCGCCGGCATCACCGCCCGCACCGATATCGGCCACTACACCCCCGTACCCCTGCTGCTGCCCATCGTCTCGGTCGATTACGGCAAGCTGTCCGTAGAGAGCGCCTACGTGCCGGGCGGCAAGGGCAACGGCAACGTTTTTCTCATCTGGGCGAAGTTACATAGCGACAACAAGAGCCTGTTCGGGTGGACACTATGAAAATTCTCGTCGTCGGCCCGGGTGGCCGTGAACACGCCCTCGCCTGGCGCATCGCCCAGGCTCCCGGTCTGCAAAGGGTGCTCGTAGCGCCGGGCAATGCCGGCACCGCGCGCGAACCCGAACTCGAGAACCTGCCCGTCACAGATATCGAGGCGCTGGCCGACTTCGTCGAAACGGAAAAGGTCCACCTGACCGTGGTCGGTCCGGAAGCGCCGCTGGCAGCCGGCATTGTTGACGTATTCCGGGAGCGCGGCCTGCGCATCTTCGGCCCCAGCAAGGCAGCGGCGCAACTCGAAAGCTCCAAGGATTTCGCCAAGCGCTTCATGGCCCGCCACGGCATTCCCACCGCCGAGTTCGCCACCTTCGCCGACGCGCAGGCAGCCCATGCCTACGTCGAGAACAAGGGCGCGCCGATCGTCGTCAAGGCCGATGGGTTGGCGGCCGGCAAGGGCGTGGTCGTCGCCGCGACGCTGCACGAGGCGCACGCCGCCATTGACATGATGTTGCTCGACAACCGCATGGGCGACGCTGGCGCGCGCGTGGTGATCGAGGAGTTCCTGGAAGGAGAAGAGGCCAGCTTCATCGTCATGGCCGACGGCAAGAACGTCCTGCCGCTGGCCACCAGCCAGGACCACAAGCGTCTGCAGGATGGCGACCAAGGACCCAACACGGGTGGCATGGGTGCCTATTCGCCGGCGCCGGTGGTGACGCCGCAGATTCACGCCAGGGTCATGCGCGAAGTGATCATGCCGACCATCCAGGGCATGGAGAAGGACCACATCCCTTATACGGGCTTCCTCTACGCCGGTCTGATGATCAAGCCGGACGGCTCGCTCAAGGTACTGGAATTCAACTGCCGCATGGGCGATCCGGAAACCCAGCCGATCATGATGCGGCTGAAGAGCAACTTCGTCACCCTGCTCGATGCCGCCATCGATGGCCGCCTCGACAAGGTGGCAGCCGACTGGGACCGCCGCGTCGCTCTCGGCGTCGTGCTGGCGGCCGCGAACTACCCGGAGACGCCGCGCAAGGGCGATGTCATCAGCGGTCTGCCGGACCGCGAAGTCGAGGACGTCCACGTCTTCCACGCCGGCACGGTGCTGAAGGATGGCCAGACCGTCACCGCCGGTGGTCGCGTGCTGTGCGTCACCGCGCTCGGCGACACCGTCAAGGCGGCGCAAAAGCGGGCCTACGAGGCGGTGGACACAATCCGCTTCGACGGCATGCAGTATCGCCGCGATATCGGTTACCGCGCCATCAAGCGCTGATGAATACCTCGGCAGTCCGCCACTACCTGGCAGGATTGCAGGACCGCATCGTCGCGGCCCTGGCAGCCTTCGACGGCCAGCCCTTCCGCCGCGATGCATGGGACCGCGGCACCGCCTGCGTCATCGAGGAAGGCAATTTCTTCGAGCGCGGCGGTGTCAACTTTTCCCACGTCACCGGCGAGAATCTGCCTGCCTCGGCAACCGCCCACCGGCCCGAGCTGGCCGGCCGCAAGTGGGAAGCCATGGGCGTTTCGCTGGTGCTGCATCCGCGCAATCCGCACTGTCCGACCAGCCACATGAACGTGCGCTGCTTCGTCGCCACCAAGGACGGCGCCGAGCCAGTATGGTGGTTCGGCGGCGGCATGGACCTGACGCCTTACTACGGCTACGCGGAAGACTGCGTTCACTTTCACCGCACCTGCAAGGACGCACTGAAGCCCTTCGGCGCCGACGTTCATGGCCGTTACAAGAAATGGTGCGACGATTATTTCTTCCTCAAGCACCGCAACGAGCCGCGCGGCATCGGCGGCATCTTCTTCGACGATTTGAATGACGCGGGCGCAGGCGGCTTCGACAGGTGCTTTGCGTTGATACGCAGCATCGGTGACGTCTTCACGACCGCCTATCTGCCCATCTGCCAGCGCCGCCGCGACCTGGCGTACGGCGAGCGCGAGCGTGACTTCCAGGCCTACCGGCGCGGTCGCTACGTCGAATTCAACCTGGTCTGGGACCGCGGCACGCTGTTCGGCCTGCAATCGGGCGGCCGCACCGAATCGATCCTGATGTCACTGCCGCCCGTGGTGAAGTGGCGCTACGACTGGCACCCGGGCCCGGGAAGCGCGGAAGAAAAACTCTACACCGACTTCCTGCCGCCCCGCGATTGGGTCTGACGCGCGGCACCAAGCAGTGCTGCCTGGCGGTAGTGGCGTTCCGCCGCGGCTGACTTTTCCAGTTCGTTTTCCAGCAGGCTGGCCAATTCGAGATGCGCTTCGGCGCTCGACTCGATCGCCAGCGACGCCTCCAGGTAACTCTGCGCCTTGCCCCAGAGCTGCTTTTGTCGGCACAGGCGGCCGAGCGTCAGCAGCAGGCTGGCATCGCGCGGGTGGCTGTTGAGCCACTTCTCGGCATGGGCGATGCGAGCCACCACATCGCCACCCTGACACTCGCCGTAGGCCGCGACCAGCGACGAATCCCACTGACTGTCGAGAAAATCCTCGACCAGCTGCGCTGCGCCACCGCAGTTGTCTGCTGCCGCCAGGGCCTTGGCGGCAGCCAGGACCAGGCGCACTTCGTGGCGGTCGTCATCCGCCATGCCTTTCCAGTAGCGGGCCAGTTGCTCGGCATCGCCTTCGAGCACGGCCAGGTTCTCCCTATGGGCACGCAGGCGCAGTGGTGCCGCCTGTTCCGCGGTCAGCGCCTTGTGCTTCTCCAGTTGACGCGTCAGGCGCAGCACCCCGGACCAGTCGCCGAGTCCCTGATGGATGCGCAGCGACAGGCGCAGCACGGCAATATGGCGGCCGCCCTCGGCCAGCAGTTGGTTGACCAGGTCCCGGGCCAGGTCCAGTTGCCCGCTGTCCAGCGCCATTTCCGCTTCCGCCGTCAATCGCGCCACGCGCATGCCGGTCTCGTTCTCCATGGCCCGCTGGCGCCAGAGCTGTTCGCGCTCCCCGTCACGCAAGGCGTGAGCCGCGCGCAGTGCCAGCAGCGCTGCCAGGCCGCGGGCGTGGCCGGCGTCGAAGGCCGCTTCCGCGCTCTTGATGGCATGACTGAAGCGGCCCTCCTGCAACTGAAGCACCGCTTCTCGCAGCGCGCCCTCGGCCTTTTCCTTCGCCCGCCGGACACGAAACTCGCCCACGGCAGCCGGCAGCCGCAGCACTGTGGCGACGGCGTGCAGCAGCAGATAGACGAGAATGCAACTGGCCACCAGCAGCACGATCAACAGGTTGAGCGAAAGCTCGATCCGCCACGGCGGAATCACCAGGAGGGCGTAGCCGTCGTTGTAGCGCGCGGCCAGCGCCAGGCCTGTTGCCAGCGCCGCCAGGGTCAGAAACCAGAGCAGGGCGCGCACTATTTCTTTTCTTTCGCCAGTTTGAAGTTGCGCAAGGCGTCGAGCGTCTCGTTGAGACCTGGCACTTCGATGCCGACATCGACCGCCTGCAATTTCTTCAACGTCGCCAGCGACCCCACAACGTTCTTGGCGCTGCCGTCGAAGTAGCGTTCCAGCCACTCCGCCGACTGGCGCACGTCCTCGCGGAAGCTGCGGCCATCGCGCGCCAGCAGCGCCAGGCGCGCATCGACCAGGCGCAGCTTGAGGTTCTCGCGCAGGAAGAAACCCTGGCTGGGCGACAACAGGGCAGGATCGGCATGGCCCGGCGCATCGATGCGTTCGATGCGCACCAGCTGCCGGACCTCGGCCCAAAAGTCAGCCATCAGCGAACGCCAGAAGCTCATTTCGGCCGGCGACGCGGCCGCCTTCGCCGGCTCCACCGTCGGCCGGCGTTCGTAAGCGAGCGGCAGAGTATCCACCACGACGATGATCCCCTCCAGCTTCATCGCCAGCCCCGGCACGTCCGCGCTTGGCAGCGCCTTCAGCCGTTCGATATCGCGCGCAACCAGCTTGCGCAAGCCCAGAAACTGGGGCCGCGCCGCGCGTGCCAGGCGGGCCTCGGCTCCCGTCAGGGCGATCAGCGCCGCTTCGACGTTACCCGCCAGCCGCAGTTGCTGCGCGGCTATCGTCACCGACTGCTCGACTTCAGACAAGAGACGCTCGTCGCCGCTCTTCGACAGATCCTGGTAGACGGCATCGAGCGCGAGTTGCTGGCCCTGGGTTTCGGCCAACTTCGCTTCCAGCGCGCCGATCTTGGCCTGCAACGCGGCCTGCGCTTCCTGGGTCTGGCGCGCGACGACCCGGCTCTCCTTGGCCACGGCGTCACTATCGGCCAGTCGCTTCGCCAACTCTTCCTGGACATTGGCGAGGCGCTGGCGGGTTTCCAGCCACTGCCAGCCGAGCAGCGCCAGGGCGATGACGGCGATCAGGGCCGCCGGCCGTCGCCAGGCCGAATTGGGGCCGGCGGCGGGCTTGGGCGGAACAGTTGGCTCAGGCAACTCGGGCATGGTCACGAAAGTACTCCAGGAGGCCGGCCACCAGGCCATCGTCGCCCGGACCGGTGAGAATCACTTCTTGGCAGCCGAGCGCGCGCGCCAGGCCGGCGATACGCTGATGCGGCACGAACAACGGTGTCTTGCGCAACCAGGTCTGGCCCAGCTTGCCCACCATGTCGACAAGATTGCGCAGTCCTTCGCTGCTCGTCGCCGTGACAGCGTCGAGCCTGCCCTCGGCCCACAACTTGAGCAAAGGCGCCGGATCGAGTTCCGGCTTGCCGCGCCGGTAACAGGCGACGTACTCGACTTCGGCGCCGCGCTGCTTCAGCGTGTCGCCGAGCAGTTCGCGCCCGCCGTCGCCGCGAAAGATGATCACGCGCTTGCCTGCCATGTCCTGCAATTCCGGCAGCGCCACCAGAGCTTCGGAATCGAAGCGCTCGCGCGGCGCCACCACGTCGGCAATACCGAAGCCGGCCAAGGCCAGCTCGCTGCTCCTGCCGATGGTGGCGACACGTAAGTGTGCCGGCCACGGCCGTCGCGCCAGAATCGCCGTCAGCGCCTTTTCGACCGCGTTGGGGCTGACGAAGGCCGCCCAGTCGAAGCTGTCGAGCCGGATCGCCGCGTCCTGCAACGGCTGCGGGTCGTCGACGGTGAAAATCGCCAGCACGGGAAACAGCACGGGCCTGGCGCCGAGATCGACCAGTGCCTCGGCCAGATGCGCAGCCTGTCCGGCGGGACGGGTGATGACAATATGTCGGCCGGCAAGAGCGTCGCCCATTCGGCCCCCTACGATCCCAGCGCGGCCAGGATGTCGTCCGCGCCCTGTGCCCGTAAGTCGGCGGCCAGTCGCAGTCCCAGCGCTTCGGGCGACGCGGTGTCACCGGTGAGTTCGGACCGCGCCATGCGCGCGCCGTCGGGCGTGGCGACAAAGCCGCGCAGCCAGAGCTGGCCGGCGCGCATTTCCGCATAGGCGCCCAGCGGCACTTCGCAGCTGCCGGCCAGCGCCCGCGACACGGCGCGCTCGGCGCGCACGCAGGCGGCGGTGGCCGCATCGTTCAGTGGCGCCAGCCAGGCGGCGACATCGGCGCGATCGGCCCGCGCCTCGATGCCCAGCGCCCCCTGGCCCGCAGCCGGCAGCGAAACTTCCGCCGGCAGCACGGCACGGATGCGCTCCTTGAGGCCAAGCCGGTTCAGGCCGGCAGCGGCGAGGATGATGGCGTCGTACTGGCCTTCGTCGAGCTTGCGCAGACGGGTGTCGAGATTGCCGCGCAGCGAGGTCACAGCCAGATACGGATAACGGGCGTGCAGTTGCGCTTCGCGGCGCAGGCTGGAGGTGCCGACCACGGCGCCGGGCGGCAGGTCGTCGAGGCTCGCGTATTTGCTGGACACGAAGGCATCGAGCGGCACTTCGCGCGGGCCGGTGGCGACCAGCGCGAAGCCTTCCGGCAGCACCATCGGCACGTCTTTCATCGAATGCACGGCGATGTCGGCACTGCCTTCGTACAGCGCCGTTTCCAGCTCCTTGACGAACAGGCCCTTGCCGCCGACCTTGGCCAGCGGCCGGTCGAGGATCTGGTCGCCGCGGGTGGTCATGCCGAGCAGCTCGACGCGGCACGACGGGTATAATTTCTGCAGCAGATCGCGCACGTGTTCGGCCTGCCAGAGGGCAAGGCGCGATTCGCGCGTGGCAATGACGATACGCTCGGGAGCTTTGTTCACTGGGCGTGCAACCCTAAAGGAGACGGAAATGTGGCAGCCGCGGCGCGGTGGCTGGCTATGCCTGCTTTGCGCCTTGATTTTACCATGGCCGGCCCTGGCGGCTGGCGTACCGCCACCACTGACTTTCGCGGCCGATCTCGCCGTGGACGGCCGCCAAGCCGGTGTCGACAAGCATCCCGTGGTGGTGCTGTTCAGTCGGGCCCGTTGCGGCTGGTGCGACAAGGCACGACGCGAGCATCTGAACGCCATGGCGGCCAGTCCCACGGCTGGCGCCCTGTTCCGGCAGGTCAACATGGACAGCGACGTGCCGCTGACCGACTTCTCCGGCCAGCGCACCAGCCATCGGGACTTCGCCCGCCGCTACAACATCAAGATGACGCCGACACTGATGTTCTTCGCCGGTGATGGCAGTACGCTGGCCGGCGCCATTGTCGGCTACCGGGCGGCGGAGTTCTATGGCACGTTGATCGAGGACGCCATCGAAGACAGCCGCAATCAACTGCGGAGCGACAGAAAATGACGGTGCAATCCATCCAGGACAAGGACGCCCCGCTGCGCGAGGATATTCGCCTGCTCGGCCGCATCCTCGGCGATACCCTGCGCGCCATGGAGGGCGACGACGCCTTCGACCTCATCGAACGGGTACGCAACCTCTCGATCCGCTGCCACCGCGATGACGACCCGGGTGCGCGCCGCGAACTGCATGCGCTGCTCAACGACCTGGCACCGGCGCAGACCAACCAGGTCGTGCGCGCCTTCAGCTATTTCTCGCATCTCGCCAACATCGCCGAGGACCAACACCATATCCGCCGCGCCCGCGCCCATGCCATTGCCGGTTCGTCGCCGCGCGAAGGCACGGTCGCCCATTCGGTGGCGCGCGCCCGCAACATGGGCATCGATGCCGGCCGGCTGGCGGCGTTTTTCGCCGATGCGCAAGTGAACCCCGTGCTCACCGCCCATCCGACCGAGGTGCAACGCAAGAGCATTCTTGACTGTCAGTGGAAAATCGCCGCCCTGCTCGACGAGCGCGACCGCCGCCAGCAAACGCCGGAGGAACTGGCCGAAGAGGACGAAGCGATCCGCCGCGCTGTCATGACGCTCTGGCAGACGCGCATGCTGCGCCGGGTCAAGCTGTCGGTGATGGACGAGGTCGGCAATGCGCTGACCTACTACGACACCACTTTCCTGCGCGCCCTGCCCCGCCTTTACAACGCCATCGAGGACCAGCTGGCGCAGCTGGTGCCCGACTGGCAGGCAGGCCGCGAATTGCCGCCTTTCCTGCGTCCGGGCTCGTGGATCGGCGGCGACCGCGACGGCAATCCCTTCGTCACCGCCGACGTGCTGCAAGGCGCCTTGCGCGCCCAGAGCCGGCGCGCACTGGGCTTCTATCTGGCACAACTGCACAAGCTGGGTGCTGCGCTGTCGCCGACCATCACGCTGATCGGGGTCTCGGACGAACTGCTGGCGCTGGCCGCGCAGTCGCCCGACCACAACCCGCATCGCGACGACGAACTCTACCGCCGCGCCATCGCCGGCCTCTACGCCCGCCTGGCCGCCACGGCCCGTGCGCTCGACGATATGGAGCCGCCGCGCCAGGCCGTCGCCGAAGCGGCGCCCTACGCCACGGCAGCCGAGTTCGCCACCGATCTCGACATCATCCACCGCTCGCTGGTCGAGCATGGCTCGGCGCTGATGGCACGCGGCCGGCTGCGGCGGCTGCGGCGCGCCATCTCCATCTTCGGCTTCCATCTGGCGCCGCTCGACCTGCGGCAGAACTCCGACGTGCATGTGCGCACGGTGCACGAACTGTTCGAGGCAGCCCGCCCGGGCGTCGACTATGCCGGCCGCAGCGAGGAGGGCCGCATTGCCCTGCTGCTGGGCGAACTGGCGACACCGCGGCTGCTGTCGACGCCCTTCTTCACCTACTCGGAAGAAACCCGTGCCGAACTGGCGATCTTCCACGCCGCCCGCGAGGCGCAGCGTCGCTACGGCAAGGCCGCAATCGAGAACGTCATCATCTCCAAGACCGACGGCGTTTCCGACATGCTCGAAGTCGCGCTGCTGCTCAAGGAAGCCGGCCTGTTGCGGCCGCGCGAGGGCGAACTCGACGTCAATATCGTGCCACTGTTCGAAACCATCGGCGACCTTGCCGCCTGCGGCGCCGCCATGGACCGTCTGCTCGGGCTGCCGGCATACCGGCGCCTGCTCGACTCGCGCGGTCTCTGCCAGGAGGTGATGCTAGGCTACTCCGACAGCAACAAGGATGGCGGCTTCCTCACGTCCGGCTGGTCGCTCTATCGCGCCGAGATCGCGCTGGTCGAGGTCTTCCGCAAGCATGGCGTCACCCTGCGTCTGTTCCACGGCCGCGGCGGCACCGTCGGCCGCGGCGGCGGCCCCAGCTACCAGGCCATCCTGGCGCAACCGGCCGGGGCAGTGCAGGGCCGCATCCGCATTACCGAACAGGGCGAGGTGATCGCTTCCAAGTACGCCAATCCGGAACTCGGCCGGCGCAACCTGGAAACGCTGGCCGCCGCCACCCTCGAAGCCACCCTGTTGCCGCACGAGCACGACGACCCGCGCGAGGAATGCCTGGCGGCGATGGCCGAACTATCCGATCACGCTTTCAAGGCCTACCGCTCGCTGGTCTACGAGACACCCGGCTTCGAACAGTACTTCTGGGAATCGACGGTCATCTCGGAAATCGCCCAGCTCAACATCGGCAGCCGGCCGGCGTCGCGCAGCCAGACGCGCGCCATCGAGTCGCTGCGGGCGATTCCCTGGGTGTTCTCCTGGTCGCAATGCCGGCTGATGCTGCCCGGCTGGTACGGCTTCGGCACGGCAGTCAATACCTTTCGCGCGGCGCACGGCGAAGCCGGCATGCAGTTGCTTCAGCAGATGAACCGGGAGTGGGGCTTCTTCCGCGCCCTGCTGTCGAACATGGACATGGTGCTGGGCAAGAGCGACATGGCTATCGCCGCCCGCTACGCCCAACTGGTCAAGGACGAGAACCTGCGGCAGACGATCTTCGACCGCCTGAAGGCCGAATGGCACGCGGCCGTGAAGGCCCTGCTGGCCATCACCGGCCAGGAGGAACTGCTCGACGGCAACCCACTGCTCAAGCGTTCCATCCGCAACCGCTTCCCCTACCTCGACCCGATCAACCACTTGCAGGTCGAACTGCTCAAGCGCTACCGGGCCGGAGAGACCGACGAGCGGGTGCAACGCGGCATCCACCTGACCATCAACGGCATCGCCGCCGGCTTGCGCAACAGCGGCTAGAATCACGATCGTTATGACAGTGACGGGTGGATCATGCCGGTGACGGAAGAAATACGCGCCCGCTTCGCGCAGCATCTCGGACCGGAGTTCGCCGAGGCGTATCCGCGCCAGCTGGAGCAGCAGTTCCCCCATGTGGTCGAAAAGATTGTTCGCTTGTGGGGCTCGCCCGACATGGAACCGTTCTTCGACGAATTGCTGATCACGACACGCACCGGCCGTCAGGGCTTTCCGGTCGAGGCGGCAGCCGAGATCCTCAGGCTGGTCACCGTCTATCGGAAGCTGGGCCTGGCCGTCCGGCAACCGAAAAAGGGCGGCGATGTCTGGAACTGGGTGGACGACGTTGGCTATTTCGAGAGCAAGCGCGACGACTGATGCCTGCCCGCGGGTTCGGCGACGGGCTCGCCGTCACCGCTCCAGCAGCGCCTTCACCTGCGGCCACTGGCGCCGGCTGACCGGCAAACGCTCCGGGACGCCGCGCAGCATCACGCTCCAGCAGACCTCGACATCCGCCGCGCCCTCGTGTTCGCGTTCACGCTCGTAGCCGGCGATGGCGTCGCGCGCCACGAGACAATTGCGATGAATGCGCATGAAGCGGCTGGCGAATTCCGTTTCCAGCTGGGCCAGCGATTCCTCGAGCAGGAACTCCCGTTCGCCGGTGCGCGCCGTGACGTATTTCAGCTCGGCCTTGAAATAGATCACCTCCGCCACCGGCACCAGCAGCACCTTGCCACGCTCGGAACTGCGCAGGTGGCGACGGCCGCCAGGCTCGATGGCCTCGGCCGCCGCCCTCACCGCCGCGGTCGCGGCGGGCGTGCGTGCGGCCTTTCGGAGCGCTTCGGCGAGACGCTCGGCCTTGACCGGCTTGAGCAGGTAATCGACTGCGGATAGATCGAAGGCCTTGACCGCGTACTGATCGTAAGCGGTGGCAAAAATCACCGCCGGGGGCCTGGCCTGGCTGGCCAGCTGGCGCGCCAGTTCGATGCCGTCCATGCGCGGCATGCGGATGTCGACCAGCGCGACGTCGACCTCGCTATCGCCAAGCTTTTCGAGCGCCTCGACACCGTCTGCGGCATCGGCAACGATACTGGTGGGCACGCGGTCGGCGATATCGTCGAGCAGGTTGCGCAGCCGCATCCGGGCTGGCGCCTCGTCGTCGACGATCAGGACGCGCAGCGGCGCGCTCATGAAACGTCTCCGTGCCGATACGGCAACTCGATACGCACCCGGTAGCGATCACCGGCAAGGTCGGTCGCCAGCGTCGCCTCGAGATCGAAGAACAGCAGCAGACGCTCGCGGATGTTGCCCAGCGCCATGCGATTGCCGGCATGAGGGGTGCCCGAGCCGCCGCACGGATTGGCTATCTCGATCAATATCCGGTTCTGGCGCCCGGCCAGGAGCACATCGATTTCACCGGGGCCGGCCAAAGGCTCGATGCCGTGATAGACGGCGTTCTCCAGCAACGGTTGCAGCATCAGCGGCGGTACCAGGGCGTCAGGCGGGCAGGACTCGATGTCCCAGCGCACCTGAAGTCGCTCGCCGAGCCGCAGGCGCTCGAGGTCGAGGTACTGGCGGGCCAGGCTGATCTCGGCCGAGAGCGGCACCAGTTCGCGGTTGTCCTGCATCAGGACGCGAAACAGCTCCGCCAACTCCTCCAGCGCCTGCTCCGCCCGCCGGGGATCGGCGCGAATGACACCAAGCACCGCGTTGAGGCTGTTGAACAGGAAGTGGGGACGGATGCGCGCTGTCAGCGCCATCAGCCGGGCCTCGGTCACCGCCGGTGAATGTGCGCGGGCCGCCAGATCGAACCACATTAGGAGGACGATGGCCGTCAGCGCCGACCAGATTCCGGCGTACCACCACGACTGACTTTCACCGGACGTCAATGGCGTCAGCAGGCTGGCGAACAGGGCACTGACCAGCATCGTGACGGCGACCACGGCCGCGGCGGCACCCGAAGGCGGCAGGCGACCGAGCCAGCGTTGGCCGGCGCAAAGAACCAGCAGGCTGCCCAGGCAGACGGGTTCGACCAGTCCGGCCAGTTCGGCAAACTCCGCCGGCAGATGCGCCAATCCCCGACTACGCACCAAGGCCGCCGCCAGCGCCATGCCATTGACGGCCAGCAGCACGCGCAGCCAGATGCCGAGATTGCAGAAGTCCGGCAGGCGGGGCGCACGAAAGGACGGCCCCATGTTTTGCCGCCTACGTTCACCGGCGTCCTGGCCCATTTCCCGTATACTCGCCATGTCACGGAACACGCCGTATTTCAACGAATTCATTATGTCAGATAAAGCCTGGTCGGGCCGCTTCTCCGAACCCGTTTCCGATCTCGTCAAGCGCTACACAGCCTCGGTCTTTTTCGACCAGCGCATGGCCGCTCAGGACATCCGCGGCTCGCTCGCTCACGCCAGGATGCTGGCAAAGCAGGGCATCATCACCGCCGGCGACCTCGCCGCCATCGAACAGGGCATGACGCAGATCGCCGGCGAGATCGAGCGCGGCGAATTCGAGTGGAGCCTCGATGCCGAGGACGTCCATCTCAACATCGAGAAGCGCCTGACCGCGCTGGTCGGCGATGCCGGCAAGCGCCTGCACACCGGCCGTTCGCGCAACGACCAGGTGGCGACGGACATTCGCCTCTGGTTGCGCGACAGCATCGACGCCGTCATCGGCCTGCTGACGAATTATCAGCGCGCCCTGCTCGACATGGCGGAGAAGCACGTCGACACGCCGCTGCCCGGCTTCACGCACCTGCAGGTGGCGCAACCGGTCACTTTCGGTCATCACCTGCTCGCCTATGTCGAGATGGCGAACCGCGACCGCGAACGGCTGGCCGATTGCCGCCGCCGCGTCAACCGCCTGCCGCTGGGTGCCGCCGCGCTGGCCGGCACCACCTTTGCCATCGACCGCGAGTTCGTCGCCCGCGAGCTCGGTTTCGAGTCGGTGTGCGAGAACTCGCTTGATGCCGTCTCCGATCGCGACTTCGCCATCGAGTTCTGCGCCGCGGCGTCGCTGATCATGATGCACGTCTCGCGCTTCTCTGAGGAGATGATTCTCTGGATGAGCCCGCGCGTCGGCTTCATCGACCTCGCCGACCGTTTCTGCACCGGCTCGTCGATCATGCCGCAGAAGAAGAACCCTGACGTACCTGAACTCGCGCGCGGCAAGACCGGCCGCGTCTATGGCCACCTGATAGGCCTGCTGACCCTCATGAAGGGCCAGCCGCTGGCCTACAACAAGGACAACCAGGAAGACAAGGAACCGTTGTTCGACACCGTCGACACCGTGACGGACACGCTGCGCATCTTCGCCGACCTGGTGCAGGGAATTCAGGTCAAAGCGACAGCGATGGCCGCCGCGTTGAAGCAGGGTTACGCCACGGCGACGGATCTCGCCGACTACCTGGTCAAGAAGGGTCTGCCCTTCCGCGACGCCCACGAAGCCGTAGCCCGTGCCGTGCGCGCGGCGGAAACAAAGGGCTGCGATCTTGCCGACCTGTCGCTGGCCGAACTGCAAGGCTTCTCGGCCCTGATCGGCGACGACGTGTTCGCGGTGCTGACGGTGGCCGGCTCGCTGGCTGCCCGCGATCATGTCGGCGGCACAGCGCCGCATCAGGTTCGCGCCGCCATCGAGCGCGCCCGCCGGCGTCTCGAATAAGAGCTCTGATGGAACGTCTCGGCAAGTACGAGATCATCCGCAAGCTTGGCGAGGGCGCCACTGCCACGGTTTACCTCGCGCACGACCCCTTCGGCGGCCGCGAGGTTGCCGTCAAGGTGATTTCCCCCGAAGCGCTGCAGGACAGCGAGCGCGGCCGGGTTTACCGTCACCTGCTGATCAACGAAGCCTCGCTCGCCGGCAAGCTGGTGCATCCGCACATCGTGCAGATCTTCGACGCCGTGGTGGCCGAGGAGCAGAGCTACATCGTCATGGAGTACGTCGCCGGCGGCACGCTCGAACAGTTCTGCGCGCCGGACAACCTGCTGCCGCTGGAGCGGCTGGTCGAAATCATCTTCAAGTGCACGCGGGCACTCGATTACGCGTATCGACTGGGCATCACCCACCGCGACATCAAGCCGGCCAACATTCTCTTTGCCGGCATCGGCGAGAAGACGTTGCGCGGCGACATCAAGATCTCCGATTTCGGCGCTGCCATCCAGAATGCCAACGACGCGCAGACGCAGGTTTCCGGCATCGGCTCGCCGGCCTACATGTCGCCGCAGCAGGTGCGGGAGATGCCGCTCGACCACCAGACCGACATCTATTCGCTCGGCGTCGTGATGTACCAGTTGCTGACGGGCCGACTGCCATTCCAGGCCACCAGCAATTTCGGCATGATTTATCAGATCTGCAATACCGAGCCGCCGCCACCGTCCACCTTGCGCACCGATGTGCCGCCGGGCCTCGACGCGGTGGTGACGCGCGCAATGCAGAAGGAAACAAACGCCCGCTACGCGAACTGGGATGAGTTTTCGCACGATCTTGCCCAGGCTTTCCGCAACAAGCAGGCGGCAACGCGACGACATGAATTTCCCGACAGCGAAAAGTTCGAAACGCTGCGCGGCCTGCATTTCTTCCGGGAATTTTCCGACGTCGAGATCTGGGAAGTGCTGCGCTTCTCGCGCTGGGACGAGGTCAAGCCCGACACCTTGATCATGAAGGACCGCGAGGCCGGCGACTTCTTCTGTTTCCTCACCGAAGGCGAACTGCGCGTGGTCAAGAAAGGCCGCACCCTGAGCCTGCTGGCGCCAGGCGATTGCTTCGGCGAAATGGCCGTCATCGGTGGTGGCCAACGCGTGCGTGGCGCGGACGTCATTGCTCAAACCATGGCCAAGGTCGTCACCATCTCCGGAGCAGCCCTGCGCAACGCTTCCGACGTCTGCCGGATGCACTTCTACCAGTCATTTCTCGAGGTGCTGGCCGGCCGACTCAGCCAGGCCAACGTCCGGCTTGCCGCCGATTGATGGGGCGTCGCTTCACCAAGTCCGCGGCCGCCGTAGCACTGCCGATGTTCGAGGCCGAAGCCGCAGGACTCGCTGCACTGCGCACCACCGGTACCGTACGCGTGCCGGAAGTCATTTCCTGCGGACTGGTCGAGAACCAGGCGCGCATCGACCTCGAATATCTCGATCTGCGCGGCCTCGACCGCACCAGCGGCGCCATGCTCGGCAGGCAGCTTGCCGACCTGCATCGCCATACCGGCGAGCGCTTCGGCTTCGAGTCCGACAACTGGATCGGCGGCTCGCCGCAGGAAAATGGCTGGCGTGACAACTGGGCGCTTTTCTACGCCGAGCGCCGCCTGCGGCCACAACTGCGCCGGGCGCGCGACAACGGCATGGAGCGAAGTCTCGCTCAACAGGGTGAAAGCCTGGCAGAGCGCGTCAGCGCCTTCTTTCTCGACTACCACCCCCCGCCATCGCTACTGCACGGGGATCTCTGGGGCGGCAATGCCTCAGCGCTGGCCGACGGCACGCCGGTGATCTTCGATCCGGCCACCTATTACGGGGATCGCGAGACGGACGTCGCCATGACGGAACTCTTCGGCGGCTTTCCCGAGTCCTTCTATGCCGCCTACCGTGCCGCCTGGCCGCTCGACCCGGGCTACGAGACGCGCAAGACGCTCTACAACCTCTACCACGTGCTCAACCACTTCAACCTCTTCGGCGCCGGTTACCTCGGTCAGGCCCGGCGCATGATCGAAAAGCTGCTGGCCGAGTTGCGCTAGGGATTACGCCGGCTGAGCGACGGCCGCGAGTTTCTGTTGCAGTTCGCCGGCCTGGTACATCTCGGTCATGATGTCGCAACCGCCGATGAATTCGCCATTGATGTAGAGCACCGGGATAGTCGGCCAGTTGGCGTATTCGCGCAGCGCCGGCACGACTTCCGGATCGGCAAGCACGTTCACGTCGACAAAACCGACCCCGCAAGCTTTGAGGATCTGGGTGGCGCGGCCGGAAAAACCACAGGTCGGAAACTGCTTCGTGCCCTTCATGTAAAGGACGACGGGGTTCTGCGTCACGGTCTGGTGAATCTTCTGTTTGGCATCCATGTCGGGTTCCTTGAATAATAGTTTATTAAAACAGTCGGGATTATTCTAGTGGCGGTCATCGGCGCGGTCAAGCCCGCCGTCCGCCGCTGATTCGCACGATGCCCGCCAGATCCCGATGCTGCTCGATGTCAGCGAAGCCGGCCTCGACCAACAGCCCGCGCACCGCCGCTGCCTGGTCGTAGCCGTGTTCCATGAACAGCCAGCCGCCAGGCAGCAGGTGGCGCGGGGTGTCGGCGACGATGCGGCGAATGGCGTTGAGGCCGTCCGCGCCGCAGGCCAGCGCCAGCGCCGGTTCGAAGCGCAGGTCGCCCTCAGTCAAATGCGGGTCGCCCTCGGCCACATAGGGCGGGTTGGCGACGATCAGATCGAAGGCGCCGTCGATGGCGGAAAACCAGTCGCTGGCGATGAATTGCGCCGTCGCCCCCAGCCGCTGCGCGTTGCCCCGCGCCACTGCCAGCGCCTCGGTCGACAGGTCGACCGCCGTCACCTCGGTACCGGTTTCCAGCGCCAGCGTAATGGCCACGCAGCCGCTGCCGGCGCCGAGATCGAGAATCCTCGGCGTGTCGTCACGACTGACTTTTGCCAGCGCCACCTCCACCAACATCTCTGTCTCAGGGCGAGGAATAAGCACGGCAGGCGTAACCTGAAACTCGCGGCCGAAAAACTCTCGGCTACCGATCAGGTAGGCAATCGGCTCGCCCGCGGCGCGGCGCGAAACGAGTGTGACGAAGCGCTCACTTTCATCGGGTGTCAGCAAACGCTCTGGATGCGCAGCGATGTCAGCAGGTGTGCAGCCGAGCACTTGGCGCAGCAACAGCCGCGCCTCGCCCGTGGGAATCGACTCCCTGGCCTGCGCCAGCGCCTCGGCAATGATCATTCAGCCAGGGCGGCCAAC
Source organism: Rhodocyclaceae bacterium (assembly GCA_035654135.1). GTDB lineage: Bacteria > Pseudomonadota > Gammaproteobacteria > Burkholderiales > Rhodocyclaceae > Fen-999. The sequence goes on along the minus strand of DASRXN010000065.1, from coordinate 21,873 downwards.
AGTTCGGCCTGATGTTCGGCGGTGAGCGCCGCGACCAGCTCGTCGAGATCACCTTCCATCACCATGCCCAACTTGTAGAGCGTCAGGTTGATGCGGTGGTCGGTGACCCGGCCCTGCGGGAAGTTGTAGGTGCGGATGCGCTCGGAGCGGTCGCCGCTGCCGATCAGCGACTTGCGCTCGCTGGCGATCTTCTGCTGCTGCTCGCGCACCTGCGCGTCCTTGATACGGGCCGCCAGCACGCTCATCGCCTGCGCCTTGTTGCGGTGCTGGGAACGGTCGTCCTGGCATTCGACTACGATGCCGGTCGGCAGGTGGGTGATGCGCACCGCCGAGTCGGTCTTGTTGATGTGCTGGCCGCCGGCGCCGGAAGCGCGAAAGGTGTCGATGCTCAGGTCGGCCGGATTGATATTCACGTCGGCCACCTCGTCGACTTCCGGCAACACCGCCACGGTGCATGCCGAGGTGTGAATGCGGCCCTGGGCCTCGGTTTCCGGCACGCGCTGAACACGGTGGCCGCCCGACTCGAACTTGAGTTTCGAGTAGGCGCCGCTGCCGGCGATGCGCAGGATCGCTTCCTTGTAGCCGCCGAGGTCCGACTCGCTGGCCGACACCTGCTCGACCTTCCAGCCCTGCCGCTCGGCATAGCGCGAGTACATGCGATAGAGATCGCCGGCGAACAGCGCCGACTCTTCGCCGCCGGTGCCGGCGCGGATTTCCAGGAACAGGTTGCGCTCGTCGTTGGGATCGCGCGGCAGCAGCGCCTTCTGCAGCTCGTCTTCAAGCCGCACAATGTCGGCCTGCGCAGTGCCGATCTCCTCTTCGGCGAGCGCCTTCATGTCAGGGTCGGCGAGCATCTCGCGCGCCGTCGCCTGATCGGCTTCCGCCGCCCGGTAGGCCGCGTAGAGGCCGACGACCGGCTCGATCTCGGCATGCTCGCGCGTCAGCTTGCGGTAGTTGTCCATGTCGCGTGTGGCCAGTTCGTCGCCGAGCATGGCGTCGAGCTCCTCGCGGCGGCGGGTCAGTTGTTCGAGCTTGTCACGGATACTGGATTTCATGGCATGGAAAGTCAGCCGTGGCGACACGCCGACGGCAGAGCGGCGCAGCTACTCGCCGGGGTGAAGATGGAATATGCGGGAAACGAGCTCGGAAAGCCTGTTGCGCTCGTCGCCCTCAGCCTGGTTAAGGGCGTGGGTCGGACCGTGCAAGAGCTTGTTGGTCAGACCGCGCGAAAGGGCCTCCAGCACCTGGGCGGGATCGTCGCCCCGGCGCAGCATCTTGACGGCGTGATCGACCTCGTGGCGGCGGGCCCGTTCGGCCGTGTCGCGCAGCGCCCGGATGGTCGGCACCACTTCGCGGGCATCGACCCACTGGAGAAAATCATGCACCTGGCCGTCGATGATCGCCTCCGCCTCGACCACCGCGGCCTGGCGCGATTCCAGCCCCTGCTCGACGATCTGGCCGAGATCGTCCAGGGTGTAGAGAAAGACGTCGTCGAGCTTGTCCACTTCCGATTCGATGTCGCGCGGTACGGCCAGATCGACCATCACTATCGGCCGGTGGCGGCGCGCCTTGAGCGCGCGCTCGACCATGCCCAGGCCGACGATCGGCAGGGGGCTGGCCGTGCAGGCGACGACGACGTCGTATTCGGCCAGGCGCTCGCCCAGTTCGTCGAGGCGCATGGCATCGCCGCCGAAGCGGGCGGCCAGCGCCTCGGCGCGTTCGATGGTGCGATTGGCGATGGTCAGGCGCTTGGGCTTCTCACCGGCAAAGTGCGCAGCGCACAGCTCAATCATTTCGCCGGCGCCGACGAACAGGATCTTCTGCTGTTTCAGATCCTCGAAGATGCGCGCCGACAGATGCACGGAAGCGGCAGCCATGGAAACGATGTTGGCGCCGATGGCGGTGGTCGAACGTACTTCCTTGGCGACCGCGAAGGTGCGCTGGAACAGCTTGTTGAGCAGCGTGCCGAGCGTGCCGGCCTCTTCGGCGAGACGCGCCGCCTGTTTCATTTGGCCGAGGATCTGCGGCTCGCCGAGCACCATGGAATCGAGGCCGGAAGCGACGCGGAACATGTGCCGCACCGCGCTTCGCTGCGGGTGCGTGTAGAGATAGGGCTGGATGCGGCCCGGCGTCAGGGCGTGATACTCGGCCAGCCATTCGGCCGCCGCTTCGGGTCCGTCGGCGGCGCAATAGAGCTCCGTCCGGTTGCAGGTGGACAGGATCGCCGCTTCCCGCACCGGCTTGGCGCGCAACAGGTCATGCAGTGCCAAAGGCAGCCGGGCGAGATCGAACGTCACCTGTTCGCGCACAGCCAGCGGCGCGGTATGGTGATTGATACCCAGGGCGAAAAGCTGCATGCGTCGGTGACGAGACGGAACTTGAACAGATAAGCATTATACGTCAGTGCCTTGCCGCTTTCCCTGCCCCAAACGGAGCATTCAGCAGCCAGGAGCGCTAACCCGCCGCGACTGGAATTGCTAAGGAAAATGCTGCTAATGTGAGAATGTAAAGGCCAAGCGTTTAAGGGGGGTTAAGGCCATGCCTGGCAGCATGATTCTCGAACGACGCGTGTTTCTCATCATTGCCTCCGTCATGGCTGTGGTGTTGATCGCATTCGAGGCGATTTCCTACCAGCGCCTCGAACGGGAAGCGGAAGCGGAACTGCTGGCCTCGGCCGAACGGGTGCGCAATGTGCTCATGGCCATGCGCCGTGTCTATCATCACCAGTTTCTTGACAGCGGTATGCCGATCGACGACAAGACCATCGGCCTGCTGCCTGCCGTCGCCCTCAGCAAGATCTCCGAAGAGCTGCCCAATTGGGACAATAGCGGCTTCTCCTTCAACAACGTCAGCGATCGTCCCCGCAATCCGAGAAACCGTGCCGATGCGATCGAAATGGTCGCCATCGAACACTTCCAGCAGCATCCTGATGAAAAGTTGCGTTTCATTTCCTTCGTCAATGAACAGAATCAGGCCTATTACCACTATGCCCGGCCGATATGGGTCGAACCCTATTGCCTGGAATGTCATGGCGCCAGGGAGAAGGCGCCGGAGACAATACGCGCCAAGTACGCCGCTGCCTACGATTACAAGGTGGGCGAACTGCGCGGCATCATGAGCATCAAGGTATCGGCGCAGCATGTGCGGCAGCAGATCGTCGACGAATTTCGGCGGCACCTGCTCTGGCATCTCGGGCTCTTCATCCTGCTGTCGCTGGCGATGGCATGGACGATCCGCCGTTACCTCGGCCGGCCGCTGGCACGGCTGCACGGCAGCATTGGCGCCATTGCCGGCGGCAACCTGGCCGCCCGGGTGGAATCGCTGCCCGGCGAGTTCGACGAGATCGGCAAGACCTTCAATAACATGGCGACAACGATCGAGGCCGACCGCGAAGACCTGGCTGCATCCGAAGAACGCTTGCGTGCGATCGCCTATCACGATCCACTGACCCACCTGCCCAACCGGATGCTGTTCTTCGACCGCTTGCAGCTGGCGCAGGCGCAGTCGGCGCGCAACGGCCGGTTGCTCGCCGTCTGCTATCTCGACCTGGATGGCTTCAAGACCGTCAATGACGCTTACGGCCACAACACGGGCGACCGCCTGCTCAGGGAGGCGGCGCAGCGGTTGCGAGACGCCGTGCGCGCTGGCGATACCGTAGCCCGTCTCGGCGGCGACGAATTTGGTCTGCTGCTGGGCGAACTGTCGGGCATCGAGGAAGTCGAGCAGACGCTTAACCGCGTGCTTTCCGTCATTGCCGTCCCCTACCGGATCGACAGCCACAGCCTGACGCTGTCGGCCAGCATTGGCGTCACCCTGCTGCCCGACGGCGATGAATTGCCCGAGCACCTGCTGCGGCTGGCCGACGAAGCGATGTATCTGGCCAAGGCAGCCGGTCGCAACTGCTTCCGTTTGTTTAACGCCGAGCAGAACCAGCTGATGCAGCGCTACCGAGCCGACCTGGAACGCATTCGCGCCGGCGTCGCGGCAAACGAGTTTGCCCTTTACTATCTGCCCAAGATCAACGTCCGCCAAGGCAAGGTAGTGGGTCTGGAAGCGGTACTCTGCTGGCGCCATCCCACCGAGGGTCTGCTGCTGCCCGCCCGTTTCGCAGGCAACATCGAGGACAGCGACTTGGCGGTACCCACCGGCAAATGGGTGATCCAGGAGGCCTTGCGGCAAAGCGCGGCCTGGTCGCAGGCGGGTCTCGACATTCCGCTCAGCGTGAATATTTCGCCCAAGTGTCTGGAAGAAAGCGACATCGCTGCATGGCTGGTCGATGCGGTAAACACCACAGCAGGTTTGAAGCCCGACCTGTTCGGCGTCGAAATCGCTGAAGAGATTGCACTCGCGCACTCGACCACCGTCAGCGGCCTGGTCGAGCAATGCCATCCGCTGGGCCTGCGGGTGGCCCTCGACGGCTTCGGCGTCGCCTATACGTCCCTCACCTATCTGAAGCGGCTGGGTGTGGACGAGATCAAGATCGCCGCCGGCCTGACCCATGACATGCTCGACAGCAGCGATGTACAAGCGATCGTGCGCGGCATCGTCGGGCTCGGCCATGCCTTTGGCCTGACCGTCATCGCCGAAGGCCTGGAAGAGCCGGAGCAAGGCATGCTGCTCGCCCAGTACGATTGCGAGATCGTCCAGAAGGCCGCGTCAGAGGCGATCACAGCCGAGGCCGTGCCCGCCTGGCTGGCGGCATTCGACCCGGCCGTAGCGTTAGCGGATTATGTCTTGCTGAAGATTGCCGACGCCGATGTGCCATTGCTGACGGCGCGGGTAACGCACCGTCGCTGGCTGCAACGACTCGCCGCCTACGTCGCCGGCACGAAGCCGCTGGCCCCCACCCTGCTTGGCGACCATACCCAATGCAAACTGGGCCGCTGGTTCGAGGGCGCCGGCAGGGATCGCTATGGGCACATGGCGGCCTACTCCACCATCGAACCCATCCACCGGGACTTCCACGTCGTCGGCAACGGCGTCATCGAGCTCATGCAAGCCGGCGACAAGTCGGCCGCCGAGACACGTCTTGCCGACTTGAAGCGGCTGAGCATCGAAATCCTCGCCTCGATCAATGATCTGTTGATCGAGGCCGCGATCAGCGGCGACCGATAGCCGGAGACCAGCGAGTTAGCAGGTCTACTGTCGTGGCGCTGGCGGCGGGGGCGGCGATCCGGGCGGTGGGGGCGGAGGTGGTGGATAGGCGGCCGGCCTCGCCGCCGACGGCTGTTGAACGTATTGGCCGGGAATCTGGTTGCCCTTGGCGTACATGCACTGCTGATAGGCGATATCGTAGCGCCGCTGAGCGTCGCGCTCCATGTAGCCGGCACGACCGGATCCGGACGCCGAACCGACGATCAGGCCACTGCCGGCACCGACGGCCGCGCCCTGCCGCCCGCCGATCGCCGCGCCGGCGACAGCGCCGATGGCGGTGCCTACCGCCGCGCTGCCGATCGCCGCATTGTCGATCGCTTCCGCCTGGCCGCCGACCGACTGTTCGGCATAATTCCGGCAAAGCCGCTCTTCGGCCACAAATTGCTCGAACGGTTTGCCGGGCGCCGGCATGACCGCCACGCGCGGCGCCAGCGGCGCGGTGGCGCAGCCGGCCAACGTCGCCGCAGCTACGGTCGCAATTACAAGGATGTTTCGGCTCGCCATGTTCGTTCTCCTCATTGCGGGGCGGCGGGTACTTGCCGCCAGCCACTCGGACAGGTTGCGACGTACGGGTAATAAGTTCTGGCGGCATCGCAGTAGTACCAGTATTGACCCACCGCCGGTGCCGGTACGGTCACGACTGGCGGCGTATAGGGATCAGGATAAGGATAGACCGGTTGCGGATAGAAATACCACGCTCCCGCCACCACCCACCACCAACCCAAGCGGCCAAGATGGTCGCCGTGGTGCCAGGAACCACCCTGCCAGCGCTGCATATCGTGCTGGTGGAACCGGTGGATGTCTCCGCCATGCCAGTGTCGATCGGCCATCGCGGTGCCAGGGAATACCGCCGTAAAGGCAAGGACGCCCACCAGGGCGCGCATCGAACGAGTCATCGTCATTTCAGCCTCCTTCGCTACCAGCGATCAGGAAAATCTGCGCATTGATCATATAGCGATTTGAAGCCTGGCCTGTAAGCCAACTATGAAAGAAACGCACGAAGCGTAACAAAAGGTTACGACGGCGCTTATTACGGCCGCACGGATTCGTCGCGTTCGCCACGCCCCTGGCCGGGCTTTCGCCGCATGATCTCGGCCCTGAATTCCGAGAACTGCTCGCGCGTCTCGTGCTCGATGAAGCCGCGGCCGACGATCGGCGGAATCCACGCCTTCGGCACCGCCTCGGAGTGATAAGTAACCCGCGTGCCGCCAGCATCCGCCATCAGTCCGGTCGCACTCTCGAATCTATGCATGTTGCCGCTGATCATCCGTGCCTGTACCCGCTCCATGGGCCACAGGCGGACTTCCCGGATCGACTCGAACTTGTAGCTCATCGGCCCGAAGGATGCTTCCCCGGCCTGGGAAACGGTCAACACGTCGTCGACTCGCGCGACGACCCGGCTCGACTTGAGGTTGGCAATGAATTTCGCCATGTGGTCGAAGTCGGTCATCACCGCCCACACTTCTTGCTGACTGGCACTCACCGAAAATGAGGCATCGACGCGCACGACTTCGCCATCTACATGAACCTTGACATCGATATCCCGATCGCCGGCCGCCATGGACTGGCTGGCGGCGCAGGTCAGGATAACGAAGCGGAGGACAGTGGCGGCGCGACTCATTTTTGTCCGCTTGCAGCTCGGCTGACCCTGCTCAGGCCGAAAGCAGGCGCGCGGCCTCGCTGGCCGGCACGGGCGCGCTGAACAGGAAGCCCTGCATTTCGTCGCAACCCAGGTCCTGCAACGTTCGCCGCTGGAAATCGGTCTCGACGCCTTCGGCGAGCAGTTTCAGGTCGAAGCCGTCGGCGATGCCGACGATGGCATTGACGATCGGCGAAGCGCGGTGGCCCTCGTGCAGATCGCGGACGAAGGACTGATCCAGCTTGATGCTGTTGATGGGAAAGCGGCGCAGATAATTGAGCGACGAATAGCCGGTGCCGAAATCATCGATCGAAATGCGCACGCCGCGGTCACGCAGCATGCGCATCTTTTCGATGACCGCGGAGACATCCTGGAGCAGGAGATTCTCGGTGATTTCTATTTCCAGCGCGTCGGCCGGCAGATGGTTGCTCTCGACGTGATAGGTAATGCGATCGACCAGATCGCTGCGATCGAACTCCTGCGGCGAGACATTCACCGACATGCGCAGTTCGGCATGTCCGGAAGCGCGCCACAGGGCCAGTTGCGCACAAGCCTGGGCCAGGACGGTATCGGTGATCGACTGGATCAGGCCGGTTTCCTCGGCAAGGTCGATGAAGCCGGCCGGATCCAGCAGACCGTACGCGGGATGCTGCCAGCGCACCAGCGCCTCCATGCCGACAATACGCTTGCGCACAACGCTGAACTGAGGCTGGAAGTAAAGCTCGAATTCGGATCTCTGAATGGCCTGACGGAGGTCATTCTCGAGACTGATGCGCTCGTGATAGCTGGCGTTCATCTCGGACGTGAAGAACTGGTAGGCGTTCCTGCCCGAGGCCTTTACTTTGTACATCGCGATATCGGAGTTCTTCAACAGTGTCTCGGCGTTGTCGCCATCGCGCGGGAAGACGGCAACGCCGACGCTCGCTGTGGCGCGGAAGTTCTGGCCGGCGACATGGAACGGTGAATTCAGTTCGTCGACGATCTTCTCGGCGATGACCGCCGCATCTTCGGCCTGGAGCAGATCAGGCAGCAGAATGGTGAATTCGTCGCCCCCCTGGCGTGCCAGCGTGTCGCCCGCTCGGACGCAACGGCGCAGCGCCTGCGCGACGCTCTTCAGCAATTCGTCGCCCTCGGCATGGCCGTAGGTGTCGTTGACCAGCTTGAAGCGATCCAGGTCCACGAACATGACGCCGACCATGCTGGCATGGCGGCGCGCCTGGGTGATGGCCAGTTCGAGCCTATCCTTGAACAACCGCCGGTTCGGCAGCTGGGTCAGGTGGTCATGGAAGGCCTGAAAGCTGATGGTCTCCTCGGCGACCTTGCGCTCGGTGATATCACGGGCGACTCCGTAGGTGCCCATGAAGCTGCCCACCTGGCCGTTATTTCCCGCCGCGGTATCGCTGTAGATGCCAACGGCACTCAACATGGCGACCACACAGCGACTCTCATACTGCCGATGGCCCTTGGCGTTCTTGGACTTCAGCTTGACCTCGACATTGGCGGCGGCGCGGTTGTCGCTACGGCGCTCGTTGAAGATGTAGCGAACCAGTTCCCAGTCCTCGTCGTAAACGACCGTTGAGTAATGCTTGCCGATCACCTCGTCGCGACTGTAGCCGAGCAGCGACTCGAACCGGTTGTTGACGAACAAAAAGCGCCCTTCATCATCCAGCGTGTAGATGAGGTCGGGCGAATTCTCGACCAGGAACCGGTGCAGGCGCTCCGACTGTTCGAGGCGCGCCATCATGGCGGCGTGGCGATATTCGAGGTGGCGGCGATGCAAGGCATTGTCGACCTTGAGCTTGATATGGTTCATGTCGCCCGGCTTGCGCACAAACTCGACGGCGCCATAGCGCAATGCCTGAATGGCCGAGTCGATGCTGTCATCGCCACTGACCATGATGACGCTGGTCGGGACCTGATTGTTGCTGATCCACTTGAGGATATCGAGGCCGGAAATATCGGGCAGATTGATGTCGAGCAGGGCGATCGCTATGTCCTTCTTGTCCAGAACGCCTAGCGCCTCGGTGCCGCAACTGCATTCGAGAATTTCACGACCACTCGCTTCGAGCAGCCTCCGCAGGCTGGTGCGCATGCGCAATTCGTCGTCGACAATCAGGATCCGGTCGAATGGTGTCGCCGCGTCCTGCCCCGGCCGGAAATTCGACATGGGGAAACTGCTCATTGGTCGCTCCTTGCGGACGTCGGCAGCAGGATGACGAATGTCGTCCCCTGGCCGGCCCGACTCTGGAAGTTGATCTGGCCATCGAGTCCTTTGACCAGCGCAGCTACGATCGATAGCCCCATGCCGACGTGTCCGGGCCGCCGGTTCGGATCGAGGGGCTGGAAAAGATTCTGGATGACATCCGACGGCAGGCCGGGCCCGGAGTCGGCAAGCCGGATCTCTACATGGTCGCGGCCGTTGTGGCGGACGTTGTTCGTGGTCGAAATGACCAGTCGGCCACCGGCCGACATCGCTTCGGCGGCATTCTTCCAAAGATTGAGCAGTATCTGCTTGATCTGGTCTCGACTGCCCGGAATGATGGGAAGCAGCTCGTCCAATATCAAATCGAGCGTGATGCCCCGGCTGGAAAACAGCGATTCCCGGTAGAGCGCCGCCATGCCCTCGATGACTGCATTGACGTCCACCTGTCCCACCGCCGGCGCCTTGACCGACATGTCACTCAAATGGCGGATGATGAGCGCGACCCGGTCGATTTCCTCCTTGAGAATATCGAGTTCGTGGCGGACACCGCTTTCGTCGGGCAGACGCTCGGAGACAATCTTCAGGTAATTGGTGATGATCGACAGGGGGTTGCCCGCTTCGTGGGCGACGTGGCGGGCCCTTTGCTGGAAGCGGCTGGTCAGGTCCGCCTCGATCTGCCTCTCGCGGGCATGGACTTCGCGCCGGCTTTCCACGCTGACGGCCGCCAGATGGGCAAAGCTGGTCATCCAGCCCAGTCTCTTCTGGCTGCGTTCGAACTGCGCCTGGCTAAGGCCGTAGGCCATGACCCCGACCAGCCGGTCGCGGCTGCGCATCGGCACGTAGAGCACGCCTTCGCTGCCCAAGGCGCGGGCGATCTGGACATCGACCAGGGAAATGGTCGCCGAGCGATCGGCATCGAAAGTCGCCCGAGGTTCCTCGCCCAGGGCCACAGCCGCGGCCAAACTGGTGGCCGCCTTCATGGGAATCTCGAGGCGCTGCAGCAAGGCTGGCTGGCCGCCGACACTGGCGCCGGACAATACCGACTGGTCCGCGCGGACAACCAGGAAGGCGAGTCGGCCAAGGCCGAACAGGATGCGGGCCGACTCGCGTATCGCCTGCAGCACTTCGGCCTCGCTGTCGGTGGCGAACAGGTTGTGCTGCAAAGGCTCCATGATGGCCATGTCGCGAACGGCCGCCTCGATCTGGTTCTGGGAATCGCGGTGCTCGGGCCGCCGCGAACTTTCGAACGGCACCAGTGACGAACGCGGCAGCGTCGTCGCGTCCGGCGCGGCGTTGACACCCAGCGCCGACGCCAACTGGGCGACACGTTCGAACGAGTGCCGATGGATGTCAGCCAGGCTGCCGGCGGGCAAATTCAACATCGATTCGATGGCAGCGGCTTCGAATTGATGTCCGCGGCCGGCGGCGTCCTCCCTCCCCGGCGCCCAGGCGGAGGCGGTATGTGCCGCCCAGACGATTTGGCTCAATGGATCAGCGGCGGTTATCTGACCCGGCTGGCAATGGTGGAACAGCACGGCGTCGGCCATAAAGGACGAGAGCTTCCACTGGTCGACCAGCCAGGCGCCGACAGCGGCATGGTCGGTGCCCAGTTCCGGCCTCTCCAGGGCCAGCAGGGCCTCCTCGTCCCGGCTCCAGGCCAGCAGGGCGCCGTAGCGCCCCCCCATGCCCCCGAGCAGCAGTAGTTGGCCCACGTCGTGGAGAAGACCGGCCAGATAGGCTTCCTCGAAATCGGCGCGATCAAGCTTGGCGGCGATGCCGCGCGAGAGTTCGGCCACCTGTAGCGAGTGGCTCCAGAAACCGGCCAGATCGTAGCTCTGGTCGCCAACCGTACGGGCAAAAACACTCTGGATGGCCAGGCAGGCAGCCATGGTACGGACCAGGCGAGTGCCGAGAGCGACCAGGCATTGGTCCAGGCTTTTCAATTCACGGCCACGCCGCAAAGCCGCCGAATTCGCTGCAATCAGCACATGGGCACTCAGCGCCGGATCCTGCCCGACGACCTTGGCCAAGTCCTCCATCGAAGCGCGATCATCCTCCGTCATGCGCAGGAAGCGCAGCAACACCTGCGGCATCGATGGCAGGTGAATGGATTCGATGGCGTCGATGATCGGTTCCGGAACCGGCTGCAATTGCGCTCCCGCGTGACTTCCCAGCATGCTGAGGATCAGATCAATTTATCCCATTGGAACCGGCGTGATCCCGCTGAAAAGCCTTCGAATATGGCCCAATCCCCATTAATGTGCACTGATTCGAAATGCCGGCAAGCCCACCATCCACCATATGGCATTCTCGCACATGGTTGGCATCGGTGTTTGCACAAATGAAAACGGCCCTCCGTTCGGAGAGCCGCTTGAATACTGGTGGCCAGGGGCGGAATCGAACCGTCGACACGCGGATTTTCAGTCCGCTGCTCTACCAACTGAGCTACCTGGCCAATTTCATAAATTGGGTCGCGGATTATATCGACTTATCCTTGCTTGGGGAGAAAAAATGGCCCCGCCTGTCGGGGCGGGGCCATTCCCTCTGGCGCTTATTGTTTGCGCTTAGTGGGCCGATGCGGTAGCGGCGCCGACGCCGGTTTCAGAACGGGTCTGCTGATCCGGGTAAAGCGCGCGCTCCTTGCGAGCCTGTTCGCTGTTGTCCAGCTTCGACACCAGCCAGATCGTGACGAAGGCAGCAGTCATCGAGAACAGCGCGGCAGAGCTGTACGGGAACCAGGCCGAACCCTTCGGGTTGCCCATCACGGCCACCCAAACGGAATCCGAACCGATCGTCAGCACCGTTGCCATGATCAGGCCGACGTAGCCGCCGAGCACCGCACCGCGCGTCGTGCAGCCCTTCCACAGCACCGACATGGCCAGTACCGGGAAGTTGCCCGAACACGCGACGGTGAAGGCCAGCATCACCATGTAGGCGACGTTCTGCTTCTCGAAGGCGATGCCAAGGGTGATGGCGACGATGCCAAGAACCACGGTGGCGCCCTTGGACCAACGCAATTCCGTGGCGGAATCGACGTTGCCATGGCGCCAGACGGAGGCATAGAGGTCATGCGACACGGCCGAGGCGCCGGACAGCGTCAGACCGGCCACCACTGCCAGAATCGTCGCGAAAGCAACGGCGGCGATGAAGCCGTAGAACACTTCACCACCGACAGCCTCGGCGAGCAGCACGGCGGGCATGTTGCCACCACCCCTTAGGCAGTTCTGTAGCGGGCCGCTGGTGCACTCGGCAAGCGGCTTGGCAAAGAACGTACCTTCGTTGGTAATGAGCAGCACGGTGGCCCCAAAGCCGATGATGAACGTGAGGATGTAGAAGTAGCCGATCCACGTCGTCGCCCAAGCCACCGATTTGCGAGCTTCCTTGGCGTTTGGCACGGTAAAGAAGCGCATCAGGATGTGCGGCAGGCCGGCGGTACCGAACATCAGCGCCATGCCGACGGAGATTGCGGAGATCGGGTCCTTGATCAGCGCGCCCGGGCCCATGATCGCATCATGCTTGGGATGCAACTCGACTGCCTTGGTGAACAGCGCCTCGGGCGAGAACCCGAACTGGAACAACACGGCCAGTGCCATGAAGGTGGCGCCAGCCAGCAGCATGCACGCCTTGATGATCTGTACCCAGGTTGTCGCCGTCATGCCGCCAAACAGCACGTACATCAACATGATGATGCCCACCAGAATTTCGGCATACAGGTAGTCCAACCCGAACAGTACCTTGATGAGCTGACCGGCGCCGACCATCTGGGCGATCATGTAGAAGGCCACAACCACCAGCGTCGAGATCGCCGCGAAAGTACGCGTCGGGGTCTGCGCGAAACGGTACGAGGCCACGTCGGCGAAGGTGAACTTGCCGAGATTGCGCAAGCGCTCTGCCAGCAGGAAAGTCAGCACGGGCCAGCCGACCAGCCAGCCGATCGAGAAGATCAGGCCGTCGAAGCCGGTGCCGAACACCAAGGCCGAAATGCCGAGGAACGAGGCCGCCGACATGTAGTCGCCCGCGATCGCGAGGCCGTTCTGGAAGCCGGTGATGCCGCCACCGGCGGTATAGAAGTCTGCCGCCGTCTTGGTACGCGAAGCGGCCCACTTCGTGATCCACAACGTGATGCCGACGAAGATGGCAAACATGGTAATAGCCGTCCAGTTGGTGGCCTGCTTGGTCGTCTGACCGGCATCCGGACCCGCGGCGTAGACGACGCCGGCGACGGCGAACGCGGCGACTGCCACAACAATACGTTGAACGTTGTTCATCTTATTTCTGTGCCTCCTTGATGATGTCGGCGCTGGTGTCGTCGAATTCGCTATTGGCGCGACGCACGTAGATCCAAGTCAGAATGATGGTGAACACGATCACCCCGACGCCAATCGGAATGCCAAGGCTCATCGTGTATCCTTCTCCGATCTTCTGGGCCAGGAACGATTTGTCGTAAGCCACCAGCAAAATGAACCCGTAGTACGCCAGGGCCCCAAGGATGGTCATAATGATCGCGTACCGGTTGCGGGTACCTACGAATTCGTTGAACTTCGGGTTGGCCCGAATCTTTGCATAGAGATCAGCTGCCATGTGTCTCCTCCGTGTCTCCATTGATTGAAAGCCCAGAGCCCTGGACTAGTACCAATGTTAGAGACGGCCGCTGACTGCGCCCTTACGCAACCCTGACGGATTTCTTACAAGTGGAACCAGGCTTCTACTTCGCTTTCGATACACCGGTGACAATATCCATTTGGAAGTTTGGATATCGAACCCGGTCGACCAGCTTCTGAACCTCCCCGCTCGGCGGCCGCGATAGCAGGCTGCCGATAACAATGCCGACGAAGCCCGCCGGCACACCGTATATCGCGTTCGAGATTGGCTGGATGTCCCACCAGAGCGGGGCATTGATGCCGAAAAACGGATACGTCATGACCATGTAGTAGATGGATACTCCCAGCCCAGACAGCATGCCGACGATGGCACCCCACTTGTTGGCGCGCTTCCAGAAGATGCCCAGCACCAGCGCCGGAAACAATCCGGAAGCAGCGAGGGAAAAAGCCGCACCGACGAGGAAAAGAATATCGCCCGGCTTCAGGCTGGTCGTATAGGCTGCCACCATGGCCACAACGAGCAACAGCCCCTTCGACACGACAATACGACGCGTGGCCGGGGCATCGGGGTCCACCATTCTGTAATACACGTCGTGCGACAGGGCGTTGGCAATGGTCAGCAACAGCCCATCGGCGGTCGACAAGGCGGCGGCAAGCCCCCCGGCTGCCACAAGGCCGGATATGACGTAGGGCAGGCCCGCGATTTCGGGTGTTGCCAGCACCACAAAATCGTTGCCTATGGTGATCTCGGCCAACTGGACGACGCCATCCCGATTGACATCGTTGATCGCCATCAACGCCTTGTCCACTTTGGCCCAGTTGGACACCCAGGCCGGCAGGTCGGCGAAGGACGTGCCGACCAGATTATGGTAGATCTCGTATTTGACCAATATTCCCAGCGCCGGAGCCGTGCAGTAGAAGAGAAAGATAAAAAACAGCGACCAGAACACGGACGTCCGTGCCTCCCGCACCGACGGCGTCGTGTAGTAACGCATCAGGATGTGGGGCAGTGCCGCCGTGCCCACCATCAAACAGAAAATGAGCGCCAGAAAGTTTTTCCTCTTTTTGCCCCGTTCGGCTCCGTCGCTTGCGGAGAACGGCTCGGCGTGAGCCATGACAGGCGCCGCCTTGGCAATGGCATTGGCCCTCTCCTTCGTCCATAGATCCCTGGCCTTCGCCGGATCAATTGGAAAATCCCTCACGGCCCGTTCTGCGGCGTAGATCGCCCGAGCATCGGCGGCATTTCCTGCTTTCAATTGCGCGACAGCGGTTTCAAGCTTCTTGCGTTCCGTCAGCAGATAATTGGCGCCCCCGGATTCGAGCGCCTTGAGTCGTATTTCGGCAACCGACGCCCGTTCGCGATAGATGGCCCTGACAGATTCCTCTGCTGCGCCCCTGGCAGTTTCCCGGTCATTGAATTCCTTTTCCAGCGCCGTGACCTTGGGCAATGCCGTCGTATAGGCGGCAACCTGAGCCACTGGATTACCCGTATCCTTCACGGACAACCAGACCACGGGAATCATGTAAGCGACGATCAGGACGATGTACTGCGCCACCTGGGTCCAAGTCACAGCCTTCATGCCGCCGAGGAACGAACAGACCAGGATGCCAGCCAGGCCGACGAACACGCCGATGCCGAATTCGAGACCGGTAAAACGACTGGTGATCAGACCGACGCCGTAGATTTGGGCAATCACATAAGTGAACGAGCACATGATGGCTGCCGCAGCGCCAATCAGGCGGGGGAGATTGCCACCGTAGCGGGCGCCGAGAAAATCGGGAATCGTAAATTGGCCGAACTTTCGCAGGTAGGGTGCCAGCAGCAAGGCGACCAGACAGAAGCCCCCTGTCCAGCCCATCACGTATGCCAGACCATCGTAGCCGGTCGCGTAGAGGGTGCCGGCCATACCGATAAAGGATGCCGCCGACAGCCAGTCGCCCCCGGTCGCCATGCCGTTGAAAAAGGCTGGCACGCGTCGCCCCGCCACGTAGTACTCCGAGACTTCGGCCGTCTTCGACATGAAACCGATCCCGGCATAGAGCAACAGCGTCGCAAACAGGAAAACATAACCAATGATCTTGTTGGACACTCCGAGCAGCTCGAGAATACCGGCACCGAGGACGAAAAGCAGGAAACCGCCCGTATAGAAACCGTAGTAGCGTTTCAGCTGGGCGTTGAACAGCGATTGTGACGATTTGCCCATCACTCGCCACCACCTTCCTCAACGCCATATTCCTTGTCGTACTCGTTCATCCGGCGGGCATATATCCAAACGATGAGCACGTAAACAACCAGCGCGCCCTGAGCGCCGATGTAGTAGCCGAGCGGGCCGATGATCGTCAGTTCGTTCAATTCACGAGCGAACCAGCTGCCGACGAAAGTGACGATGAACCACACGGCGAGAAGCAATGCAGTCAAGCCCAGATTCTTCCGCCAATACTCGAGGTGTCTTTGCGTTAACTTCATCATTCGGATCGCCGTTGATCGGGTCAGGAGTGCATGGTGCCGGCACGGGGAAACCGGACTGTAACGCAGGTGCCGCGTCCGCTCCTGCTGGCGAGCAGGGTGATGTTGCCGCCATGTTGTTCGACGATCTCACGGCAAATCGCCAGTCCAAGGCCGCTACCGTCAGCATCGGTGCCGATCACACGGTAAAAACGCTCGAATACGCGTTCGCGATCCGCCTCGGGCACACCGATGCCATTGTCCTCGACCTCGATTTCGGCATACTCGCCTGCCAGCATGCGTACGGTCACCTGACCGCC
Organism: Rhodocyclaceae bacterium; assembly: GCA_035654135.1. Taxonomy (GTDB): domain Bacteria; phylum Pseudomonadota; class Gammaproteobacteria; order Burkholderiales; family Rhodocyclaceae; genus Fen-999. Next base: position 5,510 of record DASRXN010000065.1, on the reverse strand, counting down.
AGCCGGCGTGTATTTGATGGCGTTATCGAGCAGATTCATGAGAAGCTCGCGCAGTAGTAGCGGCACGCCGTCGATGGCCAATGGCCAGTCACTGCCTTCGAAGCCAAGATCGATCTGCTTGGCACGAGCACGAGCTACCCATTCGAGCGTAACCTCGCGCGCCAACAGTTCCAGATCGACGATCTCGAAACGGTGCAACTTCTCGTGGCTCGATTCGGTCCGTGCAAGTGTCAGCAATTGGGTGATCAGATGCCCGGCGCGTTCCGCTGCAAGGCTGATCTGCTCGACCGAGCGATGCAGCTGAGCGGGATCGTTTTCCCGCAATGCCAGCTCTGCCTGCATGCGCAAACCAGTCACCGGCGTCTTCATCTGATGGGCGGCATCGGCGATGAAGCGCTGCTGCGCATGCAGATTGTCTTCCAATCGTTCGAGCAGTTCGTTGAAGGAATGGACCATCGGCTGCAGCTCTTCCGGTGCGCCACGGATGTTGATCGGCGACAGATCCCCAGGCCGGCGGCGGGCCATGCGCTCACGCAGACGCGACAGGGGTCGCAGGCCGCGCGAAAGTCCCAGATAGACCAGCACCACCGCCAGCGGAATGATGGCGAATTGCGGTAGCAGAACCCCTGAAATGATGCGTGATGCCAAGGCCTCGCGCTTGTGGCGCGTTTCAGCAACCTGAACGAGCACCGTGTTCCCTCCGGACGAGGTCAACAAGGATACCGCCTGATAGGCAATCCGGACCGAATCGCCTTCGATGCGATCGTCGCGAAATCGCACCTCGTCGCTGGCGGCAGCGAGATCGCCCGGCAAGCGCGGTATTCCCTCGTCGCCCGTCAGGATCTCGCCATCCGATCCGCGGACCTGCACATACGACGTATCCTGCTCATCCGAGCGCAGGATTGCCTTGGCAGAAATCGGGATGTCCGCTGTCACCCTGCCATTAACCACCCTGACCAGGCGACCGATGGCTTCGACATTCTCAGCCAGCACCTGATCATAAGGTTCGTTGGCGATATCGTTGGCGACGTGATTCGTCACGGCAATGCTGATCGGCCACAAGAGCAGCAATGGCGCCAGCATCCAGTCGAGGATTTCCCCGAACAGCGAATTGGGTTCGTTGGGAACTCCGAATATGGGCGTCCGCTTAGGTCCCCACGTCAGCATCGCCAGCCTTCTCCAGGCAATAGCCGAGACCGCGCACCGTGGCAATCCTGACGCCTGCCAGCTCGAGTTTCTTGCGCAGGCGGTGCACGTAGACCTCGATGGCGTTGGTGCTGACTTCCTCCCCCCAGCCGCACAGGTGATCGACCAGTTGCTCCTTGCCGACCAAGCGACCGACACGCAGCAGCAGGACTTCCAGCACGGCCATTTCGCGCGCCGAAAGATCGATCAGTTGTCCGCCGATCTTGACGATGCGCTCCGCCTGGTCATAACTGAGGGCGCCAAGTTCGATGCGTGTCGCCTGCCCGGTGCCGCGCCGCGTCAGCGCGCGCACGCGCGCCTCGAGTTCCGGCAGGGCGAACGGTTTGGTCAGATAGTCGTCGGCACCGGCATCAAGCCCGCGTACCCGATCCTCGACACCATCCTGCGCCGTCAGGATCAGCACCGGTACGACGCACTTGCGCGCCCGCAGTCGGCGCAGCACATCGATACCTGAGAGCCTGGGCAGACCGAGATCGAGTATCAGCAGATCGAACATTTGCGGCAGCAGCGCCGTGTCGGCATCGAGACCATTATCGACGTGGTCGACGGCATAGCCGGCTTTGCGTAGTGCGCGGATCAAACCATCGGCAATGATGGCGTCGTCTTCGGCGAGAAGAATTCTCATGGCCCGATAGATTCTACTTGTAAGACGATCGTAAGCCGACCACTTTACAGTGAATTCCGCTGTTCTCCTTTGCGGTCAAGGGAGTCGAACGAGCGGTATCTGTACCGTTCTTCGCCCCGGGGAGTGGCCGCATTAGCTCATGGCCGCTCCCCGCCGTCTTTCTCGCGCATTTGATTCGACCCAAAGGAAAACACCCGGCCGAAGCCGGGTGTTCCTTGCTGCACAAGACAGGCCGGATCGGGCGTGTTACATGCCCATGTCCATGCCGCCCATGCCACCCATACCACCCATGCCGCCAGGCATGCCGCCGCCGGCCGGCTTGTCTTCGACCAGCTCGGCCACCATGCAGTCAGTGGTGAGCATCAGGCCGGCGACGGACGCGGCATTCAGCAGCGCGATGCGCTCGACCTTGGTCGGGTCCAGCACACCCATCGCCACCAGGTCGCCATACTCGCCGGTCGCGGCGTTGTAGCCGAAGTTGCCCTTGCCTTCCAGCACCTTGTTGACCACCACGCTCGGCTCGTCGCCGGCATTGGCGACGATCTCGCGCATCGGCTGCTCGATGGCGCGCAGCACGATCTTGATGCCGGCGTCCTGGTCGTGGTTGTCGCCCTTGACCTTGACACCCGCACGGGCGCGCAGCAATGCGACGCCGCCGCCCGGAACGATGCCTTCTTCAACGGCGGCACGCGTGGCGTGCAGTGCGTCTTCGACGCGGGCCTTCTTTTCCTTCATCTCGACTTCGGTGGCAGCACCGACCTTGATCAGCGCCACGCCGCCGGCCAGCTTGGCCACGCGCTCCTGGAGCTTTTCCTTGTCGTAGTCGCTGGTGGCTTCATCGATCTGCTTGCGAATCTGGGCAACACGGGCCTTGATCGCGTCCTCGGCACCGATGCCGTCGATCAGGGTGGTGTTTTCCTTGGCCACTTCGATGCGCTTGGCCTGGCCGAGATCCTTCAGCGTGGCTTTTTCCAGGGAAAGGCCGACTTCCTCGGCAATCACCGTGCCGCCGGTCAGGATGGCGATGTCTTCCAGCATGGCCTTGCGACGATCACCGAAGCCCGGGGCCTTGACGGCGACGGTCTTGAGGATGCCGCGCAGGTTGTTCACCACCAGGGTGGCCAGCGCCTCGCCATCGACGTCTTCGGCGATGATCAGCAGCGGCCGGCCGGCCTTGGCTACCTGCTCGAGCACGGGCAGCAGATCACGGATGTTGGAGACCTTCTTGTCGTGCAGCAGGACGAACGGGTTGTCCAGGATGGCAATCTGCTTGTCCGGATTGTTGATGAAGTAGGGCGACAGGTAGCCGCGGTCGAACTGCATGCCTTCGACGACTTCGAGTTCATTTTGCAGCGACTTGCCGTCCTCGACGGTAATGACGCCTTCCTTGCCGACCTTGTCCATGGCCTGGGCGATGATCTCGCCGACATCGGCGTCGGAGTTGGCGGAAATGGAACCGACCTGGGCAATTTCCTTGGAGGTCGTGCAGGGCTTGGAGATCTTCTTCAGTTCTTCGATGATGGAGATCACGGCCTTGTCGATGCCGCGCTTGAGGTCCATCGGATTCATGCCGGCGGCGACGTACTTCATGCCTTCGCGGATAATCGACTGGGCGAGCACGGTGGCGGTGGTGGTACCGTCACCGGCGATATCGGAGGTCTTGGAGGCGACTTCCTTGACCATCTGCGCGCCCATATTCTCGAACTTGTCCTTCAGTTCGATTTCCTTGGCGACGGAGACGCCGTCCTTGGTGACGGTCGGAGCGCCGAAGGAGCGCTCCAGCACGACATTGCGGCCCTTGGGGCCGAGGGTGACCTTGACGGCGTCGGCAAGGACATTGACGCCACGAACCATGCGCTGACGCGCGGAATCGCCGAATTGGACTTCTTTGGCAGCCATTATTTATCTCTCCAGTAAATTCGGTTAATTAGGCTTCAACAACGCCCATGATGTCTTCTTCGCGCATGACCAGCAGTTCCTCGCCCTCGACCTTGACGGCCTGGCCGGAGTACTTGCCGAACAGCACGCGATCACCCTTCTTCAGGGCCATCGGACGGACCTTGCCGTCATCGAGGATCTTGCCGGTACCGACGGCGATCACTTCGCCCTGATCGGGCTTCTCGCCTGCCGAGTCGGGAATCACGATGCCGCTCGCAGTGGTGCGCTCGGCTTCGATGCGCTTGACGATCACACGATCATGCAAAGGACGGATTTTCATGCACTTATCTCCTGATTGCGACGATGACGCAGGGAACACCCTGCGGACGGGATACCGGGCAGCTGTTAGCACTCGCTGCCAACGAGTGCCAATAATAGGGCTGACCTAAGCTCTTTTCAAGAGGGGATGCGACAGAAAGGTGTCATTTTCAAGCCGATGACGGCGCCTGCACGACGCAATTCCGCCCGGCGTGCTTGGCCTGATAAAGCGCCTCATCGGCGGCGGCGACAAGATTCTCGACCGGAACACCGGCTTCCGGAATCAGGGCAGCCACGCCCAGACTCACCGTCACCCGTCTGTCTTCGTTCGGTCGCGGCGACAGATCGAGCTGACCGACTTTATGCTGGATGCGGTTCGCCACCGCGGTAGCGCCGCCCAGGCTGGTCGAGGGGAGCACGATGGCGAACTCCTCGCCCCCGTAGCGGCAGACCAGGTCCCCCGGACGCCTGGCCGCGCGGTCGAGCAGGCTGGCCAACCGGCGCAGGCACTCGTCCCCCTCCACGTGTCCGTAAAGGTCGTTGTAATGCTTGAAATGGTCGACATCGATCATGACCAGGGCCAGCGGCATGCCATCGCGCCGCGCCCGCCGCCATTCGTTGGCCACTTTTTCGTCGAAACTACGCCGATTGGCAATACCGGTCAGACTATCGACGGCTGCCATATATTCGAGCGCCATGCGCGCCCGCTTGTACTCAGTCATGTCGCGCAGGGTTTCGACGACCGCCACCAGTCGGCCAGCCTCATCGTAGATCGGCCCGACGTCGATCGCCAGGTACAACTCGCTGCCCATGCGGGGCATCAAGCACCAGTTCTCGGCATGGACATCACGATTCGAGTCGGTGTTGCCCTTATGCACCGGATACAGCGCGGCGATATCGTCCGTACGTCCTTCCAGCACCAGATCGGCAAGACAGGGCCGCGGCGCAGGGTAGAAGGCACGCCATTGCTCCCGCGTACCGAGCACTTCGTCGGCTGGCACTCCGCTCAGCCGCTCGCAGGCCTTATTCCAAATAATGACACGGCCCTCCGCATCCAGCACGAAAGCAGGAACCGCCAGGTGCTGCATGAGGTTGACGGCAAAGCGGTGATCCGAGGCCGCAGCTGCGCCAGCATTGCCCACTCCGGTCTCCTGGCCCTTGTCCGCCATAGTCTCCTCCTTGTAATCAGTCCATTTTAGTTAACATTGGCGCCATGAACAGATATCTCTTGATGGCCGTCGCGCTACTGCTGGGCCCCTCCTGGGTCGCCGCCCAGGCCGACGCGCGCCTGCCGGCGACCGTGGCACACGCGCTGGCCGCGGCGCACATCCCCGTGTCGGCGGTCGGCATCGTGGTCCAGGAAACCGGCGCGGCCACTCCCCGGCTAGCCGTCAATACCGGCCAGGCCATGAATCCGGCCTCGACGATGAAGCTGGTCACCACCTTTGCCGGCCTTGAACTGCTCGGCCCGGCCTACACTTGG
>DASRXN010000064.1:0-31285 GCA_035654135.1 Rhodocyclaceae bacterium | reverse complement strand
GAACTCGCGACCGATGATCTTGCGCTTCTGCTCGGGATCGGCGATGCCGGCGAGGTTGGACATGAACTGCTCTGAAGCATCGACGTGGATGACCTTGACGCCGAGGTTGCGGGCGAAGGTCTGCATCACCTGCTCGCCTTCGTTGAGGCGCAGCAGGCCGTTGTCGACGAAAACACAGGTGAGCTGGTCACCGATGGCCTTGTGCAGGAGCGCCGCGACCACCGAGGAATCGACGCCGCCCGAGAGGCCGAGGATGACCTCGTCCTTGCCGACCTGGGCGCGCACCTTCTCGATCGCCTCGGCGACGTAGTCGGGCATGTTCCAGTCGCCACGGCAGCCGCAGAGGTCACGCACGAAGCGGGCGATGATGTCGCGGCCCTTGAGCGTATGCGTGACTTCGGGATGGAACTGCACGGCGTAGAAGCCGCGATCCTCGTCGGCCATGCCGGCGATCGGCGTCGACGGATTCGAGGCCATGACCTTGAAGCCGGGTGGCATCTCGGTGACCTTGTCGCCGTGCGACATCCAGACGTCGAGCAGACCGTGGCCCTCGTCGCTCACGCTGTCCTGGATGCCATCGAGCAGCCGGGTGTGGCCGCGCGCACGGACCTCGGCATAGCCGAACTCGCGTTTGTGGGCATTCTCGACCTTGCCGCCGAGCTGCGCCGCCATGGTCTGCATGCCGTAGCAGATGCCCAGCACCGGCACGCCGAGCTTGAAGACGATGTCCGGCGCGCGCGGCGTCTCCTCCTCATAGACCGAGTTCGGGCCGCCGGAGAGGATGAACCCCGTTGGCGCGAAGTCGCGGATGAAGTCTTCCGAAACGTCGTTCGGATGCAGTTCGCAATAGACCTGCTGCTCGCGCACGCGGCGGGCGATGAGCTGCGTGTATTGGGAACCGAAGTCGAGGATGAGAATTTTCTGGTGGGACATGCCTGGCCTCCCGAAACAAGAAAGGCGGCCGAAGCCGCCTTTCCGATTCGCTTACAGATTATTCAACGTGATAGTTCGGCGCTTCTTTGGTGATCTGCACGTCATGGACATGCGACTCGCGAATGCCGGCCGAAGTGATTTCGACAAACTCTGCCTTCGCTCGCATCTCGTCGATGGTCTTGCACCCGACGTAGCCCATCGAGGAGCGCAGGCCGCCCATCAACTGGTGAATCACCGCCGACACCGCTCCCTTGTAGGGCACTCGGCCTTCGATGCCCTCCGGCACCAGCTTCTCGACATTGGCGTCGGAATCCTGAAAGTAGCGGTCGGCAGCGCCTTCCTTCATCGCGCCCAGACTGCCCATGCCACGATAGGACTTGTACGAGCGGCCCTGGTAGAGCACCGTTTCGCCTGGCGCTTCCTCGGTGCCGGCGAACAGGCCGCCGAGCATGACGACATGGGCACCGGCGGCGATGGCCTTGGAAATGTCGCCCGAGTAGCGGATGCCGCCGTCGGCGATCAGCGGCACGCCTGAGCTGGCGAGTGCGTTGGCGACGTTGTCGACCGCCGAAATCTGCGGCACGCCGACACCGGCGACGATGCGCGTGGTGCAGATCGAACCGGGGCCGATGCCGACCTTGACGCCGTCGGCACCGTAATCGACCAGCGCCTTGGCCGCCGCACCGGTGGCGATGTTGCCGCCAATGACTTCGAGCTGCGGGAAATTCTTCTTCACCCACTGAACCCGGGACAGCACGCCCTGCGAATGGCCGTGGGCGGTATCGACCACCAGCACGTCCACACCGGCCTCGGCCAGCAGCGCCACCCGTTCCTCCGTACCCTCGCCGGTGCCGACCGCAGCTCCGACGCGCAGGCTGCCATGGCTGTCCTTGGCAGCTGTCGGGTACTCGGTCGCCTTCAGGATGTCCTTCACTGTCATCAGGCCGCGCAGTTCGAAAGCGTCGTTGATCACCAGCACGCGCTCCAGGCGATGCTTGTGCATCAGGGCCTTGCCCTCCTCCACCGAAGCGCCTTCCTTGACGGTGACCAGGCGCTCGCGCGGCGTCATGATGTTGCCGACCACCTCGTCGAGGCGGGTCTCGAAACGCAGGTCGCGGTTGGTGACGATGCCGACCACCTTGCCGCCATCGACCACCGGCAGACCGGAAATCCTGTGGGCGCGAGTCACGGCCAGCACCTCGCGCACCGTCATGGTCGGCGGAATGGTGATCGGGTCCTTCAGTACGCCAGACTCGAACCGCTTAACCTTGGCCACTTCAGCCGCCTGGGCCTTGGGGTTCAGATTCTTGTGGATGATGCCGATGCCGCCTTCCTGGGCCAAGGCAATGGCCAGACGGGCCTCCGTCACGGTATCCATGGCGGCGGAAACTAGCGGCAGGTTGAGACGGATGTTGCGGGTCAGTTGGGTCGCCAGACTGACATCCCGGGGCAGGATCGTCGAGTGGGCGGGGACCAGGAGGACGTCATCAAACGTCAGCGCCTTCTGGATCAGTCGCATGCTTTTATCCTTAGTGCCAAAAACGTATTATACGCGGGCCCGCCGGCTGCCCGCAAACCCGGCTGGCTGCCAACAAGGAGCTCTGCCATGCGTACCGCCGCCTCGATCGTTCTCCTGCTGCTGCCCATGGTGGCTGCCGCCCAGGTCTACAGCTGGAAGGATGCCAGTGGCAAGGTCCATTATTCCGACCAGCCACCGGCTGAGCGCAGTGTCCACAGCCGGACGCTTGGTCCCTCGAACTCCACCAGCGACGACGCAGCGACGGCCTCGAAGGCTGCGGCCGACAGGCGCCTGGAGGCTTCCAAACAGGCCAAGGAAAGCAAAGATAAGGCTGCCGACGCAGAGAAGCAGCGCGCCGAAGACGCACAACGACAACAGAATTGCGAACGAGCCCGCATCAACATGCAGGGTCTTGAGTCGGGACAAATCCGCTTCCGAATGACGCCGAGCGGCGAGCGGGAAGCACTAGATGGCGCCGTGCGCGATGCGGAACTCGCCCAGGCGCGGGCGGCAGTGGAAGCTGCTTGCAGCGCCAGACCGGCTGCGTCGAAGTAAACCCTAGACGGCCTTACTCCTCCACCGGTCCGCCGCCCTTCTTCATTACTTTGCCTTCGGCGGCCCGCTGCTTGCGCACTTCCTTGGGATCGGCGATCAGCGGGCGGTAGATTTCCACCCGGTCGCGGTCGCGCAAGGGCGTATCCAGCTTGCTCAGCTTGCCGAAAACCCCGACCTTGGTTTTACCAAGATCAATCTCGGGATAGCGCTGAAGCAGCCCCGAAGCCTCGATAGCCTGCTGGATGGTCGCGCCTGCGGTCAGTTTCAGCCCGATGACATCCTGCCGGTCAGCCTTGGCATAGGCAACTTCGATTTGGAGAGAGTCAGCCATAGATCTGTTGCGCCCGTTTGACGAAGGATTCGACGAAGGTATTGGCAATGTGGTGGAACACCGGCCCCAGCGCCCTTTCCAGAATCTTGTTGGAAAATTCGTAGTGCAGGCGAAATTCTACCTTGCAGGCCGTATCACCGAGCGGAGTGAACTTCCAGCCGCCGTCCATGCGGCGGAACGGTCCCTCGCGCAGTTCGATATTCATCCAGCACGGCGCTTCCTTGGCGTTCTCGGTGGCGAAATGCGTCTTGAGACCGTGATAGCTGATGTGGAGGCGCGCCGCGGTCCTGGTGTCGGTACGTTCGATCAGTTCGGTGCCACCGCACCAGGGCAGGAATTGCGGATAGTCCTCGACCCGATCCACCAGTTCGAACATCTGCGCGGCGGTGCGCTCTATGAGGACGGATTTTTCGACGACGGCCATGATGCTTCGCTACGTTAGAATTGCGCGATTCTAACGCCCCGCCCGACCATGAGCATCGTCGACAACAAGAAGGCCTTCCACGACTACTTCATCGAGGAGCGGTTCGAGGCCGGGCTGGTGCTCGAAGGCTGGGAGGCGAAGGCGATCCGCGCCGGCCGTGCCCAGATCAAGGAAGCCTACGTGGTGGTGAAGGACGGCGAGATCGTCCTGCTCGGTGCCCATATCAGCCCGCTCGCGTCAGCTTCGACCCATGTGCATCCGGACCCGGTGCGTACTCGCAAGGTGCTGCTGCATGAGAAGGAAATCAACACGCTGATCGGCAAGGTGGAACGTGCCGGCTACGCGCTGGTGCCGCTCGACCTCCACTTCACCAAGGGCCGCATCAAGCTGGAGATCGGCCTGGCCAAGGGCAAGAAGCAATTCGACAAGCGGGAAACCGAGAAGCAGAAAGACTGGGAGCGAGAGAAGGGTCGGCTCATGCGCGCGAGCCGGCGCTAGGCAGCCGTACCGCCACGACTGACTTTCAGTCCTTGCGGCCGAGCACGCCGCGCAGCGTTTCCTGGATATCGGCCGGAATCAGGACGGTCTTGGCGTTCTGCGAGTCGGCCAGCTTGCTCATGGCGGTAATGTACTTCTCGCCGAGCATGTAGCGCATCGGCGCCTCCTGCTGACCAATGGCCTGGCTGACGCGCTTGATGGCTTCAGCGCTGGCCTCGGCGAGCGTCACCTGCGCCTCGGCATCCCGCCGGGCCGCTTCCAGGCGTGCTTCGGCCTGAAGAATCGCCGACTGCTTGGTGCCCTCGGCCTTGGTGACCATGGCCTTGCGTTCCCGCTCGGCGGAGGCCTGCGCTTCCATCGCCTTCTGCATCGACTCCGAAGGCTTGATGTCCTGAATCTCGACCGACTTGACGGTCAGGCCCCAGTCAATGGCCTCATCGGAAATCGACTCGCGCAACCGGGCCTTGATCTTGTCGCGGTTCGATAGCGCCTCGTCAAGGTTCATTTCGCCGACGATTGAGCGCAGCGTCGTCATGATCATGTTGCGGATCGCTTCGGAGAAGTCCGTCACCCCATAGACCGCCTTGATCGGATCGGTGACCTTGATGAAGGCGATAGCGTTGGTGAGGATCACCGCGTTGTCGCGGGTGATGACCTCCTGCTCCTGGACATCGAGGATGATGTCCTTGGTCACCAGCTTGTAGGCGATGTTGTCGAGATAGGGAATGATGATGTTGAGGCCCGGCAGCAGCGTGGTGTGGTACTTGCCCAGCCGCTCGACGATCCACTCCGTTCCCTGCGGCACGATGCGCACACCCTTGAGCAGCGTGACGACGGCAAAGACCAGCAAGGCAATGACAAAGGCGAATCCGGCGCTCATGATGCCCTCCCCACTTTCAACAAACTGCCTTCGACGGCGATGACCCTGACCCGCTCGCCCGACCTGATCTCCTCGTCGGCCATGCAGGGCCAGACGTCTGCCCCCAGCAGCGGTTTCTGGAAACGCACCTCGCCACGACCGAAGGGCGCCACATCATGCGTCAGCAGCCCGATCTCGCCGATCATGGTGGGGTCGGACATGCCGATGCGGGTCTTGTGGCGTTCCGGCCGGAAGACCCGGAACCAGAGCACGATCAGCACCAGCGATGCCACCAGCCAGACGCCCAGCTGCGCGGTCATGCCGATGCCGGGTGCCATGGCCACCACCACCGCCACCAGCAAAGCCCCCAGCCCGAACCAGACCAGCACGAAGGCCGGCACTGCCAGTTCGGCGAGAATCAGGACGATGCCGGTAATTGCCCAGTGCCACCATTCCGGCTGCATGGAGAACCTCCTATTTTTTTGCCAAGCGCAGCCAAGTATCTACCACAGTATCCGGATTGAGCGAAATACTTTGGATACCTTGGTCCATCAGCCACTCGGCGAAATCGGCGTGATCGGACGGCCCCTGGCCACAGATGCCGACGTACTTGTCAAGCCGGTTGGCGGTGCCGATGGCCATCGACAGCAGCTGCTTGACGGCGGGATCACGCTCGTCGAAGGCGTGGGCAACGAGCCCTGAGTCGCGGTCCAGGCCCAGGGTCAGCTGGGTCAGATCGTTGGAGCCGATGGAGAAACCGTCGAAGTACTGGAGGAACTGCTCGGCCAGCAAGGCATTCGATGGAATCTCGCACATCATGATCAGCCGCAGGCCATTCTCGCCACGCTTCAAGCCTTTTTCCGCCAGCAGTTCAACCACACCCTGCGCTTCGTCCAGATTGCGCACGAACGGCACCATCAGCTCGACGTTGGTCAGGCCCAACTCGTTCCTCACCTTCTTCATCGCCCGGCATTCGAGATCGAAGCAGTCGCGGAAGGAGTGTGCGACATAACGTGAGGCACCCCGGAAGCCGAGCATCGGGTTCTCTTCCTCGGGCTCGTAGATGTCCCCGCCAAGCAACTTTCGATACTCGTTCGACTTGAAGTCCGACAGACGGACGATCACGGGCTTCGGATAGAACGCGGCGGCAATCGTGGCGACGCCCTCGACCAGCTTCTCGACGAAGAACTCGACCGGGCTGGCGTAGCCGCGCGCCCGGCGGTCGATCTCTTCCTTCAGGCTTTCCTTCATCTCGGAATATTCGAGGATCGCCTTGGGATGGACGCCGATCATGTTGTTGATGACGAACTCGACGCGCGCCAGACCGACGCCGGCGTTCGGCGTCTGCGCGAACTCAAAGGCGAGTTCGGGATTGCCGACGTTCATCATGACTTTCAAAGTCAGCGGTGGCAATACGCCGACATCCTGGCTGGTCACCTCGAAGTCGAGCGCGCCGCGATAGACGTGGCCCGTATCGCCCTCGGCGCAGCTGACCGTGACAGTGTCGCCCTCGTCCAGCACGGCGGTAGCGTCGCCGCAGCCGACGATGGCCGGAATGCCCAGCTCGCGGGCGATAATGGCGGCGTGGCAGGTTCGGCCACCACGGTTGGTTACGATGGCCGAGGCGCGCTTCATCACCGGCTCCCAGTTGGGGTCGGTCATGTCGGCAACCAGCACGTCGCCTGGCTGCACACGATTCATCTCGGCCGGATCATTGACCACACGCACCGGACCGACGCCGATCTTCTGGCCGATGGCGCGGCCGGCGGCCAGCACCTTGCCGAACTGTTTCAGCCGATACTTCTCGATCGCGCCATGGACAGCAGCCTGTGATTTCACCGTCTCCGGCCGCGCCTGCAGGATGTAGAGCTTGCCATCACCACCATCCCTGCCCCACTCGATGTCCATCGGCCGGCCGTAGTGCTTCTCTATGATCATGGCGTAGCGCGCCAGCTCCAGCACGTCCGCATCAGTCAGCGAGAAGCGGCTGCGATCGGCCTCATCCACGTCGACGGTGCGCGTGCTCTTGCCCGCTTCCTTCTTCTCGGCGAAGACCATCTTGATCAGCTTGGAACCCAGGTTGCGGCGGATTACGGACGGCTTGCCGAGCGCCAGCGTGGGCTTGTGCACGTAGAACTCGTCGGGATTGACGGCACCCTGCACCACCGTTTCGCCAAGGCCCCAGGAGGCGGTGACGAAGACGACATCCTTGAAGCCGGATTCGGTATCGATGGTAAACATCACCCCGGCGGCACCTGTGTCGGAACGCACCATGCGCTGGATGCCTGCCGACAGCGCGACGTCGGCGTGGGCGAAGCCCTTATGCACTCGGTAGGCTATGGCGCGGTCGTTGTAGAGCGAGGCGAAGACTTCCTTGATGGCGTGCAGGATGTTCTCGTAGCCGTGGATGTTGAGAAAGGTCTCCTGCTGGCCGGCGAAGGAGGCGTCGGGCAGGTCTTCGGCGGTCGCCGAGGAGCGCACGGCGAAAGTCGCCTCGGGGCCGCTGGTGGCGATCAATGCCTCATACTCGGTCTTGATCTCGGCTTCGAGCGTCGGCGGGAATGGCGTATCGACCACCCATTGACGGATCTGCGCGCCAACCTTGAGCAGGGTATCGACATCGTCCACGTCGAGTTTGTCGAGCGCGGCATTGATACGGTCGGCCAGCCCCTGATGGGAAAGGAACTCGCGATACGCTGCCGCCGTGGTGGCAAAGCCGCCCGGCACGCGCACGCCCGAAGCGGCTAACTGGCTGATCATTTCGCCCAGGGAGGCGTTCTTGCCACCGACGTCGCCGACGTCGGTCATGCGCAGCTGTTCGAAAGCGATTACGTTCCGAGTCATGGTCCACTCCCTCTTTATTTGTGTGGGGATAAAAAAGGGGCTATTTTACCGATTTTGCTGCACCGCACACTAGCCATGCATACCCAACCCATGCGTACTGTTTTCTTCATTTCCGATGGCACCGGCATCACCGCCGAGACTGTTGGCCACAGCCTGCTTTCCCAGTTCGAGGGCCTTTCCTACCATCAGGAACGGATTCCCTTCACCGACACGCCGGATAAAGTGCAGGATTGCCTGCGGCGCATCGGCGAAGCCAAGGGCCGTGACGGCGTCCGTCCCGTGGTGGTAACGACGTTGGTCGATCCGGTGATCGCCGGTCTTATCCGGGAAACCGACGCCTTGCATCTGGACTTCATATCGACCTTCATCGCTCCGCTGGAAGCCGAACTCGGGGTCAAGTCCTCGCGCGCGATTGGCCGCGGCCACAGCGGTGCCAACAGCAAGGACTATGCGGCACGCATCGAGGCCATCAATTTCACCCTCGCCCACGACGATGGCGTTTCCAATACCGACCTCGACAAGGCCGATGTGATCTTGGTCGGCGTGTCGCGCTGCGGCAAGACGCCGACCAGTCTCTACCTGGCGCTCCAGTTCGGCATCAAGGCTGCCAATTACCCCCTGATTCCCGAGGACTTCGAGCGCAACTGTTTGCCCGAGGGCCTGGGCAAACACAAGCAAAAGCTGTTTGGCCTGACCATCGGCCCCGAACGGCTGACGCAAATCCGCCAGGAGCGGCGGCCGGACAGCAAGTATGCGTCGCTCGACAACTGCCGATGGGAAATCGATCAGGCGGAAAAGTTGATGCGCCGCGAGGGTATCCGCTGGCTGAACTCCACCACCAAGTCGATCGAGGAAATCGCCGCCACCCTGATGCAGACCATCAAGCTGGACCGGCACTCCTACTGATCAAGGCTGCGCAGGCGCTCTGCCAGTTCGGCGGCAGACGGCAATTTCAGCCCGAGCGAACGGGCAACCGCGGTATTGATGCCTACCGTGAAATAGCGCGGCAACTGCACATTGGCAGGCGCTCGACCCTCAAGGAACTGACGGAGAGTATCCATCACCTGGGCGACAATCTGCGGCACTGTCGAATACAACGCCAGCACGGCGCCGGCCTGCTGGTAGGACTCCGAATAGGCGACTACGGGAATACCGGCGCGATAAGTGGTGAGCAGCAGCGGTTGTACCGTATTGCGGTTATGCGCGAGCGGATCGGGCAGCGCCAGCAGCAGTCCGATATGCGGCAGCAAGCGCTCGATCGCCGGCACCACTTCCTCGGGCGACGCCACGGACTCTATGGCAAAACTCCACCGGCGATCCTGTAGTTTTCGTTCCATCGCCCGGGCCTGCTTCAGCCCGGCCGGCCCTACCAGCATGCCCACTGGCTGCCTACCCGGCATGGCAGTCTGTATGAGGTTCAACCAGCGTTCGGCCGGCTGATCGAGAACGATCGCCGACCATCGCTCGCCAGCGATGGGCAGAAGATCTTCCAGTCCGGAAAGTGTAATCAGCGCCGCCACAACGGATCGACCACCCGTCTGGCGGATGGCGGTGACAAATGCACGCGAACCGAGGGCCACGATTGTCTGCTCGCCATCACGACGCAAATCCGGCACCGGCCGCTCGTAAGCCACAATCGCTTCGGTTGAACTCCAGCCCTGGCGAGCCAGTTCGCCGCCGAGGAGTTTCGCGGCTTCCCGCGCAATGGCGCTATCCTCCCTCACGACGAGCACACGCGTTTCTGCCGCCCAGCCCGCAACAGCCACCGTCGCAAGCAGCCATGCGATCAGCCAGCGTTGCAGCGCCACCGTCATCGAACCTCCAGCCCCCGCTTTAATTCCAAAGTCATATCAATATTCGTATCGAATACTCAGCCAGGATGTTCTGCGGTCGATATCCTTCAACTCGAAGACAGGATTCGAATCCGTTGCGTTCTGGACAACCAGGGCGATTTCGCCTCGCGAGCTTCCCAGCTTGAAGCGTTTGGCCAGACGCAAATCCACCCGATCGGTCGCGGGGAGAGGATCGCCGCCGGATAGCGGTTGCATCGGCCCCACCCGGTAGTAGCCGAGACTGAATTGCCAACTGTCGAACAGGTCCTGTGAGAAGAGCAGGCTGACGGTATGCCTCGGCCCGCTGGCCGATAACAGGTTCGCATCCTGTCCATCCGCGTCAATGGCCGTGCGCGATGCGGCAAGATAGATCAGGCTGCCCGGCTGTGGCTGCCAGCGGGCGGTCGCGCTGCGGCCTTTCACCCGGGCCGAGGCGAGGTTGTTAAAGCCGTAGATATTGCCGTAGTGGCCTGGATCAAGCGTCCCCAGCACGGTGGGGTAGCGGTACTTGTACAAGCCAATCAGGTTGTCCAACCGATGCTCGAACAGATCCAGTTCGATGTTGAGTCGTTGATCCGGAAAGTGCCCAAGATACGAGAGCTCCCGCGATCGGATACGTTCGTCATCGACGTTGTCCCGCGTCAAAGCCGATTGTTCCAGCGGCAAATTGGCCAAGGGAGATCCCATGGCCAATAGCGTGGTTTTCACGCCAGCCGGCAGCTCGTAGCGCCAATTGATGCGGTCCTCGTACAGTGTCGGCGTCCGGCGGGCATCGGCTGCCCGCAAGCGCAGCGTATGCCCAGGCAGCAACTGACGATTGATGGCAACGCTGGGCGACACGGAACTGCCCGTGATCGAATTGTGCTCGAACATGGCACCGCCGGCGACAATCCATTGGGTGGCAGGGCGCCATTCCAGGTTTCCAAAAACGCGGAAAAGGCTGCTGCCCTGCCAGTCGCTGGAGGCATAGAATGGGATTGATCGCGCGCCGTCGTTGCGCATTTGCGCCCCCCAGACCGCCCTCGTTGCCTCGCCGAACCGGGTCGTGTGCTGCATTTCCAGGTCGGTGCGCCGGTACTCATAACTTTGGCTGATCGGATAGTTCCAGTTTCCGAGTGCCCCCAACTGCAAGATATAAGGAATAGTCTCCCGATTACTGCGCTCGGCGTGGCTGAGCTGGAGCCAAAATTCCTCATCGGAGCCACGCACGCGCGTCCAGCGCAACTGGACGGATCCGGCGTCGGAATGACGTGGCCGCGGTCCATCGGTGTGGTTGGGCACGGCATAGACACCTTCGCCTTGGCTGCCCCCCACATACCCTGCCTGCAGTCTGAGTTCGTCTTCCGCCGTCAGGCGGTAGTGGCTTCGCAAGTTCAGGAAATTCGACCGTCGAGTGTCAGGTTGCGAGTCGAGCCCCTGGTCGGACCGCTGGCCGGCTGTCAGCCGATAGCGCAATTCGCCGCTGCTGGCGGCGTAGCGCACGAGTGCATCACCGATGCCGTTCTCACCGACATTGGCAACCGCTTCGAGGCCATGCTCGACCGCCGGATCCCGCGTGATGATGTTGACGACACCCAGGAAGGAGTTGGCGCCGAAGGCGGCGGCATTGGGGCCCCGAACCACCTCGATGCGCTCGATATCCTCAAGCGCGATAGGCAACTCGCTCCATTCGGCACCGCCCCACATGGGGCTGTAGATCGACACGCCGTCGATCAAGACCTGAAGTTGGCGGAAATATGGATCGGTGAAACCATGGAATCCCACCGTCGGTTGATGGCCCTTGTACATCCCGACCACCATTCCCGGCACCAAACGGAACAGATCAACGATGTCACGCACGCCGGAGGCTTTGATCATGTCCCGATCGATCACGGTCACCGCCGCCGGCGCTTCGTCGACCGTCTGTACCAACCGCGATGCCGACAGCACGACGGGCAGATCGCCGAAGTAGTCAGCCGAGGTGTCCGGCACGGTGTCCGCGACGGCATTGCGACAGAGCAGCAATGCACCGATCGCGACGAGTCGTCTACGCATTTGTTTCCCCTTTCCGCCAACGTCGCTGGCGCACGCCTTCAAACAGGCAAACTGCCGCCGCGGCGGCAACATTCAGAGACTCCGTGTCGGCAGCAAGTGGAATTGTCGCCCGCCGCGTCGCCGAAAACGCAATTGCGTCGGCGATACCGGCCCCCTCATTGCCGAAGATCCAGGCCACATCGCCACCGAGTTCGAGTTCGAACAAAGGTATCCCGTTCCGGGCGACAGTCGCCACGCTCGTTCCTTTGTAGTCGTGCAGCATTGCCGCGAGGTCGGTCTGGTCCCGAATGCGCAGGACAAAATGGGCGCCCTGCGCGGCCCTCAGCACACGTGGTGTCCAGGGCCCGGCGCAACCCGGCCCGAGCATGACGTCGCGAATGCCGGCGGCGGCAGCGGTGCGCAGGATGGCGCCGACATTGCCCGCGTCCTGGATCGCATCGAGCATGACGCAGCTGCCCTCAATCGAGCCGAACGGGGCGTCCGGAATGGCAATCACGGCCAGGATGCCCACCGGCGTGGCGACACCGCTGACTTCTCGGAACAGGCTATCGGGAATCTGTACTGTTTCAGTCGCCGGCAGTCTGTCCAGCAGGCGACCAATCTCCTCGTTGCCAACGCCGGACTCGCTGATCACCAGCATGTCCGGCGCGCCCAGATGCCGATGGAATGCATCGATCAGATGGGGCCCATCGAGCAGCGTCCGCCTCTGGCGTCGAGTCTCGCGCGCGTCCACCGCCAATGCACGCAATGCCTTGACGGTCGGGTTGTCCCTTGAAGTGATGATCTTGGTCGCGCCCAAGTTCTGTTTCGTTGCGAACGACGGCGGAAAGTCAGCATTATGCCGCCCACATCGCAGCCAGGGCGAGAAATACTGCGGAGTATTTACCGCATTTCCAGCAATTCCCTTACTGGCGCGAAACTGCGCCTGTGACATGGTGCCGGCCCATGGAGGCGCAATGCCGCCAAGTGCAATACCGTGCCGTAGCCCATGTGGCGGTCGAAGCCATATTGCGGGTGCTCGTTGTGCAGCCTTAGCATCTCGGTGTCTCGAGCCGTCTTGGCCAGAATTGAGGCCGCCGAGATTTCGGCCACGCACGCATCACCACCGATAATCGCCCGGACCGGCAGGTCGATATCCGGACAGCGATTGCCATCGACGAGGACTTCGGCCGGTTGCAACGCCATACCGGCGATTGCTCGCGCCATGGCCAGCATCGTCGCCTGAAGAATGTTGATGCGGTCGATTTCCTCGACGCTGGCTTCGGCGATTGCCCATGCGAGCGCTTTCTCGCGGATTTCCAGCGCCAGCCGTTCCCGCTTGCGCGCCGACAACTTCTTGGAATCGGCCAGGCCGTCGATAGGCCGCGCCGGATCGAGGATCACGGCGGCGGCATATACGGGACCGGCCAGCGGCCCCCTGCCGGCTTCGTCGACGCCGCAAATCATATAGTTCGCAAGTGCGGCAGGATGGCCTCGGCAGCCTTCTCGGCCGTGTCCTGACGCATCTGGCGATGCAGCGACGAGAAGACCCGTTCGATACCAGCCTTGGCCTGCGAGTCGGTCACGAGGTTGCCAAGTGCCTGCGCGAGATTGTCGGCGGTGGCATCGTCCTGCAGGAATTCCGGCACGACAAAGCGACCGGCAAGGATGTTGGGCAACCCGACCCAAGGCTGCAATCGCATGCGCCGCATCAGCCGCCACGACCACGGCGACATGCGGTAGGCGATGACCATGGGGACCCTCAGCAGCGCCGCCTCCAGCGTCGCCGTGCCACTGGCCACCAAGGCGGCGTCGCAAGCTGCAAGTGCCTCGCGGGCATGCCCGAACAAAAGTTTGAACGGCATTTCCCGAGCGCCGCATTTCCATAGTGCCTCTTCGAATAGCAGACGGGTTTCCCGAGATATCAATGGCACCAGGAACACGCTGTCAGGGAAGCGCGCCAGCAGGTTCTTTGCCGTTTCGATACACAGTTCGGCCATATAGCGCAGTTCCGACTGACGGCTGCCAGGCAGCAGCGCGAACACCGGTCCGCCCTTTGCAACGTCCAATTCCTCCTTGGCACCAGCATGATCGACGGCCAAGGGAATCATGTCCGCCAGCGGATGGCCGACATAGCTGACCGGAATGCCGCGCTGCCGGTAGAGTTCCGGTTCGAACGGAAACAGCGCCAGCATGTGGCTGACCGCCTTGCCTATCCTGCCGAGACGGCCGGCCCGCCAGGCCCAGACCGAGGGGCTGACGTAATGGATGGCCGGAACGCCTTTCGCCTTCAGCCTCTGTTCTAGCCAGAGGTTGAAATCCGGAGCATCGACCCCGATGAACACATCCGGCTGCTCGTCAAGCAGGCGCGACAATAACTGCCGGCGGATACCGGTGATCTCGCGGTAATGCCGCAGCACTTCCGCGTAGCCGCGGACAGCCAGTTTTTCTGAAGGCCACCAGGCATCGAAACCTTCGCGTTGCATTTTCGGCCCGCCGATGCCGACGAACCGGGCTCCAGGCAGGTGGCGCTTCAGGGCGACGATCAGGTGGGCAGCGAGCAGGTCGCCGGAAGCCTCCCCGGCCACCATTGCCACCGTCACCGTCGGCATCAGCGAATGATCCCCCGCCCCGGCTGAGCCAGAAAACCATCGAGCAATGCAAGTTCCGGCACTGTCGCCCGTTCGGCGGCAATTGTTGCCCGCGCTTCCTCGAGCTTCAACCCCGACTTGTAGATCGTCTTGTAGGCGCGGCGTATCGCCGCCACTGACTCTGCCGTGAAGCCCCGGCGCTTGAGGCCTTCGCTGTTGATGCCATGAGGCTCAGCCGGATTGCCCGATGCCATGACGTACGGCGGCACATCCTGCAGTACCTTGGAGCCCATGGCGGTCATGCTGTGGTCACCAACGCGCACGAACTGGTGAACTGCCGTGAAGCCGCCAAGGATCACCCAATCGCCAATATGGACATGGCCGGCAAGCTGGGCGTTGTTGGCGAAGATGGTGTTGTCGCCGACCTGGCAATCGTGCGCCAGATGGACATAAGCCATGATCCAGTTGTCGTTGCCGACATGGGTCACGCCCGCATCCTGTACCGTGCCGCAGTTGAAGGTGCAAAACTCACGGATGGTATTGCGATCCCCGATTTCCAGTCGCGTCGGCTCGCCTGCATATTTCTTGTCCTGCGGCATCTCGCCGATGGAGGAAAACTGGAAAATCCGATTGTCCTTACCAATGCGGGTATGGCCGCCAATGACCACATGCGGGCCGATCCAGGAGTTGTCGCCGATTTCGACATGCTCGCCAACAACCGAGTAAGGGCCAATGCCAACGCCCTCGCCAAGTTTGGCGCCGGGATGAACAATGGCGGTTGGATGTATGGTCATTCGACCTGCCGCACCGTACAGATCAACTCCGCCTCGGCGGCCACTTGGCCGTCCACCTTTGCAATCGCGGCAAACTTCCACATGCCGCGCTTGTTGAACAGCAGAGAAACCTCCATCACCAGTTGGTCGCCAGGCGAGACCGGGCGCTTGAAGCGAGCGCCATCAATGCCGACGAAGTAATAGACCGACTTGTCGTCGGGCTTGTTACCCATAGTCGTAAATGAAAGGATGGCGGCCGTCTGTGCCATGGCCTCGATAATCAGGACACCCGGCATGACCGGATGGTGCGGATAATGTCCGGGAAAGAAGGGCTCGTTGACACTGACGTTCTTCAATGCCTTGATGCGCTCGCCGGGGACGACGTCTAGCACTCGATCGACCAGGAGGATGGGATAGCGATGTGGCAGGTATTGCAGGATCTGATGGATATCCATCGAGGTCATGATTTCTTCTCCAGTTCGGCCAGCCTTGTTTCCAGGGCGCGTATTTTATCGGCCAAGGCGTCCAGGTGGCGCAGCCGGGAAAAATTCTTCCGCCATTCGCCGTGCTCGAGAAACGGCACCATGCCAGTATAGGTACCTACCTCGGTGATCGATTTGGCCACCAGCGTGCCGGCGGAGATGTTGACGTCGTCGGCGATGGTCAAGTGGCCGAGGATGACAGCCGCCCCACCCACCGTACAACGGCTGCCGATGCGCGCCGAGCCGGCGATGCCGACGCAGCCCGCCATGGCCGTATGGGCGCCGATATGGACGTTGTGACCGACCTGGATCTGGTTGTCGAGCTTGACACCATCCTCGATCACGGTGTCTTCCAGCGCTCCGCGGTCGATGGTGGTGTTGGCGCCAATCTCGACGTCATCGCCGATGACGACGCGGCCGGTCTGGGGAATCTTGACCCAGGAGCCGTCGCTGTCGCGAGCAAAACCGAAACCGTCGGCGCCGATCACGGCTCCGGAATGAATGATGGCTCGAGCGCCGATCGAACAATCGGCGTAGACGCTGACACCGGCATGAAGCCAGGAACTGGCACCGATCCGGCAGCCGGCACCGATGCTGCAATTGGCCTCGACAACGACACCATCGCCGATAACGGTGCCCGGCCCTATGCGGACGTGCGGGCCGATGCTGGCGGTCGCGGGCACGGAGGCCTCTACGACCGCGCTCGGATGTATGCCTGCCGGCGGCCGCAGCCTTGGATACAACCATTGGGCGACCCGGGCGAAATACAGGTAGGGCTGCGGCGTGACAATCGCCGCAACGGGGCAGTCCTGTGCCGCCTCGGGGCCAACAATGACGGCAGCGGCACGGGTGGCCGCCAGCCGGGCACGATACCTGGGATTTGCGAGAAAACTAAGGTCGTCGGAACCGGCAGTGTCAAGAGTGGCAATGCGGGAAACGCGCAAGCTGCCATCACCGGCAAGATCGCCGCCTAGGCGAGCAACGATCTCATCGAGGCGAACTGACACGACTCACTTCGCGGGCAGCGCGTCCTTGGCATCGTTCAAGGCCTTGATCACCTTTTCGGTCAAGTCGATGCGAGAACTGACGAATACCGCCTCCTGCAGGATGATGTCATATTTTTCGTTCTCGGCAACCTGTTTGATCACCTTGTTGACCCGTTCGTAGATGGCGGCCATTTCCTCGTTCTGACGCAGGTTCAGGTCTTCACGAAACTCGCGCTGGCGACGCTGAAAATCCCGGTTCAGCTCATTGAACTCGCGTTCCTTGTTGCGCCGGTCGGTCTCGGACATCGTGACAGCATTCTTCTCCAGGCCTTCCTGCATGCCCTGCAGTTGCTTGGCCGTCTTTTGCAGGTCCTGATCCCGCTTTTCGAATTCCTTTTCCAGCTTCTTCTTCGCCTTGGCAGCCTGGGGCGACTCGTTGATGACGCGTTGGCCATTGACGAAGCCGATCCTGACCTCGGCCTCGGCAGCGAAGGCACTAAAGGCAAGGACTCCGGCCAGCAGGGGGGCAATCAATCTTTTCAAGGTGCGCCTCATTTAGCAAATACCGTCAGAATACCGTGCCCATCTGGAACTGCAAGCGTTGCAGCTTGTCATCCGGCTTCTTGTTGATGGGTTGGCCAAAACTGAATTTTAGCGGGCCCACCGGCGAATTCCACGCTGCCGAGAGGCCGAAGCTGTAACGCAGATCGCCCAAGCTCATTTTTTCGCCACCTGCCCATACCTGTCCGGCATCCAGGAACGCGCCCAGACGCAGGGACTTGTCCTGCCCCGTGCCCGGCATCGGGAACAGGAATTCCGCGCTGCCGATCATGCGGCGGTTGCCGCCCAGACGCTGGGACGTCACCGCATCAACCGGACCAAGTGAACTAGCCTCGTAGCCACGCACCGAGCCAATGCCGCCAGCGTAGAAATTCTTGAAGAAGGGCAACTGATGGGCAGCAAAACCGTTAGCGTAGCCAAGCTCACCATTCAGGGCCAGCGTGTATTGGCGTGTCAGAGGGAAATAGCGCTGGTGCTGGTAGCTCGCCTTGTAGTAACGCAATGTCCCACCCGGCAGGGCAACTTCGCCCCCCAGACGCTGAATGTAACCCTTGGTCGGATAGATCCGGCTATCCATGGTATCCCTGGCCCAGCCGGCAGTTCCCAGAACGCTCGAGTTCGTCGCGCCGAATTTCCGCACGTATTCCTGATACAACTGCAGACTGGTCGAATCCACCTTCAGCGTCGTCTCATCGTAGGCAAGACCGAAATTGATCGTATCGTCCTCGGTGACGGGTACTCCATAACGGACACCACCACCGGTCGAGCGGGCACCGTAAGTTGCAAGGGTCGTCAGCGACGAGGTGTCGTAGTCCCGATGGTAAAGATCGAAGCCGCGGGAGATGCCATCGATCGTGTAATAAGGGTTGGTGTAGGAGAGCGAGTAGACCTTGTTCGACTTGCTGGTATTGACGCCAATACCGACAAAGTTGCCGCTGCCAAACAGATTCTGCTGCTGGATCGAGCCTGACAGCACCAGCTTTTCCGTGCTGGAGAAGCCGGCGCCGAGCATCAGGCTGCCGGTCGGCTTTTCCTTGACATTGACGTTGACATCCACCTGATCGGTAGTGCCCGCGACGGCCGGCGTTTCCACGGTCACTTCGTCGAAGTAGCCGAGTCGGTCCGCACGTGTACGCGACTTGTTGATCTTGTCGCCGTCGTACCAGCTCGCCTCCATCTGGCGCATTTCCCGACGCACCACTTCATCCCGGGTACGCGTGTTGCCGGAGACGTTGATCCGGCGCACATAGACGCGGCGGCCCGGGTCAATATAGATGGTGAAGGCAACCTGGTGCTTGTCCTTGTCCGTTTCCGGCGCCGCGTTGACGTTGGCAAAGGCATAGCCTTCGTTGCCCAGGCGTTCGCTGATGGCCTTGGTCGTCTCGGTAAGCTTCTCCCTGGAGTAGGTCTCGCCCGGCTTGACCTTGACCAGCTTGGTCAGCTCATCCTCGGGCAGCAGCAGTTCTCCAGCCAGTTTGACCGACGAAACCGAGTACTTTTCGCCTTCGGTGACGTTGATGGTGATGTAGATATCCTGCTTGTCCCGCGAAATCGAAACCTGGGTGGATTCGATGTTGAACTCCAGATAACCCCTGTCAAGATAGTAGGAGCGCAGGGTCTCCAGATCGCCCGACAGTTTCTGCTTGGAATACTGGTCGTTCTTCGTATACCAGGTGAACCACCCCGGTGTCTGAAGGACGAACAAGTCGAGCAGGTCGTCTTCCTTGAATGCGTTGGCGCCGATGATGTTGATTTGCTTGATCTTGGCGATCTCGCCTTCGTCGACATTGAAGTTGATGCCAACCCGGTTGCGCTCCAGCGGCGTCACCGTCGTGGTGATCTGCACCGCGTAGTGGCCTTGACTCAGATACTGCCGCTTCAATTCCTGCTCGGCGCGCTCGACCAGGGCGCGGTCGAAGATGCGCGACTCGGCCAGGCCCACATCGCGCAAACTCTTGCGCAACTGATCCTTGTTAAACGCCTTGAGCCCGACAAAGTCGATGGCCGAAATGGCCGGCCGTTCCTCAAGTAGCACCACTAGTACGCCATTGTCGATCTCGAGCCGGACGTCCTTGAAGAAGCCGGTGGCAAACAACGCCTTCACAGCTTCCGCCGCCTTTTCGTCGGTCATGGTGTCACCGACCTTGATGGGGAGATAGCTGAATACTGTGCCGGCCTCGGTACGCTGGATACCCTCTACGCGAATATCCTTGATCGTGAAGGGATCGAAGGCGAGCGCCGGAGATGCCAGAAGTGCCGCGATCAGGCCTGCGATCAGATTCTTCTTCATGGACTAGCCCGAGATGAGGCGATTGATGTCGTTGTAAAAGGCAAAAGCCATCAAGAGCACCAGCAGCCCGAGCCCGATCTGCTGGCCGATTTCCATGACCCGCTCAGATAGCGGACCACCCTTGATGACCTCGACCAAATAATACAACAAATGCCCCCCATCCAGAATCGGGATGGGCAGCAGATTGAGCACACCCAGACTGATGCTGATCAGAGCGAGAAACTTGAGATAGTGGTCGATGCCGAGTCGCGCCGACTGACCTGCGTAGTCAGCAATCGTGACCGGCCCGGAGATGTTTTTCCATGACAATTCGCCTACCAGCATGCGGCCAATCATGCGCAGGCTGAAGACCGACGTGTCCCAGGTCTGGCTGACCGCCTTGCCCAGTGCATCGACGGGGCCGAAACGTACCTGGACCATCAGCTGCGCGCGTGCCTCGGGATCATCCCGCACGCCGACGCCGATGCGGCCGACTGTCTGTCCACCCTCTTTTTCGGCCTTCGGCGTCACCTGGACCTCGCGCGCAGCCCCGTCACGCACGATGGCAATCGAAATCGGCTTGCCGGACGAGGCGCGAATGGTCGTGGCCAATTCGGTCCAGCTCCTGATGGTCTTGCCATCGATGGCCCTCACTTCGTCGCCAATCATGATCCCGGCCGCTTCGGCCACCGAGCCTGCCGCCACTGCACCGATGATAGGTTTGAGCCTGGGGCGGTAGGGCGCCAGCCCAAGAATCCTTGTAAAATCCTCATCCAATTCCACAGCATTGACGGCTGTGGTGTCGAGCGTACGGAAGGCAATCTCGCCGCGCTGGTTGATCACCTCGAGAATCGCTGGCTGACGGTCCATGATTCTGTGCATCACCTGCCAGCGGAAGTCCTGCAGCGTGGTAACGGCGGTGCCGGACACGCTGCGCACCAGTTCGCCCTCCTCAATGCCGGCCTGCGCAGCAGCGGTCGCCACCGGTGGTGCGGCGAGAAGCGGCCGCATTTCGTCGACGCCGTGAATGAACAGCACCCAATACAGAAGGACTGCCAGTAACAGGTTGGCGATCGGACCGGCCACGACCACGAGGGAACGACGGCCCACCGACTGACGGTTGAAGGCACGGTGAAGTTCCGCTGTCGGCACCTCCGCTTCGCGCTCGTCGAGCATCTTTACGTAGCCGCCGAGGGGAAACGCCGCCAGTGACCATTCGGTGCCGTCGGCACCAAACCGACGGCTTACGAGCGGCTTGCCAAAGCCCACAGAGAATCGCAACACCTTGATACCGACCAGACGGGCGACCAGATAGTGGCCCAGTTCATGAACGACGATCAGAATACCCAGGGCAAGGGCGAAAGCGCCGAGATACCACAATAGGGAGCCGTGATTCATTGGCCTGATCGACCAAAATGCATCAGTGCCTGCCGGGCAGCCTCGCGGCCAGCCGCATCGGCAGCCAGTACAGCGGCCAATTCGTTGGCAGCGGCAACCGGCACGGCGTCCAGGGACGCGGCGATCACATCGGCGATACGCAGGAAAGGCAACCCGCCTTCAAGAAAGGCGGCAACAGCAATTTCATTGGCGGCATTCAGCACTGCCGGCGCGTTATCGCCAGCCTCGAGTGCCTGAAAGGCCAGCGCCAGGCAGGGAAAACGTCTAAGATCCGGCCTCTCGAAATTCAGCTGGGCGACCTGGAACAGATCGAGCGACGCAACACCCGCCTCGATCCGCTCCGGATAAGCAAGGGCATGCGCGATGGGAGTACGCATGTCCGGATTGCCAAGTTCGGCGATGACCGAACCGTCGGCATACTGCACCAGCGAATGAATGACACTTTGCGGGTGAATCACGACCTCGATCTGGTCCGGCGCGGCATTGAACAGCCAGTGAGCCTCGATGACTTCCAGGCCCTTGTTCATCATGGTGGCGGAGTCGACCGATATCTTGCGGCCCATGGCCCAGTTGGGATGGGCGCAGGCCTGGTCCGGAGTCACGTTCGTCAGCGATTCAAACGGTACGCCGCGGAATGGACCGCCGGAAGCTGTAAGCAATATCTTGCGCACACCAACGCCGGCCAGGCTGCCGGCAAAACTGGCTGGTAGGGATTGAAAAACGGCGTTGTGTTCGCTGTCGATTGGCAGCAGCGTGGCGCCACAACGGGCCACCTCCGCCATGAAGACAGCGCCGGCCATCACCAGTGCTTCCTTGTTGGCGAGCAGCACCCGCTTGCCGGCGCGAACGGCAGCCAGCGTCGGCGGCAAACCTGCCGCGCCCACGATCGCAGCCATGACGGAATCGACTTCGCTGAGCGCGGCAACATTCTCCAATGCTTCGGGGCCGGCCAATACCTCGGTGCCGATTCCGGCAAGAGCTGATGCGAGCAGCCTGGCGTCGGCCTCGTCGCCAACCACCGCGTAACGCGGTCGATGGCGACGACATTGGGTTTCGAGAATATCGAGACGGCGATGGCCAGTCAGGGCCACTACCTCGAAGCGATCCGGATGGCGGGCCACCACATCCAGAGTGCTGGCGCCAATGGAGCCGGTGGCACCGAGAATTGTCAGGCGCTGGCGCGTCATGACGCTTGCAGCCAGGCCAGAATCAGTGCCGCCAGCGGCAGCGTGGATGTCTGGCTGTCGAGGCGATCGAGCAGGCCGCCATGGCCGGGCAGCAGATTACCGCTGTCCTTGACGTCCGCCTGGCGCTTCACCATCGACTCGAACAGATCACCAACGATGCTGACTGCCGTCAGCGCAACCAGCAGCAGAGCCCAGGAAAGCTTGCCGGGGGGGGAGTAGCGGGCCACCATCGCCGCCGCGGCACCATAAACCAGCACT
The DNA here is from genome assembly GCA_035654135.1 of Rhodocyclaceae bacterium. Lineage (GTDB taxonomy): Bacteria > Pseudomonadota > Gammaproteobacteria > Burkholderiales > Rhodocyclaceae > Fen-999. The sequence continues at coordinate 8,972 of DASRXN010000064.1, read as the reverse complement.
CCGGTCACCGCGCCCACGACCCCCTCCCATGTCTTGCCGGGACTGATGGCCGGCGCCAGTTTGTGCCGGCCCCACGCTCGTCCCGCGAAATAGGCCGCAATATCGGCGACCCAGACCAGCGCCATGGCACCAAACAGCAGCCACGGATTACGGTCGTGCAGCGACACCATGGCGGCCCACGTGGGCACAATCAGGATCCAGCCGGCTGCGTACCCCGCCATGTCGTTGCTGGACATGCGCCAGCGACGACATAGCCAGAGCGGTACCAGCAGTAACCAGAACAGCGCCGACAGCCACCACAGCTTTGGATAGGCGAAGTCGGCCTGGTTGTAGGCGGTCAGGCAGGAAATCAGGATGAAACCGACGAACAGGAACCGGCCATCTCTGTCGATGTGCATCAAGCCGCCCCATTCCCATGCCATCAAGGCAGCAACCAGCGCGAAGACGACCGCCACCACCGGCTTTGGCAGCAGAAAGAGCACACAGAGAAATCCCGCCAGCAGGGCAAGTGCGGTGATTATCCGCGCTTTAAGCATCTTGCTGTTGCGGCACCGGAGCATCATCGGGCCGCCGCGCTCCCCGATCATCCGTCAGTTGTTCGCTGGTGCGCCCGAAGCGCCGCTCCCGGCGGCGATATGAGTCTATAGCCGCATCCAGCGTCGCCGCATCGAACTCCGGCCAAAGGCGATCGGTAAAGAAAAGTTCGGTATAAGCCAGTTGCCAGATCATGAAGTTGCTGATGCGTTCTTCGCCGCCGGTGCGGATGAAAAGGTCCGGTTCTGGCGCGTAGGCCATGGCGAGGTAGGGCGCAAGATCGGCCTCGTTCCATTCGCCGCATCGTTCCGGATGTGCCCGGGCAAGTCGATTGGCTGCTTGAAGGATATCCCAGCGGCCCCCGTAGTTGGCAGCAATGGTCAGTATCAACTTGGTGTTGCCGGCAGTACGCGCTTCACCAGCCTCTATCAATTCCCGCAAACGCGGCTCGAAATGCGACAGATCGCCAACCACCTTCAAGCGTATGCCGTTCTGGTGCAGGCGGCCGACTTCCTCGTTGAGCGCGGCGACGAACAGGTTCATCAGGAACGACACTTCCTCTGGGGGGCGACGCCAGTTCTCGGAGCTGAAAGCGAATACGGTCAGGAACTCGATTCGACGCTCGATGCAGGCCTTGATGACGGTGCGCAGTGTTTCGACGCCGCGCTTATGGCCCGCGACGCGGGGCATGAAGCGTTTGCGGGCCCAGCGACCGTTGCCATCCATGATGATGGCCAAGTGCTTCGGCACATCCCGGATTTCCGGGACCGTCTGTGTGGAACTGCCAAAGGCCGCCATCGATGCGCTCAGATGGCTCAGATGGCCATCAGATCCTTTTCCTTGTCGACCAGCATCTTGTCGACTTCGGTGACGTACTTGTCGGTCAGTTTCTGGACGTCATCCTGGGCACGGCGTTCATCGTCCTCGGACAATTCGTGCTTCTTCAGCGCGTCCTTGAGATGAGCGATGGCGTCGCGTCGCAGGTTGCGCACAGCCACCTTGGCGTTCTCGCCCTCGTGCCTGACGACCTTGATCAGTTCCTTGCGCCGCTCCTCGGTCAGCATCGGCATGGGCACGCGGATCACGTCGCCCTGGGTGGCAGGGTTGAGTCCGAGATCGCAGTCACGAATCGCCTTCTCGACCTTGGCGATCATCGGCTTTTCCCACGGCTGGACGCCGATGGTCCGCGAGTCGATCAGGGTGATATTGGCCACCTGGTTGATCGGTATGAAGGTACCGTAGTACTCCACCTGCACATGGTCAAGGATGCCCGTGTGGGCTCGACCGGTACGCACCTTGGCCAAGTCGTGCTTGAGTGCGTCGAGGCTCTTCAGCATCTTCTGTTCGGTCGTCTTCTTGAGTTCGGCAATCATTGCAAATTCCTAACAATGCACCAGCGTGCCTTCATCCTCCCCCATGACGACGCGCTTCAGCGCGCTAGCCTTGAAGATGGAGAAAACATTAATCGGCAGTTTCTGGTCTCGACAGAGTGCAAAGGCAGTCGCGTCCATGACAGCAAGGTTGCGGCCGATCGCCTCATCGAAGCTGATGCGATTAAAACGCGTCGCCGTCGGATCCTTCTTCGGATCGGCGGTGTAGATGCCGTCAACCTTGGTCGCCTTGAGCACGATCTCAGCGCCGATCTCGGAACCGCGCAATGCGGCCGCCGTATCGGTGGTGAAGAACGGGTTGCCCGTGCCACCGCCGAATATCACTACCTTACCTTCTTCAAGGTAGCGAATGGCCTTGCCGCGGATGTACGGTTCGACGACCTGTTCGATGTTGAGCGCCGACTGCACGCGGGCCTGAAGATTGGCCTGGCGCATGGCATCGGCCAGCGCCATGGCGTTCATCACCGTTGCCAGCATGCCCATGTAGTCGGCGGTAGCGCGGTCCATGCCTGTCGAGGCACCGGCCATGCCACGAAAGATATTGCCGCCGCCGATGACGACACCGATCTCGACGCCGAGGTCGGCCACCACCTTCACTTCATTGACTATGCGCCAGAGCGTGTCCCTGTTGATGCCATAGGCGTCGTCGCCCATCAGGGCCTCGCCCGAGAGTTTGAGCAGGATGCGCTTGTAGGCTGGCATGGTAGCGTTCCGCGAAGACTGACTTTGGCTGATTACTTCTTGGCCGCGGCGGCCTGGGCCGCTACTTCGGCGGCGAAGTCGTTCACCTTCTTCTCGATGCCTTCGCCGACGACGTAAAGCGTGAAGGCGTTGACCGTCGCGCCCTTGCTCTTCAGCAGTTGCTCGATGGTCTGCTTGCCATCCTCGGCTTTGACGAACACCTGGCCGAGCAGTGTCACGTCCTTCAGATATTTCTGTACGGTGCCTTCGGCAATCTTCTCCAGCATGTTCTCCGGCTTGCCGGCCTCACGCGCCTTTTCGATGGCGATGCGGCGCTCGGTGTCGAGCAGGTCGGCGGGGACGCCGCTGGAATCGAGCGACTTCGGCTTGGAAGCGGCAATATGCATGGCCAGATCCTTGGCCAACTGATCGTCACCACCGGTGACATCCACCAGCACGCCGATTTTCGAACCGCCATGAACATAGGACGACAGCTTGCCCTTGGCCGCGATGCGCTCGAAGCGGCGGATACTCATGTTCTCGCCGATCTTGCCGACCAGCGCGGCACGGGTCGACTCGACGGTACCCTCGCCCATCGGCAGCGCGGACAAGGCGGCGACGTCGGCCGGATTCTTGGTCGCCACCAGGTCGGCGCAACCCTTGGCCAGAGCGATGAACTCATCGTTCTTGGCCACGAAGTCCGTTTCCGAGTTGACCTCGACGACGGCGGCCAGCTTGCCGTCGGTCGACAGATACATGCCAACCACGCCTTCGGCAGCGACGCGGGTCGCGGCCTTGGTCGCCTTGTTGCCGAGCTTGACGCGCAGGATTTCCTCGGCCTTGGCCATGTCGCCGCCACCTTCGGTCAGCGCCTTCTTGCATTCCATCATGGGCGCGTCGGTCTTCTCGCGCAGTTCCTTCACCATACTTGCGGTGATTTCCGCCATTACTTGACTCCAGATTTTGTTGATTTCCTCGACAGACTTGCGTCGCCTTACTGGGCAGACTCTTCCTGGACCTCGACGAACTCGTCTTCGCCGGCGACGGCCTGGACCACCTCGTTCAGACTCTGGCTCTTGCCTTCGAGGATCGCGTCGGCGACGCCTCGGGCGTACAGACGGATGGCACGCGAGGAATCGTCGTTGCCGGGAATTACGTAGTTGATGCCTTCCGGGCTGTGATTGGTGTCGACCACGCCGATGACCGGAATGCCCAGCTTGTTGGCTTCGGTGATGGCGATCTTGTGGTAGCCGACATCAATGACGAACAGCGCGTCAGGCAGGCCAGCCATATCCTTGATGCCGCCAAGACTCTTTTGCAGCTTGACCAGCTCACGCTGATGCATCAAGGCCTCTTTCTTCGACATTTTCTCGAAGGCGTTGTCCTCAGCCATCTGCTCCATGTCCTTCAGGCGCTTGATGGACTGCTTGACTGTCTTGAAGTTGGTCAGCATACCGCCCAGCCAGCGCTCGTCCACGCAGGGCATACCGCAACGCTGCGCTTCCTCGGCGATGATTTCGCGGGCCTGTCGCTTGGTGCTGACAAACAGGACGGTGCCCTTCTTGGCCGTCATCGTTTTCACGAACGCCATTGCCTCGTTGTACTTGGTGAGGGTCTTTTCGAGGTTGATGATATGGATCTTGTTGCGATGGCCGAAAATGTAATTGGCCATCTTGGGGTTCCAGAAACGGGTCTGATGGCCGAAATGGACGCCGGCCTCCAGCATCTGGCGCATGGTAGTACTCATAAGTCGATCTCCGATATGGGTTAGCCTCCGCCCGGCTGTGACCAATCCGTGATCAAACGTCAATCACGATCACCCATTCGGTGCCGAGCGTGCGGATTTTGCCTGGGACCATCCCAAGCAATCTAAAAATTATAACCTTTTCCGATACATGGCATCAAGTTCTTCGATGCTTTGCCGAGCCGACGGGTAGAATGCCGCCAACAATCCCGATGGCAGAGCAAATGGGCATTATCGTCAAGACCGCCGAAGAAATAGAAGGCATGCGCATCGCCGGCCGGCTGGCGGGCGAAGTACTCGACTACGTCACACCATTCGTCAAGGCGGGTGTCACCACCGGCGAACTGGACAAGCTTTGTCACGACTACATGGTCGATGTCCAGGGCTGCGTGCCGGCGCCCCTCAATTACGCGCCGCCCGGCTATCCGCCCTACCCGAAGTCGATCTGCGCTTCCGTCAACCATCAGGTCTGCCACGGCGTGCCCAATGATCGTCCCTTGAAAAAGGGCGACATCGTCAACCTCGACATCACCACCATCAAAGAAGGCTGGCACGGCGATACCAGCCGCATGTTCGTGGTCGGCGAGGCCTCGATCCTGGCCAGGCGCCTGTGCCAGATCACGCTTGAATGCCTTTGGCTGGGCATCGACCAGGTCCGACCCGGCGCCCGTCTGGGCGACATTGGCGCCGCCATCCAACGCTATGCCGAGAAGAACGGATTTTCCGTGGTGCGGGAGTTCTGCGGCCACGGCATCGGCCGGAGCTTTCACGAGGAACCGCAGGTATTGCACTATGGCAAGGCCGGCACCGGTCCGGAACTTCTGCCCGGCATGACCTTCACCATCGAGCCGATGATCAACGCCGGCAAGGCCGCCATCTCCGAACTGCCGGACGGCTGGACCATCGTCACCAAGGACCGCAGCCTGTCGGCCCAGTGGGAACATACCATTGTCGTCACGGCCACCGGCGCCGAAGTCCTGACTCTATCGGCCGGGGCGCCGCCGAAGCCGGTCATTGCCGCCTGACGCCGCCATGGCCGAGGCAGCCGCGCTCGCCACGGACCTGCGAGCCCTGATCGCCGAAACTCGCACTACCCTGCGCGAAAGTCAGCAGCGGCTGAACGCCGCCTATGCGCGCAAGGGCTCTGCCACTGCCCTGTTGCGTGGCCGGGCACGATTGGTCGACGGCGTCCTGCGCAATATCTGGCGACAGCTGGCGATGCCGGCCGATGTTGCCCTGATCGCTGTAGGCGGTTACGGTCGCGGCGAGCTGTACCCCGCCTCGGATGTCGATCTGCTGTTTCTGGTGCCGGAGGACTGCGACGCCACTCACCACTCGCGTCTCGAACCCCTGATCGGCCTGTTCTGGGACATCGGCCTAGACATCGGCCATAGTGTGCGCAACATCGGCGAATGCCTCCACGAAGCCGAACTCGACATCACCGTCCAGACCACGCTGATCGAAGCACGTCTGCTGTGCGGCAACCGCGGCCTGTTCGATGAATTCAACCGGCGCTTCCACGCCCACCTCGACCCGGTGGCCTTTTTCAAGGCCAAGCAACTGGAGCAGACCGAGCGTTACACCCGCTACAACGACACTCCGTACAGCCTGGAGCCCAACTGCAAGGAAAGTCCGGGCGGCCTGCGCGATCTGCAGGTCATCCTCTGGATCGCCCAGGCGGCACACCTGGGCGACAACTGGCGCGACCTCGCCAAGACCGTCCTGGTGACCGACGAGGAAGCGCGGCAACTGTCCCGGGCCGAGGCATTCCTGCGCCACCTGCGCATCCGGCTGCACCACATCGTCAATCGCCGCGAGGATCGCCTCTCCTTCGAACATCAGGAAGCCCTGGCGAAAAGCTTTGGCATTGTACGCACCGCCGCCAAGCGGGCCTCCGAAGTGCTGATGCAGCGCTACTACCGCAATGCCAAGTTGGTGACGCAGCTCAACACACTGGTGTTGCAGAACCTCAACGCCCGCATCGCGCCAGGCCCGGCGCCCACACCCATCGTCATCGACGAGCGTTTCCAAATGGTTCGCGACCTGCTCGACATTCGTCAGGACGACCTGTTCGAGCGCGAACCAAGGGCAATCCTGGAAAGTTTCCTGCTGATGGCGCATCGTCCGGAGCTGCACGGCATGACCGCGCGCACGCTGCGCGCGCTATGGCAGGCGCGCCATCGCGCCGGCACCGCACTGCGCCGCGACCGCGAGGCTCCTGGCCTGTTTCTCCAGCTATTCAAGGAAAAGCGCGGCCTGACTCACGAGTTGCGGCGGATGAACCAATACGATGTTCTCGGTCAATACCTGCCCGCCTTCGGTCGCATCGTCGGCCAGATGCAGCACGACCTGTTCCACGTCTATACGGTGGATCAGCACATCCTGCAGGTGGTGCGCAACCTGCGGCGGCTGGCGCTGCCGGAGTTTGCACACGAGTATCCCTTCTGCACCCGGCTGATGACCGGCTTCGACAGTTCATGGCTGCTGTACGTCGCGGCCATGTTCCACGATATTGCCAAGGGACGCGGCGGCGATCACTCGCAGTTGGGCATGGCCGATGCCCGCCGTTTCTGCCGACAACACGGCATCAGCGGCGAGGATGGCGAACTCGTGGTGTTCCTGGTCGGTCAGCACCTAACCATGTCGCAGGTGGCGCAAAAACAGGACCTGGCCGATCCCGAAGTCATCCGCGATTTCGCTCGCCAGGTGGGCACGGAACGCCGCCTGATCGCCCTCTATCTTCTGACCGTGGCCGACATTCGCGGCACCAGCCCGAAAGTCTGGAATGCCTGGAAGGGCAAGCTGCTCGAAGATCTCTTCCGCGCCACGGCCCAGTGGTTGCGCGGCGACGCGCCGCTGCAAATGGCCGGCATCAGCGAACGACAGGAGGAGGCACGCCGCCTGCTGCGCCTGCGCGGCCTGCGGCCGGATGTCGAACAGGCGCTCTGGCAGCAGCTTGATACGAGCTACTTCCTGCGTCACGACGCCGACGAAATCGCCTGGCATACCCACGCCCTCTACTACCGTGCGGATAGTCTGGAACCCGTCGTCCGCGCCCGCATCAATCCATTCGGCGATGGCGTTCAGGTGATGATTTACGTCGCCGATCAGCCGGAGCTGTTCGCGCGCATATGCGGTTTCTTCGCCCGCCTCGGCTATTCGATCGCCGAAGCAAAAGTGCATACCACCCGCCACGGCTACGCCCTCGACAGCTTCGTGCTGCTCGACCCGGGCGAGCACCTGGCCTATCGCGACATCATCGCCCTGGTCGAACACGATCTCGCCGAACGCCTGAGGACACGGCCGCCGCTGGAAGCACCACCACTGGTGCGCCTGTCCCGCCAGGTCAAACACTTCCCGATCACGCCGGAAGTGAATATCCGCCCCGACGAGCGTGGCAACCAGCATGTCATGTCGATCGCCGCTGCCGACCGGCCAGGGCTGCTCTATGCGGTAGCGCGCATCCTCAGCCAGCACGGCATCTTCATCCGTTCGGCCAAGATCGCCACGCTGGGCGAACGAGTCGAGGACACCTTCCTGATCAGCGGTGAGGAACTCGGCAAGATGGTGACGCTGGTACATCTGGAGCAGGAACTGCTCGACGCCCTGCAAGTGTAGGCCAAGGTCGGAACTAGGCCGCTTCGGCGCACAGATGCTCGATGATGCGCCGGACGCGGACGAGCGAAACCTGCAGCACTTCCTCTATGCTCCCGAAGCTGATCGAACGTGCACTATCGCCGCGTCCGGCCGCCCAGTTGGCAACAAGGCAGACAGCGGCATAGGGAACGTCGAGTTCCCTGGCGAGCGAAGCCTCCGGCATGCCCGTCATGCCGACCAGATCGGCGCCATCCCGTTCCAACCGGTTGATCTCGGCGGCGGTTTCCAGGCGGGGTCCCTGCGTGGCACCATACACCCCACCGTCGGTTACCGCTTCCCCTGCCCGTTCTCCCGCTGCCAGGAGTTGCTGTCGCAGGCCGTGATCGTAGGGCTCGGTAAAGTCGATATGAACCACCGGCTGGCCGTCGCCCTCATGGAAGGTTACGTGGCGGCCCCAGGTGTAGTCGATGATCTGGTTCGGCACGACCACCGTGCCCGGTGCCAGATCGGCCCTAATGCCGCCCACCGAGGCGACCGAAACGATCCCATCGGCCTCCGCCGAGCGAACCAGGGCCCAGAGGTTGGCCCGATAGTTGACGCGGTGAGGTGGAATTGTGTGGCCGTAGCCATGGCGGGCCAGGAATACCACTTCCTGACAGCCGATGCGGCCGAAGGTAAGTGCGCCGGACGGCTCGCCAAATGGCGTGCGAACAATCTCGCGACGGGTCACGTCGAGGTTCGCCAATTGCGTCAGGCCGCTACCACCGATCACTGCAAGCATGTGAAATTCCTTGAAAATTTTGCCAAATTCTAGCATGTGGGTCATGCTCGCCATGCTAGAATGCGCGCCCTCTCGACGTACTCCCTACCCGGTCTTTCGCCATGTCCCGCCCGCTCCGTAACATCGCCATCATCGCCCACGTCGACCATGGCAAAACCACCCTCGTCGACCAACTTCTCCGCCAATCGGGCACATTTGCCGCGCACCAGCAGGTGGCCGAGCGGATCATGGACTCCAACGATCT
>DASRXN010000063.1:0-9132 GCA_035654135.1 Rhodocyclaceae bacterium | reverse complement strand
CGTCGTGATTTCCAGCCAGCAGTTCGTCTCGTGGTGGATGTAGGCCAGCGTGTCGAGCACGGGCTGCAGGTGGCCGACGCAGAGCTTGAAGTAGAAGTCCTCGGTGAAACCCTTGAGGTCCACGTTGGCGGCGTCCATCCTGGCATAGAACTCCTTCGCCGCCGGCAGGTGCATGTAGCCGGCGGTGACGGCAACCGACTTGAGGCCTTGGGCATGGCAGGCGTCGGCGGTGTCCATGGCGTACTCGGCGAAGATCACCGGGTCGTTGTAGGTGAAGGCGACGCTTTGCGAGCCGTAACGCTGCGCGGCTCTGGCAATGGCCTCGGGTGTGGCGTCGTCCATCAGCGTGTCCATCTCGCGCGACTTGGAAATGTCCCAGTTCTGGCAGAACTTGCACGCGAGGTTGCAGCCGGCAGTGCCGAAGGACAGCACCGAGGAACCGGGGTAGAAGTGGTTGAGCGGCTTTTTCTCGATCGGGTCGATGCAGAAGCCGCTGCTGCGGCCATAGGTGGTCAGGATCATGCTGCCGCCCTTGTTGGCGCGCACGAAGCAGGCACCGCGCTGGCCGTCCTTGAGCTTGCAGTCGCGCGGGCAGAGGTCGCACTGGATGCGTCCTTCTTCGATGGGGTGCCACCAGCGTCCCGGTACCCCCGTCAGTTCTTCAGGGGCTCTTTCCATTTTTGCACCTCATAGCGAAAAAGTTTGACATCCGGCGCCCAGAAATCGGCCGGCAAGCCGGCTTTCTGTTTCAGGTGGGCGAGGAACAGGTGGCACTCAGGCAGGCTTTCCCAGACCTGCGGCAGGAAGGTGCCGCGCCGGCCCCGCCATTCGAGGATGACGCCGTCGATGCCCGGCCGCAGCTGGCGCACGGCATCCTCCTCGTCGATGATGCTTATCGGTGTGGCCGGCGTCAGCAGCGATACCTCGACGCAGGTGCGGGGCAGTTCGTCGGCATCCAGCGGCGCGAAGCGCGGATCGCGAAAGGCGGCCGCTCTGGCATTGGCGCGCACGTCGGCGTCGAGCGGACGATGGGCCTCCAGCGAGCCGATGCAGCCGCGCAACTGGCCCTGCTGCGTGAGCGTGACGAACACCGCGCCCGGCTGCTGCAGAGCGTCGTCGTCCGGCTCGCTGACGGTCGATTGGCCAAGATCGGCGGCGATCGAGTTGCGGGCGCGGATCAGCAGGGCACGGCCGAGAGCCTCAGTCATGGCCCGGCCCCGTGAAGGCGAAGGCGGCGTAGCCGACCACGCGCGACTTGTCGCCGGCGGTGTCGCCGGAATTGCGCAGGTCGAGCAGCGTCGGCGTCAGATGCCGGCGCCGCGCCACTTCCATCAGGCCGTTGATGGGCGTCGCGCCGCAGGCCTGTTCGTGGTGGCCCAGGGACTGCCGCGCCAGGATGCTGTCCGCGGTCGCGCGGTCGATTTGCCGTGCTTCGGCGTAGGAGAGATAGTGCGAGAGATCGGAGGAAACGACGATCAAGGTCTCCGGCCCGCCCCAGAGCAGTTCCATGACTTCGGCGACCTGATCGGGCGTGGCGCCGCCGACCACGAAGGGCACGATGGCGAAATCGTCGAGCACCGTTTGCAGGAATGGCAACTGCACCTCCAGCGAATGCTCCGCAGCGTGCGCAGCGTCATTCACCTCGACCTGCGGCAAGTGGGCGACCGCCGCGACCGCCGCTTGATCGACCGGAACTCTACCCAAGGGTGTCTCGAAGAGGTCCGCCGATGACGCCGCCAAGCCCGGTACCCAGACCCGGTGCGCCGGGCCAAAGATCACCACCCGGCGTATCACCATGGCTGACTTTCGCAGGACCGCGTAAGCCCGCGCCGCGACCGGACCGGAGTAAACATAGCCCGCGTGCGGCACAATGATCGCCTTCGGCTGCACCGCCGACTGGGCGACATCGGCGAGCATGCCATCAATACCCAACCGCAATAGGCGGGCATCACCGGGATAGAACGAACCCGCCACTGCCGCCTGCCGCATGGACATCACGCTCATCTCGCTACCTCCTACTTCTTTATGGGGCAGGCGGAGAGGCTATTCAAGCGGGCAGAAGGAAGATACCGGCGCCGATGCCGATGCCGATGGCTATGAGTCCCGGCCAGGTCCGCCGCGCCAGCGTGGCGCCGCCGATGGCCAGCACCAGTCCCGACTTGAAAACCAGGTTGGAGAGCGTGGCCAGGGCGATGGAAACGACGGCCTGCTGGTCGGTCAGCCTCTCCAGGTTGTGCAGGCGCAGGCTGGACAGGGTGATGGCATCGACGTCGGTGAGCCCGGAGGTCAGCGCAACCGCGTAGAGGCCCTTGCTTCCGGCGATGCTTTCGAGCCAGGCAGACAGGAACAACACCGCGGCATAGAACAGGCCGAACGAGATGGCTGTCTTCAGTTCGGTCGGATTGCGGACCTCCGGCATCGGCAGGGCAGGGCCCGCCAGCAGACCGCGCCAGCCCAGCACCGTGACGACGAGACCCAGCACCAGGCCGGGGCCGAGAACGATGGCCAGCGAGGCCAGCAGCCTGGGCGCGACCACCGCCGACATGAGCAGCAGGCGCAGCGTGACCATCAGGTTGGCGAGCAGGATGACCACCGTCGCTGTGCGCACGAGGTCGACTTTGGCGCGGGCATGGCGGGCGAAGACCATGGTCGTTGCCGTGGACGACACCAGGCCGCCGAAGAAGCCGATCATGGGCGCGCCGTGTTCGCTGCCGGCGATGCGCAGCGCGGCATAGCCGGCCAGGGAGACGCCGGAGATCAGCACCACCATCCACCAGATCTGATGCGGATTGAGCGTGTCGAAGGGACCGTAGTCGATGTCCGGCAGGATGGGCAGAATGACGAAGGACAGGGCGGCGAACTGAAGGATGGAAATCAGGTCCTTGTGCGTCAGGGCGCGGGTGATGCCGTGCAGCTGGGTTTTGAAGTAGAGCAGCGCCGTGGTGGCGATGGCGGCCATGACCGCCAGCGCGCCATAGCCGAACCAGACGGCGGCGCCGAGGCCGTAGCAGATCATCAGTGCGACGATGGAGGTGGTCGGCGGGTCGCCGTCATCGGGCGGGTCGATGGTCACCGCGGTGAGCATCATGCCGGCGACGGCCAGCAGCCCGACGGCAAGTATCCAGCCGCTGTCCGTCTTTTCGGCGAGCAGGGCCGACAGGCAGCCGAACATTCCCACCAGCGCAAACGTGCGCAGCCCGGCCTTGGGGTCGGGCTTGCGCTCGCGTTCCAGCCCGATCAGCAGACCAAGGGCCAGGCTGATGGCGAAGGCTTGCACATGCTCGAAGGCGGTGGGTTCGAAGGGGCTCATGACTTGATTGTATAGAATGTCCTCCCATGTCCCGCTTTGCTCTCGTTCCCGCCGCCGGCGGCGGTTCCCGCATGGCCGCCGAGTGCCCCAAGCAATACCTGCTGCTGGGTGGCCGGCCGCTGATTCATCACGCGCTGGCGACGCTCTGCGCGGTGGCGGCGATCGAGCGTGTCTACGTGGTGCTGGCGCCGGATGACAAGTATTGGTCGGATGTTGATATGGCCACCCTGGACACCAAACTGTGTGTCCTGCGCTGCGGCGGCGCAACGCGGGCGGAGAGCGTCACCAACGGCTTGAAGGCGATCGCCAGCGACGTCGCGGCGGACGACTGGGTGCTGGTGCATGACGCCGCCCGCGCCTGCCTGACGGTCGACCACGTCGAGGCGCTGATCCGCGAGGTCGACGACGACGCTGTCGGCGGCATCCTCGCCGTGCCGGTCGCCGATACGCTCAAGTGCGAGGCGCGTGGCCGCATCACTGCCACTGTGCCGAGGGCAAAGCTCTGGCAGGCGCAGACGCCGCAGATGTTCCGCCACGGCCTGTTGCTGGCGGCGCTGGAATCGGCGCCGGCGGTTACCGACGAAGCCGGCGCCATCGAGGCGCTCGGCCTCCATCCCAAGCTGGTGGCAGCCGACGCCACCAATCTCAAGGTCACCTGGCCGCTCGACCTGCAACTGGCCGAGTGGATCCTCTCGAACAGGAAATGAACATGGATATCCGCATCGGCCAAGGCTACGATGTGCATGCGCTGGTGCCGGGACGCAAGCTGATCCTAGGCGGCGTCGAGATCCCGCACCCGGTAGGGCTGCTTGGCCATTCCGACGCTGATGCGCTGCTGCATGCGATCACCGACGCCATCCTTGGCGCCGCCGGCCTGGGCGACATCGGTCGCCTGTTTCCAGACAGCGACGAACGATTTCGCGGCGCCGACAGCCGTGAACTGCTGCGCGGCGCCATGGCGGCCGTGCGTGCCGCCGGCTGGCAGGTGGGCAATGTCGACGCGACCGTGGTCGCCCAGGCGCCGAAGATTGCGCCTTTCGTCACTGCCATGGCTGCCAACATCGCCGCCGACCTCGGCATCGACCTCGGCAGCGTCAACGTCAAGGGCAAGACCCACGAGCGTCTCGGCTTCGAGGGTCGGCAGGAGGGCATCGTCGCGCAGGCCGTCGTTCTCCTCAGTCGTGCCTAGAGTTTTTTTTGCCGTCTGGCCGGATACGGCGACGGCCGAGCTTCTGCACGAGGTGGCGGCGGCAAGCCGCGAGTCCTGCGGTGGCCGCATCATGCGGCGCGATACGCTGCACCTGACACTGGCTTTCCTCGGCGACATTCCGGCGGAGCGGTTGGTCGAGGCAACCCGGGTAGCGGATGGCGTCGTGGCCGAGCCGTTTTCCCTGACGCTCGACCGGCTCGGTTACTGGAAACACAACCGGATCGTCTGGGCGGGCGGCGAGTCGCCACCACTGACTTTCCTCGCCGGCGCGTTGACCGATGGCTTGCGGGCAGCAGGCTTCGCGCTGGAGGCACGGCCGTTCGTCGCGCACCTGACGCTGTTGCGCGATGCGCACTGCGTGGACGTGCCATCCTTGCCGGCGCCGGTCGCCTGGCCCGTGCGCGAGTTTGTGCTCGCGCAATCGGGAAATGGCCGCTACGAGGTCATCGGTCGCTGGCCGCTGGGGGCCTGATTGCGCATGAAGTCGGCGAGGTCGGCGAGCGCCGTGTCGAGCGCGGCGCGCAATGTGGCGTCGTCGATCTGCTCGGCCATCGCCTGGCGCATGCAGAGCATCCACTGGTCGCGTTCGGTGTCGCCGATCGCGAACGGCATATGCCGCGATCGCAGGCGCGGATGACCGAATTTCTCGACGAACAGCTGCGGCCCGCCGAGCCAGCCGGTGAGATACATGAACAGTTTTTCCTCGGAGCCGGACAGGTCCTTCGGATGCAGCTTGCGAACGCCGTAGGCTTCCGGCAGCGTGTCCATGAGTTCATAGAAACGATGGACGAGGGCACGCACGGCGCGCTCGCCGCCGATACGCTGGTAGGGTGTGATGGCGGGTTCTGTCATGGTGGCAAGTCTAGCAGCAGCATCGATTAATCCATTATGATCTGACCGATCTAATCGGTCGATCGGGTGCTTTCGCCGCAAGTCCATGCGTGGCCTGAAACTTCATTGGTACATGCTCGCCGTCATCCTGCCCGGGTTGGCGGCGCTCGTTTTCTTTGCCGTCACCCTGTATCAGCGCGAAAGCTCCAATCTGGAGCAGCGCACCCTGCAGGCAGCGCGTTCCCTGAGCCAGGCGGTCGACCGCGAAATTCTTGGCGCCATGCAGGCGGCACAGGGGCTTGCCGTCACGGCGGATGAGCTGGATCGGGGGGATCTCGGCGCGTTTTACCGTCGGGCCAGGTTGTTCGTCGGTAGTACCGGTTACGCGGACGCCATTATCCTGACCGACGAATCGGGGCAGCAGCTCATCAACACCTTCGTGCCCTTCGGTGGGCCTCTGCCGCGGGTCACCGACATCGACAGGGTGCGCCAGGTGTTTTCGACGGCACGTTCCTACATTTCAAATCTTGTCATCAGCCCGGTGTCCAAGCGCCACCTTGTCTCCGTCGCGGTTCCCGTGATCCGCGACGGCAAGGTCATCTACGACCTGAGCATGGTATTGCTGAGCGAACGGCTCAATCGGATTATCCAGGCCCAGGCACTGCCGGCGGACTGGAGTGCGGTCGTCCATGATCGCGATGGCATCGTCGTTGCCCGCAGCCACGAACCGGAAAAGTACGTCGGCCAGCCGGTGACGCCGTCGCTGCGCGAGCGGCTTGCCGGTCCGCGCGAAGGTACCTTCGATGCCAAGACCCTCGACGGGACATCTGTCATGGCGGCCAACAGCCATTCGGAAGCCAGCGGCTACGGAGTGGCGGTCGGCATACCTTCGGCGAACCTGGCGGCCGAATTGCGCAAGGACTTTGCACTGACTGCCCTCGCCGTGGTGGCGGTCATCCTGGCGAGCCTGCTGCTGGCCTGGGGCTTCGGCGGCCAGATACTGGCATCGCTGCGCGGCCTGGCTTCTGCGGTGGATGGGGCAGCGACGGGCCGCACGGACATCGCCCTGCCGACCCAGGGGCCGGCGGAAGTCCTGCGCCTGGCGGGACAGTTCGACCGCATGCTGCAGGCGCGACAGCAATCCGAGGCCCAGCTGTTCAAGCTTTCCCTGGCGGTCGAGCAGAGTACCGGCGGTGTGGTCATCACCGACATCGACGCCAACATCGAGTACGTGAACGAGGCCTTCGTGCGTAGCACCGGCTACAGCCGCGAGGAGGCGATCGGCCGCAACCCGCGCTTCCTGCAGTCCGGTCAGACACCGAAGGAGACCTACGACCGGCTCTGGGCGGCGCTGTCCAGCGGCCGGTCCTGGCAGGGCCAGCTGATCAACAGGCGCAAGAACGGCGAGATCTACCCCGAATATGCAATCATGACGCCGATTCGCGACCCCGAGGGTCGCATCACGCATTATCTCGCCATCAGGGAAGACATCACCGAAAAGCGGCACAATGCCGACGAGCTCGACCGCTACCGCGAACATCTCGAGGAACTCGTCGAACAGCGCACTGCCGAGCTGGCGCTGGCCAAGGAAGCGGCCGAAGCCGCCACGCGCGCCAAGAGCGCTTTCCTCGCCAACATGAGCCACGAGATTCGCACGCCGATGAATGCCATTCTCGGCATGGCCCATGTCCTGCGGCGCGACGGCATCACACCCCGGCAGGCGATACAGCTGGACAAGATCGACCGCGCCGCGGACCTGCTGCTGGGCATCATCAATGACATCCTCGATCTCTCCAAGATCGAAGCCGGCAAGCTGACGCTCGAAGATACCGCTGTCGCTGTCGGCAGCCTGTCGGCCAACATCGTCTCCATGCTTTCCGCCCGCGCTGCCGCCAAGGGCCTGAAGCTGATCGTGGACTCGGATCCGATCACCCATCACCTGCGCGGCGACCCGACGCGGCTTTCCCAGGCGCTCATCAACCTGGCCACCAATGCCGTCAAGTTCACGGAAAAGGGTTCCGTCACCCTGCGCACGCGGGTGATCGAGGAAACCGCCGAGTCGCTGCTGGTCCGCTTCGAGGTGGAGGACACGGGTATCGGCATTGCGCCGGAAGCGCTGACGAAGGTTTTCGGGGCCTTCGAGCAGGCCGATGCTTCG
This sequence comes from Rhodocyclaceae bacterium, assembly GCA_035654135.1. Lineage (GTDB taxonomy): Bacteria > Pseudomonadota > Gammaproteobacteria > Burkholderiales > Rhodocyclaceae > Fen-999. The sequence continues at coordinate 1,623 of DASRXN010000063.1, read as the reverse complement.
ACGACTCGGGAATACGGTGGTACCGGACTCGGTCTGGCGATCACGCGCCATCTGGCCCATCTCATGGGCGGCGAAACAGGTGCCGAGAGCACGCCGGGCAAGGGCAGCCGTTTCTGGTTCACCGCCCGGCTTGGCAAGAGCGCCGAGGCAGATGAGCAAGGTGTGGACAGGCCGGGCGACGATGCCGAAGCCAGCCTGAAGGCCGAGTTTACGGGTACGCGGATCCTGGTGGCCGAAGACGATGAGGTGAACCAGATCGTGGCGCTGGAACTGCTGCGGGATACCGGCCTGGCGGTCGATCTCGCCAACGATGGCGCGCAGGCGTTGCGGATGGCGGCCGAGAATGACTACGCGCTGATCCTGATGGACATGCAGATGCCGAAGATGGGCGGTATCGAGGCAACGCGCGGCATCCGCCAATTGCCGGGCCGGCAGACACCGCCAATCCTGGCCATGACGGCCAACGTATTCGCCGAGGACAAGGCGCAGTGCCTGGCCGCCGGCATGAACGACTTCGTCACCAAGCCGGTGAAGCCGGAAATCCTCTACGCCGCGCTGCTCATGTGGCTGCGCAGGACGGAGACCGTCTGAGCGATACCGGTTGCTGCCGGCGGTGGTGGTGCCGGCAAAGCCCATAGCGCATCGAGTGCCGGCAGCAGATCGCCGCGCATCGCTTGTGCGCGGGAGATTTCCGCGGCACGGGCATGGCCGTGCAGCCAGTCGATGAGGCAGGGCTCTTCCGGCCAGTCGGGCCGGCGCAGATAGAGCAGGGGCACGCCGTGCACGGCGGCCTCGACGAAGGTGCCGTAGCCGGGTTTGGTGACGACGGCGTCGGCGCTGGCGAGCAGGTCGTTGAAGGGCACGTCGCCGTGTGCGATGGCTTCCGGCCGCAGCCAGAGCACGTCGTTGCGCCGCGGCCAATTATCGACCGGCAACGGAAAATCGAAACCGCCAAGCGCGATCAACACCCAGCGCCGATCTTCCGGCAGGGCCAGCCGGCGCGCTACCTCGGCGCGGCGGAGTCCCGGCGCCGCGGCAATGGGACCGATGGCGACGACGTTCTGCAGGTCGAGCATCGGCATGCCCGGTGTTGTGCGCAGAAAGGACCGGGCGCTGCGGTAGGCGGAGAGGATCTGCTTATGAACTGGCCCAAGCCAGGCTTCGTGCTGGAAGTAATGGAAGGGAAGATCGGCCCAGTTCAGGGAGCACAGCGCCATGGCAGGGATGCCGGCCGCCGCAGCGCCGGCCAGCGGCAGGTAGGCGACGTCGCTCAGCACGGCGTCCGGCGCAATGGCCGTCAGGGTTTCGCTTTCCCGCCGTACGCGGGCCGGCCAGTTGGCGTGAAACTCGCGATAGCGCTCGGCGCTGGCCGGCAGATCGACATCAAGCGCGTTGCTCATGACGAAGCCGAAATCGCTCGCCTCGTGAATGTGTTCGAAGTCGCCATCGATGCGGCGGGCGAGTCGTTCCCGGGCCAGGCCGCTGCGGATGGTCAGGCGCAGCCGGGGTTCGGCGGCGCGCAAGGCATTCAGCACCGGCGCCGTCTGCGCGAGGTGGCCCAGCCCATGGCTGGAGATGTCGACGAACAGGTGCACCACGTCAGCGGACAGGCAGCGTGATGCG
>DASRXN010000062.1:0-2179 GCA_035654135.1 Rhodocyclaceae bacterium | reverse complement strand
ACCGGCAAGCCCAAGGGCGTGCAGCGCGATACAGGCGGCTACGCGGTTGCACTGGCTGCCTCGATGAAGCACATTTTCACCGGCTTCGCGGGCGAGACCATGTTCTCGACCTCCGACATCGGCTGGGTGGTCGGCCACAGCTATATCATCTACGGCCCGCTGATCGCCGGCATGGCGACCGTCATGTACGAGGGCACGCCGATCCGGCCCGATGCCGGCATCTGGTGGCAGATTGTCGAGAAGTACAAGGTCAACGTAATGTTCTCGGCGCCGACCGCGATCCGCGTGCTGAAGAAGCAGGATCCGGCCTACCTGAAGAAGTACGACCTGTCCTCGCTCAAGCACCTGTTCCTGGCCGGCGAGCCGCTCGACCAGCCGACCCACGAATGGATCATGGGCGAGCTTGGCCTGCCGGTCATCGACAACTACTGGCAGACCGAGACCGGCTGGCCGATCCTGTCGGCGGTGCCGGGCGTCGAGAAGACCAAGCTCAAGTTCGGCACGCCGAGTTTCCCCGTCTATGGCTACAACCTGAAGATCTTCCGCGAGGACGGCACCGAATGTGCGCCTAACGAGAAGGGCATCGTCGGCATCCTGCCGCCGCTGCCGCCGGGCTGCCTGTCCACCGTCTGGGGCCAGGATGAGCGCTTCGTCAGCACCTACTTCAGTCTGTTCAAGAGCCCGCTGGTCTACTCCTCCTTCGACTGGGGCATCCAGGACGAGGAGGGCTACCACTTCATCCTCGGCCGTACCGACGATGTCATTAACGTTGCCGGCCATCGCCTCGGCACGCGCGAAATCGAGGAGGCGGTGCAGGGGCATTCCGCCATCGCCGAGGTGGCGGTGGTTGGTGTGAATGATCAACTCAAGGGCCAGGAGCCGGTTGCGTTCGCGGTGGTGAAGGATGCGGCAAGGATTGGCACGCCGGAACTGCGCGAAGCGCTCGAGAAGGAGGTTAAAAAGACGGTCGACGACATTCTCGGCGCCATCGCCCGCCCGAAGCGGGTGCATTTCGTCACCGGCTTGCCCAAGACGCGTTCCGGCAAGATGCTGCGACGGTCGATCCAGGCGTTGGCCGAAGGCCGCGATCCGGGCGACTTGACCACCATCGACGACCCGTCGACGCTGGAGCAGATCAAGGCCGCGCTGGGCGCCTGACTGGCTTGATTGGCGGCGGGGGCGGTTCGCCCTCGCCGAACCAGCCGCGCATCAATTCGGTCTCGCGGTCGTTGATCGTGGCGAGAAATTCGTCGGCGCCCTTCATCCGCCGAAAGGCGTCGAAGCCGGTCTGCAGGAAATTCTGCACGCGCGCCAGACCGGCCATTTCCGCCGGCCCCTTCATCAGCCGGAGGGTGGTGCTGATCAGCGGGATGCGGGTCAGTCGGTCAAGGGAACGACCGATCCTGCCGATCAGGGCGATCTGCTCTTCCCGGTCGGCATGCCGGCCGCAGGCGCGATAGGCCTCCCGGTAGAGGTCATCGTCGACCCGGTTGCAGCCGCCGAGCCGGCGCAACTGCGTCACCATGTCGATGTCGAGCGACTCCGAAAGATAGTCCATGCGCATGGCCTGGACAATCGTCGTCAGGGCCCGGTCGGGCAGCATGCGCTCCAGGGTCGGTACGATGCGTTCCAACTCGGCATCACGGGCGGCGAAGTCCTTGGTTCCATACAGTTCGCCGAGGAAGAACTCCGCGGCGGCATGGTAACGCGGGTTCTCGAGCAGATCCGCATAGGTGCGCATCAGGCGCCCGGACTGCCAAGCCTTCAGGCGAAGGTAATCCTCCGCCTCCGGATCGGCACTACGCTGGCAGCGCAACGCCCGCACACCATCCACCCAGCGGCGCAGTTGCACGCCGATCGCTTCTTCGCTCCGCGCTGAGCTTTCTTCACTACTCATGACTGAATTATCGGCCCACTCAAGGCCTGTGTTAGAGGCTGATACCTAATCTTCTCGTCTGTCAGTGACTAGACTTCGGACAAAGTAATCACAGGTTCGGCCACCATCGAATGCTGACGCGTCGACAATTCGTCAAGACAGGGCTCGCAGGAAGTGCGTTGCTGGCGCTCGCATATATGCTGCATCGCCCGGTCGATCGATTCGCCAAGCGTGTCTTGGTCGACGGTTTTCCGCTCGAGTCTTCGCTGCGACTGGTGGTGACGGCATTGGCGCCAGTCATGC
>DASRXN010000061.1:0-8186 GCA_035654135.1 Rhodocyclaceae bacterium | reverse complement strand
CTTCGATCATCACCTGGCAATCGTGCCGCCAGGCGATGTCGGTGAGTTCGCCGAGCGTCTTCAGTTCGCCCAGTTGCGCCTCGTCGTTGGCGTCGTAGAGCGAGCCGGGGCGCAGTCCGTCGCCCAGGCTAAAGGCCACGTCGTAGGCCTTCATTATTTCGCAGATGTCCTCGAAGTGCGAGTAGAGGAAGTTTTCCTTGTGGTGCGCCAGGCACCACTTGGCCAGGATCGAGCCGCCACGGCTGACGATGCCGGTCATGCGGCCGGCGGTCATCGGGATGTAGCGCAGCAGCACGCCGGCGTGGATGGTGAAGTAGTCGACGCCCTGCTCGGCCTGCTCGATCAGCGTGTCGCGGAAGATTTCCCAAGTGAGGTCCTCGGCCTTGCCGTTGACCTTCTCCAGCGCCTGGTAGATCGGTACCGTGCCGATCGGCACTGGCGAGTTGCGCACGATCCATTCGCGCGTCTCGTGGATGTTCTTGCCGGTGGACAAGTCCATCACCGTGTCGCCGCCCCAGCGGATCGCCCAGGTCATCTTGTCGACCTCTTCCTGGATCGAGGAGACGATGGGCGAGTTGCCGATGTTGCAGTTGATCTTGGTCAGGAAGTTGCGGCCGATGATCATCGGCTCGGCTTCCGGATGGTTGATGTTGGCCGGGATGATGGCGCGGCCGCGGGCGATTTCGCTGCGCACGAACTCGGGTGTGATTTCCCTGGGGATGGCGGCACCGAAGTTCTCGCCCCGGTGCTGTCGGCGGATGACTTCAGGCAGCAGGTCGAGCCGCTGGTTCTCGCGGATGGCGACGTACTCCATCTCGGGCGTGATGATGCCGCGGCGGGCGTAATGCATCTGCGTCACATTCATCCCCGGCTTGGCGCGCAGCGGCTTGCGCTTGAGGTCGAAGCGCAGGCCGGCCAGCTCGGCATCGGCCTCGCGGGCACGGCCGTAGTCTGAGGACAGGCCGGGCAGTGCCTCGGTATCGTTGCGCTCGGCGATCCAGTCGGCGCGCAGCGGCGGCAGGCCGGCGCGAATGTCGATCTTCACCGCCGGGTCGGTATATGGGCCGGAACAGTCGTAAACGTAGATCGGCGGATTCGGCTCGTCTTCGGTGGGGGTCTGGCTGATTTCGCGCATGGGCACGCGGATGTCCGGCCGGCTGCCCGTGACGTAGATTTTTTTCGAATTGGGTAGGGGCTTGATGGCTGCTTCGTCCACGTGGGCGCGAGCGGCGATGAATTGGTCTTTGGCGTTCATGGGGATGCTCCTTGCGGGGGATCGAAACTACTGGAATCCCCCGGGGAATGCAACCCGGCGGCAATTGAGGCTAAAGTAGCCCGTGTGGTAACCGTTATGACAGGGACGCCATAATAATTATGAGGTTTTCCGATGCGCTTTCCCGCAGCCTTCTTCGCGGCCTTCGTCGCCACGACTTTCGCTAACCCGGTTCGGGCGGCCGATTGGCAGCCGGTCACGGTTGTCGGCGGCGAACGGGTGGAAATCGACAAGGGACGCATCATGCGCACCGCCCCCGGCGAGACCGTCGCCTGGACCCGCCTCGTGCTCGGCCGCGAACTGGCCGATGCCGGTGGCAGCTACACCGCGGTGCAGGCCATGAACCGCTACGATTGCGCGGGACATCGGTTTGCGACTCTCAAGAGGGTCTACATGAGCGACGACAAGGCGTTGCGTGAAGAGACCGTGCGGTCGCCGAAGGAAATCTCCGCCGCGTCCGGCAGCGTCGACGAAAAGCTGCTGACGGAGGCCTGCCGGCTGCGCACGGCAGGCGAGGCGCACAAAGTGACGGCGGAAGCCGCCAAACAAGCCGCCGCGGCGCCGGAAGGCAAGCCGGGCGTGATGTACGCCGATATGCGCACTGCCGGCGAGACGCCCAGGGCGCACACGATGGCTGTCGCCGATGCCGGCAAGCCGGAGCCGAAGGCCGAGGCCAAGACGGAAGCCAAGGTGGAGGGCAAGCCGGCCGGCGAGCGGCCGCGATTCATCGACCTGCCCAAGATCGACAAGTCCAAGGTCGAAAGTCCGCAGGCATCGGCCAAGGCCGCCGAGGCCAGGGTCACGGATGCCCGCGCCCTCGCCAAGTCCGTTGAAAAGGCCATGGAGACGCCCGCCGTCAGCCGGCAGGAAAGGGAGCGGCTGTATGCTACATCGGGCCCGCACCGGGCTTCGGCACCGCGCCGAAGGATGGCGGAAGAACCGGGCCATGCAGTCATGGAGCATCAGGACATCCATTGGAGCTACGAGGGCGAGGGCGCGCCGGGCAACTGGGCCAAGCTGCGGCCCGACTACGGCACCTGCGCCACCGGTCGCCGCCAGTCGCCGATCGACATCCGCGAAGGCATCCGCGTCGATCTGGAGCCGATCCGGTTCGACTACCGGCTCACCCAGTTCCGCATCGTCGACAACGGCCATACCATCGAGGTGGCCGTGGGCGATGGCAGCACGATTACCGTCATGGGCCGGACCTATCGGTTGACGCAGTTCCATTTCCACCGGCCGTCGGAAGAGCGCATCAACGGCAAGAGCTTCGACATGGTGATCCACTTCGTGCATCGCGACGATGAAGGCCGGCTCGCAGTGGTGGCCGTGCTGCTGGAGCGGGGCGCCGAAAACCCGCTGATCCAGACGCTGTGGAACAACATGCCGCTGGAGGTGAACCAGGACGTCACGCCGGCGGTGGCCATCGACCTCAACAGCCTGCTGCCGGAGAATCGTGCCTACTACACCTACATGGGCTCGCTGACGACGCCGCCATGCACCGAGGACGTGCTGTGGATGGTGTTCAAACAGCCGATGCCGGTCTCCGCCGAGCAGGTGAACATCTTTTCCCGTCTGTACCGGAACAACGCCCGGCCGATTCAGGCGTCAAACAGCCGGCTGGTCAAGGAGAACCGCTAGCAGCTTGCGGATCGGCGCCGGCAACGGTGCCGAGTCGAGTTCCTGCCGGCCGAGCCAGTGGCTGCCGGGTTCGGCGGCACGCGACAGCGGCTCCGTTTCGCACAGCAGCGGTCGCATGCACAGCCGGAAATGCGTGAAGGTGTGACCCACCGGTTCGAGTTGCCGGCGGGAGATGATGCGGCAGCCCAGGCGTGCCGCCGCCGCTTCCGGGCCGGCGCCGGGATCGATTTCCGGCAGCGACCACAGGCCGCCCCAGATGCCCGTCGGCGGCCGGGGCATCGTCAGTATCCGTCCCTTGTCCATCAGCACCAGCAGGCCGACTTCGCGTTCCGGCAGAGCTTTGCGTGGTCGTGCGGTCGGCAGTTCGGCGGTGCGGCCGGTGGCGAGGGCGGTGCAGTCGGCCGCTACCGGACAGATGTCGCAGCGCGGCCGGCTGCGGGTGCAGACCGTGGCGCCGAGATCCATCTGCGCCTGGATGTAGGCAGCCACTTTCGTCTTTGGCAGCAGCGACTCGGCGTGTCGCCACGCCTGACTTTCGACGGCCGGCAAGCCGGGCCAGCCCTCGATGCCGGCGTGCCGGCAGAGCAGACGCTTGACGTTGCCGTCGAGGATCGGCACCCGGGCGCCGAAGCAGAACACCGCGATCGCATTCGCGGTTGAGCGGCCGATGCCAGGCAGGCGGGCCAGGCTGTCCGGGTCGCGCGGGAAGGCGCCGCCGTGCTGTGCGACGACTGCCTGCGCGCAGGCATGCAGGTTGCGCGCCCGGGCGTAGTAGCCCAGCCCGCTCCAGAGAGCCATCACCTCCTCGGCCGCCGCCGTCGCCAGCGTGGCGATGTCGGGAAAGCGTTCGAGGAAGCGCAGGTAGTACGGAATCACCGTCGCCACCTGGGTCTGCTGCAGCATGATCTCGGACAGCCAAACCGGGTACGGCTCGCGGGTGCCTTGCCAGGGCAGGTCGTGGCGCCCGTGATGCCGCTGCCAGGCAATCAGGCGTTGGGCGAAAGAGTCATGGGCGGTGGCGGACATGGGCGGCAAGGATGTCATGTTTTCCGCCGGCCGGGAGTATCCTGATTCCACCCACGCAGGAGGTGATCGTCATGACCCCCACGGTTCTGGTGCAGGAAGTCAGCACCCTGTTTTCGCTCCCCGATGTCGTCGTTCGCCTGAACAGCCTGATCGAAGGCGGCGACACGTCGATCCGCGAACTGGCGGAAGTGGTGGAGCTGGACCCGGGCCTGACGACGGCGGTACTCAAGCTCGCCAACAGCAGTTGGTACGGCCTGCCCTCGCGTGTCGATACCGTCTCCTCGGCGCTGATGATGATCGGCCAGAAGGCCCTGGGCAATCTTGCACTGTCGGCGTCGATCGTCCGGACGTTTCGCGGCATTCCCGATTCCCTGCTCGACATGCAGGCGTTCTGGGACAACAGCATCACCTGCGGCGTCATCGCCCGGCAATTGGGCCGGGCCGGCAATGTTCGCGAGGAGGAGCGCCTGTTCATAGCGGGCCTGCTGCTGGGTGTCGGCAGGCTGGTGTTTATTGCCCGGCGGCCGGAGCAGTACCGGCAGGTGCTGGCCGTCGCGCCTCAGGGCGATGCCGCCATGGTCGAGATCGAGCGCCGGCTGTTCGGTTTCGATTACGCCGAGCTGGGCGCCGAATTGCTGAAGGCCTGGAAGCTGCCGGAAATACTGCAATTTCTCGTCGGCTCCCATCTTTCGCCACTGTTGGCGAAAGCCTGGCAGAAGGAAGCGGCGATCGCCTTCACCGCTTGCGACATCGCCGCCAGGGTGGCGCCGGCCATGCACGGTCACCAAGCCGTGGCCGACTATGTGCCCGACTTCAAGTCGGAGATCTGGCAGCGGCTGGGCCTGGAACCGACCGCGATCCCCGACATCATCGCAGCGTCCATGGTGCAGACCTTCGAGGTTCTGCAGATCGTCAATCCCAAGGGGGCGATGGTGTTCTGATTGGCGTCGGGAATTGGAGCGGGCGAAGGGAGTCGAACCCTCGTCATCAGCTTGGGAAGCTGGGGTAATGCCGTTATACGACGCCCGCGTGCCGGAGGATTGTAAAGGTAAAATCCGGGCATGATCGAAATCGTTCTCAATGGTGCCCCCAGGCAGCTGCCGGCTGCGCTGACCGTCGCGGCCCTGCTCGAAAGGGAAGGCCTCGCCGGCAAGCGCGTGGCCGTCGAGCGGAACGGCGAGATCGTCCCGAAGAGTCAGCATTCGCAGGTCGCCGTAGCAACCGGTGACCGTCTCGAAATCGTCGTCGCCGTCGGCGGCGGATAAGGAAATCACCATGTCAGATTCGCTCATCATCGCCGGCAAGGCCTATGCGTCGCGCCTGCTCGTCGGCACGGGCAAGTACAAGGATTTCACCGAGACGCGCGCCGCCGTAAAGGCCAGCGGCGCCGGGATCGTCACCGTCGCCATCCGCCGCACCAACATCGGCCAGGACCCGAACCAGCCGTCGTTGCTCGATGCCCTGCCACCGTCGGAGTTCACCTACCTGCCCAATACCGCCGGCTGCTATTCGGCTGAAGATGCCGTGCGTACGCTGCGCCTGGCGCGCGAGCTGCTCGACGGCCACGACCTCGTCAAGCTAGAAGTGCTCGGCGACCCGCAGACGCTGTTCCCCAACATGCCCGAGACGTTGAAGGCCGCCGAGACGCTGGTCAAGGACGGCTTCAAGGTCATGGTGTACTGCTCTGACGATCCGATCCAGACCAAGATCCTCGAAGGCATCGGCTGCGTGGCGGTGATGCCGCTCGCCTCGCTGATCGGTTCGGGCATGGGCATCCTCAATCCGTGGAACCTCAAGCTCATTATCGAGTCGGCCAAGGTGCCGGTGCTGGTCGATGCCGGCGTCGGCACGGCCTCGGACGCCGCCATCGCCATGGAACTGGGCTGCGACGGCGTGCTGATGAACACTGCCATCGCTGGGGCGAAGAATCCGGTGCTGATGGCCGGTGCCATGAAGAAGGCGGTCGAGGCCGGCCGCGAGGCCTTCCTGGCCGGGCGCATGCCGAAGAAACTCTACTCCGCGATGCCGAGTTCGCCGACGACCGGCATCATCGGTTCGTGAAGCGGTCCCTGGCCGGGTTTGGTGCCTCGCTGGCACTGGCGGCGCATGCGCAGCAACCGGCGATCCCGTCCGGGTATGAAATGGACAATCCGCGCATCCTCGCGCAGCAACTTCTCTGGGGCGTGGTCCATGGCGTGCGCCTGCTGGGCATGGCCTGCCAGCGTCGGGGCGACAATGCGGCGACGCTGGCCTACGCCGAGTGGCTCGATCGCCAGTGGCCGCGCATCCGGGCCGCCGAGGTCGATCTCTCCCGCCACTACTTCCAGCGCGAACAGGTGCCGATGGAGGCCATTGACGGCGCGTTGAAACTCAAGCCCGCGCTCGACCAGTTGGATGGTGAACTCGGCGAGGCCTGCGCCAGTCTGCCCGAGGCGCTGGCGACACCGCGCTACGACCTCGAGCGCTACTACCAGGAAAAACTCAAGCAATGAACGACGAAGAAGTTCGGCCGCACGGCCACATCCGCAGCTTCGTGTTGCGCCAGGGCCGGGTCTCGAACGCGCAGTTGCGCTACCACGCGGAAATGATGCCCAAGGTCGGCATTCCGTATCGGGCCGAGCTGCTCGATCTCGCCGCTGCCTTCGGGCGCACCGCACCGAAGGTGCTGGAGATCGGCTTCGGCATGGGCGAGACCACCGCGGCCATCGCGGCCGCGCATCCGGACATCGACTACCTGGCGCTGGAGGTGCACACGCCCGGCGTCGGTAGCCTGCTAAAGCTGATCGCCGAGGGCAATCTGGGCAATCTGCGCGTGATCCAGCACGACGCCGTCGAGGTGGTACGCGACATGGTCCAACCCGGTACGCTGGCCGGCATCCACGTCTTCTTCCCCGATCCCTGGCCGAAGAAGCGGCAGCAGAAGCGGCGTCTCATCAAGCCTGACTTTGTCGCACTTTTATCATCGCGCCTGGCGCCGGGCGGCTACTTCCATTGCGCGACCGACTGGGAGGAGTACGCGCAGCAGATGCTGGAAGTATTGGGCGCTGAATCTTCGCTGGAGAACACTGCCGAAGGGTATGCGCCGCGGCCCGACTACCGGCCGCTGACCAAGTTCGAGCAGCGCGGCCTGCGCCTTGGCCACGGCGTCTGGGATGTCGTTTTCCGGCGCCGCTAGAAGAAGCGGCCGATCAGTGCGTTGAGATGGCGCTGTCCGAGCGGCGTCGGCGCGATGCGTTCGCCGGTGTGCATGAGCAGGCCGTCAGCCTCGGCTCTTGCCAGCATGTCGGCGATGCCGGCGAGCGGCAAGCGGGTGCGCTCGGCGAACCAGTCGATCGGCACGCCCTCGGTCAGCCGCAGCGCGTTCATCATGAATTCTCCCGGCAGGTCCGACAGCGCAACCGGCTGCCACAAGCGTGTCGCCGGATCGGCCAGATAATCCTTCGGACTTCGTGGCCGAGCCTCGCGGCGAATGCCGGCGTGATCGGAAATCTTCGAATGCGCGCCGGCGCCGATGCCGAGGTAGTCGCCGAAATGCCAGTAGTTGAGATTGTGCCGGCACTGCTGGCCGGGTTTGGCGAAAGCCGATGTCTCGTAGTGCCGGTAGCCGGCTGCCGCGAGCGTGTCTTCCACCATCTCCTGCATGTCGGCGGCGAGATCGTCGTCGGGCACCGGTGGCGGCGCGTGATGGAAGGCGGTGTTCGGCTCGATGGTCAGGTGATAGGCGGAAAGGTGGCCGGGACCGAAGGCGATGGCGGTCTCGATGTCGCGGCGTGCTTCGGCCAGCGTTTGCCCCGGCAGCGCGTACATGAGATCGAGATTCACCCGCTCGAAGTGGCGCAACGCCAGATCAACGGCGCGTTTCGCTTCGGCTGACGAATGGATGCGGCCGAGCGCCTCGAGTTTGGCGTCGTCGAAACTCTGGATGCCGAGCGACAGCCGGTTGACCCCGGCGGCGCGGAAGGCCGCGAACTTGTCCGCCTCGATGGCGCCGGGGTTGGCTTCCAGCGTGATCTCGGCGGTCGGCGTCAAAGTCAGTTGTGAGCGGACGCCGGCCAGAAGGCGATCGAGTCCGGCCGGCGAGAGCAGGCTGGGCGTGCCGCCACCGATGAATACCGTCTGCACCGTGCGGCCCCAGACCTGCGGCAGCGCCGCGTCGAGGTCGCGCATCAGCGCGGCGAGATACTCGTCCTCAGGGATGCCGTTCTTGACTTCGTGTGAGTTGAAGTCGCAGTAGGGGCACTTCCGC
>DASRXN010000060.1:0-5695 GCA_035654135.1 Rhodocyclaceae bacterium | reverse complement strand
GAAGCCGAGCGCTTCCACCCCAACCTGATGAAACTGCCGGTAGCGGCCCTTTTGCGGCCGTTCGTGGCGAAACATCGGACCCATGTACCAAAGCCGGCGTGGACCGTCGTAAAGCAGATTGTGCTGAAGCACCGCGCGCACGCAGGAGGCCGTGCCTTCCGGCCGCAACGTCAGCTGTTCGCCATTCAGGCTGTCGGTAAAGGAATACATCTCCTTCTCGACGATATCGGTCACTTCGCCGATCGCGCGTGCGAACAGCGGCGTCGGCTCGACAAGGGGCATGCGCATCGGCCGATAGCCGTAGACGCGCAGCCAGTCCCGCACCAGCTCCTCGAATTGCTCCCAGAGCTCGGCTTCGTCGGGCAGGATGTCGTTCATCCCGCGAATCGCTTGCAGTGTCTGGCTCATGAATTTCGCGAGGGATATTTGCGCGCTACGTAATCGTCGATGATCTGCTTGAACTCGGCGACAATATTTTCACCGCGCAGTGTCGTGGTCCGTTCGCCATCGACATAAACCGGCGCCACCGGCTCCTCACCAGTCCCGGGCAGGGAAATGCCGATGCTGGCGTGCTTGCTCTCACCGGGGCCATTGACGACGCAGCCCATGACCGCCAGCGTCATGTTCTCGACGCCGACCCGGTCCAGTCGCCACGCAGGCATGGCCTGGCGCACGTAATCCTGGACGTCCTGGGCCAGCTCCTGGAAGACAGTGCTGGTGGTGCGGCCGCAACCGGGACAGGCCGCAACCATCGGCACGAAGGAACGCAACCCCATGGTCTGGAGAATTTCCTGTGCCACGACGACTTCGCGGGTCCGTTGCCCGCCCGGCTCCGGCGTCAGCGACACCCGGATGGTGTCGCCGATGCCTTCCTGCAGCAGCACAGCCATGGCCGCCGTCGAGGCGACGATGCCCTTGCTGCCCAAGCCGGCCTCGGTAAGGCCGAGATGCAGCGGGTAGTCGCAACGTGCTGCAAGTTCGCGATAGATAGCGATCAGATCCTGCACCCCCGAAACTTTGCAGGAAAGCACGATCATGTCGCCGGGCAACCCCAGTTCCTCGGCCTTGGCGGCCGATTCCAGCGCCGAGGCGACCATCGCCTCGCGCATGATTCCCGTAGCGTCGAGCGGTTCGGCGCGGCGGTGGTTTTCATCCATGACGCGGGCGAGTAACTGCTGGTCCAAACTACCCCAATTGACGCCGATGCGCACCGGCTTGCGGTACCGGCAGGCGATGTCGATCAGTTGCGCAAACTGCTCGTCGCGCCGGGCGCCTTTGCCAACGTTGCCCGGATTGATGCGCAGCTTGTCCAGCGCCTCGGCACAGGCGGGTACTTCTGTGAGCAACTTGTGACCGTTGAAATGGAAATCACCGACCAGCGGCACATCGAGACCCATGGCCAGCAGACGATTGTGAATCTCCGGCACGGCAGCGGCGGCCTCGCGCGTGTTCACTGTGACGCGGACGATCTCGGAGCCGGCGCGGGCGAGTTCGGCAACCTGCATGGTGGTCGCGAATGCGTCGGCGGTATCGGTGTTGGTCATGGACTGCACGGCCACGGGGCCACCACCACCAATGGCAATAGCACCAACCATGACGCGTCGCGTCGCATGCCGAGGCGGCTGGCTGGAAGATACAGTCGCTGGGGACATTACTCTAGGGTCAGACGAGCCACTTCGGCCCGTGTATGGGGCTTCAGGTCGACAGCGCGGCCCTCGAACCTAAGATCCACGTTGGTGGCATTGCCGATGACCATCTGGAACGGTGGCCGACCGGAAATGGACTGGCGCGTTCCGGCGCCGAACTGGCCGGTAAGAACGATTTGCTGGCTGGCGTCCAGAACCTCGACCCAGGAGGTACCGCGAAAGTCGAAAATCAACTCTTTGGCATCGTCCGGTAGCGCCGGTCGAGCGGCAGGCACCGGCGCTACCTTGGCTATCGGCTGCTCGACGACCACTCGTGGCGGCGGCACCGGCAGTGGCGGCGACTCGACCGCCTCGGTGGTCGTCGTCGCGGTTCCCTGTGTCGCCGGTACGAGTTCCGGAGTTGCCCTGATCCCAAGAAAAAAATGCCAGGCGATCATGGTCGCCGCAGCAATCAGCAGCAGCACCGAAAGGGCCACCAGTGGTGGAATCTGGTGAATACCACTCTTCGGCATCGCGTTGCCCATGTTGTCGGGGGCGCGAACATCAGGCGGGGCCACCGGCGCTTTCGCCTCCAATAGGGCCAGCAGCGGCTCGGGATCGAGCTTGAGAAAGCGGGCATAGCTTCGGATAATGCCGCGCACGAACACGCTGCCCGGCAACGCGGCCATGTCGTCGGCTTCCAATGCCTCGATCTGACGGGGACTGAATTTCAGGCTATGGACAACATCGTTGACGCTCAGGCCGCGCGCCTCGCGGGCCTTTCGCAGCAGCAGGCCTATACGTGGCGCCAGTGTCGCGTCGGCCTGCGCCTCCATGTCCTGAGGCGTTGGATATTCCTGTATTTCGCTCACTCGAATCGGCCCTGCAGCAGCAATTGATGTTCCCGGCTGTCCTGGAATTTACGCCGAAGCTCTGACGCATAGCGGCTTTCCGCTTCCCGGTCGCCAAATTTCCGCTCAATGCGCAAGCCGAGCCAGGCTGTTTGCGCGGTAGGTTCGCTCATCCTGTGAATCTCGGCCAGTCTGAGTCTAGCCTCGCCCAGCCGGCCGGTTCGGTAACAAATATCGGCGAGCAGGAACTGGGCATCGCCATTCGACGGATCGGCCCGCAAGGCGCGCAGCAGGAATTGCTCGGCGCCCTTGTCGTCCTGCATCCCAAGCGAGCAAATGCCGGCATTAGTCAAAGGCTTAGTCGGCGTCGAATAAAGCTGGCTCCTACTGGCAGTTTCGAAATAGCTGATCGACTGCTGCTCGCGTCCGCTTTGGCAGTAGAACCAGCCGTAGTTGTTGTTGATCTCGGGATCTGACGGCGCCAGCCGCAAGGCACGCCCGAAACTGTCCTCGGCTGCGCCGTTGTCCTTGAGATACATCTGCACGAGGCCTAGCAGGTTGTAACCCAAGGGATAGGACGAATCGGATTCGATGGCGATGCGCGCTTCGTCGAGGGCCACGTTGAGCCGGCCTTCGCGCAGGTAGACCATGCCCAGGTCGGTGTGCGCCTTGGCCCGCTGCCGAGCATCACCGACCGCGACCTGTTGCGATACCGGGGTTTGGGAGTTATCGCTGTTGCTCACCGGACTGCCGGCACAACCCGCCAACGCAGCGGCAAGAAGTATTCCCAGCCATGAGAATTTCACGATGTAGCCTCCGCGTGATCGACAGGCAGCTTCGCAGCAGTCGTCAGGACGGCTACGCGCCGGGACTTGTCCTTGACCTTCCCGGCAAGCTGGCCGCAGGCGGCGTCGATGTCGTCACCGCGCGTCTTGCGCACTGTGGCAACAACACCGGCCTCAAGGAGGACTTCCTGGAATCGGCGCACGCGTTCCGGCCGTGAGCGGCGGAAGCCAGAATCGGGAAATGGGTTGAAAGGAATCAGGTTGAACTTGCTGGGCACGTCCCTCACCAGTTGTAGCAGGCCGTGAGCATGGGCATCGCTGTCGTTAACTCCTTCGAGCATGACGTATTCGAAGGTGATGAAATCGCGCGGTGCGTTTTCAAGGTAACGATGACAGGCCGCCATCAGTTCCTTCAGCGGATATTTCCGATTCAGGGGCACTAGGCGATCACGCAGTTTGTCGTCGGGCGCATGCAGCGAAACCGCCAGCGCCACCGGGACTGTTTCACGCAGCCGGTCCATGGCCGGCACGATACCGGACGTCGAGACGGTCACCCGCCGCCTTGACAAGCCATACCCATGGTCGTCCAGCATCAGCCGCAGCGCCGGTACCAGGGCGTCGAAATTGGCCAGCGGTTCGCCCATGCCCATTAGGACAACGTTGCTGATCACGCGTTCGCCCGCATCCGGCCCGCCCAGCGCCTTCACCGTACCAAGCGCCCGGTTGGAGTGCCAGAGCTGGCCGACGATTTCGGCTGTTGTCAGATTGCGATTGAAGCCCTGCCTGCCCGTGGAACAAAACGCGCATTCAAGCGCGCAGCCGACCTGCGTGGACACGCAGAGCGTGCCACGGTTGGCTTCCGGAATGAACACCGTTTCGACGGCATTGCCTTGCCCGACACCAAGCAGCCACTTGCGCGTGCCGTCAGCCGCGACTGAATCGCGAATCGGCTGTGGACCGCGAATCTCCGCATCCTCTGCCAATTTCGCCCGCAGGCTCTTGGCCACGTCGGTCATTTGCCCGAAATCGTCGCAGCCGGCCCGGTGCATCCAGCGCAATACCTGGCGCGCACGAAACGGCTTCTCGCCCTTCTGCGCGAACCAGGTTGTCAGGCCATCGACGTCGAAGTCGAGCAGGTTGACCATCGAGGAATCAGCGGCCCGAAAAGACGTTCAGTTCGGGGAAGAAGTAGGCGACTTCAACCTTGGCGGTTTCGGGTCCATCCGAACCGTGTACGGCATTGGCGTCGATGCTCTCGGCAAAATCGGCGCGAATGGTGCCCTTCTCGGCCTTCTTCGGATCGGTGGCGCCCATCAGGTCGCGGTTCTTGGTGATGGCGTTATCGCCTTCCAGCACCTGGATCATCACCGGACCGGAGGTCATGAACTTGACCAGATCCTTGTAGAAGGGGCGCTCCTTGTGCACGGCGTAGAAGCCACCGGCCTCCTGATCGGACAGCCAGGCCATGCGAGCGGCAATGATCTTGAGACCGTTGGTCTCGAAGCGGGAGTAGATCTTACCGATCACGTTCTTGGCGACGGCATCGGGTTTGATGATCGAGAGGGTACGTTCAACAGCCATCTGAATCTCCAGCAAAAAGTTGAGTGAAATCGATAACTAAATATTTTATCGTAGATTCCCTTGGCCAGTCCCGAACAAAGGATGAAAAAAAGCCCGGCGCGCAGCCGGGCTTTTACGATGGAACTGGACTTCCGGGGTCAGGAAATCATGCCCAGCGTCCGTGGCAGCCAGATGGAAAGCGTCGGCCAATAGGTTACCAGCACCAGGAACACCAGCATGGTCAACAACCACGGCCAGACCGCAATGGTCAGTTCGGTGATGCCCATCTTGGTGATGCCGGACGAAACATAGAGGTTGAGGCCCACTGGCGGGTGGCACATCCCCACTTCCATGTTGACCACCATGATGATGCCGAAATGCACCGGGTCGATGCCAAGCTTGACGGCAATCGGAAAGAGAATCGGCGCCAGGATCAGAACAATGGAACTTGGCTCCATGAAGTTCCCTGCCATCAGCAGGAGGACGTTCGAGATCAGCAGGAATCCGATCACACCGACGCCGGTGCCGATCATCCAGTCGGCCATCTCCTGAGGGATGTTCTCGTGCGTCATCAGGAACGAGAACAACATCGCGTTGGTGATGATGTAGAGCAGCATCGCGCTCATGTTGGCCGAAGACAGCAATACCTTGGGCACGTCCTTCAGACCCATATCCTTATACACAAAGACGGCGACAAAGAACGAATAGACCGCCGCCATCGCCGCCGCCTCGGTGGGCGTGAAGATGCCTGTGTAGATACCACCCATGACGACGATGATCAGAAACAGCCCCCAGATCGCCTTCCTGAAGGTATTCCAGCGCTCGCGCCAAGTCGCCCTGGGTTGGCGCGGGTAGTCGTTCTTCCACGCTCGGT
>DASRXN010000059.1:0-8660 GCA_035654135.1 Rhodocyclaceae bacterium | reverse complement strand
AGTTCAAGTATGGCTTCGCCGACTCGCATTTCATCTGCTTCCCGTATGAGACCCGCCGCACCGGCATCTACGCCGCCGGCCCGACCCGCCGGCCGATGGACATGTTCCAGGCCACCGAGGACGCCACCGGCGCCGCGCTGAAGGCGATACAGGCGGTCGAGAACGTCGAGAAGGGCCGCGCCGCGCACCCGCGCGCCTGGGACCTCTCCTTCCCGAAAGCCCGCCTCGAAGGCTGCACCCAGTGCAAGCGCTGCACGGTGGAGTGCCCGTTCGGCGCCATCGACGAAGACGAGAAGCGCTTCCCGCTGTTCAACGAGGAGCGCTGCCGCCGTTGCGGCACCTGTATGGGCGCCTGCCCGGTGCGCGTCATTTCCTTCGAGAACTACTCCTGCGACACCGTCGGCATGCAGATCAAGGCGGTCAACGTGCCCGAAGAAGATGAGGAAAAGCCGCGCATCCTGATCCTGGCCTGTGAGAACGACGCCTACCCGGCGCTCGACATGGCCGGCCTGCAGCGCATCACCTACTCGGCCTACGTGCGTGCCATCCCCGTGCGCTGCCTCGGCTCGGTCAACACCATCTGGATCACCGATGCGCTTAACGCCGGTTACGACGGCGTAATGATGATGGGCTGCAAGAAGGGCGACGATTACCAGTGCCACTTCGTCAAAGGTTCGGAAATGGCCTATTACCGCATGAGCAAGATCGGCGACACGCTGAAGCAGCTCGGTCTCGAGCCGGAACGGGTGCAGACTCAGGAGGTCGCCATTACCGACAACGCCCGCGTCGCCAAGCTGATCAATGAGTACGTGGAGCAGATCAACGAGATGGGCCTGTCGCCGATGAAGGGCTTCGGCTAAGAAGGAGCGGAAGACAAATGAGCGATCTGAACAACCAGGCCGTTGCACGCTACAAGAACAACTTCCTCAAGGAAGTCGAGGAGCGCGTGGAAGACGGCCACTGGGTCAAGATGTGCATGCAGTGCGGCGTCTGCGCCGGCTCCTGCCCCTTCGGCCCCCACTGGGAGCATTCGCCGCAGAAGCTCTTCATGATGATCCGCGCCGGCAAGCGCGAGGAAGTGCTGAAGACGGACTCGATGTGGATGTGCACCTCCTGCTACAACTGCATCGCCCGCTGCCCGCGCAAGCTGCCGATTACCCACATCATGCACGGTCTGGCAAACTACTCCTACCGCCTCGGCCTGTCGCCCAAGGGCCAGCCTAACCAGGTCATCGCCAAGATTTTCTGGGATAACCTGGTCAAGCATGGCCGCACCAACGAACTTACCTTCTCGCTGGCCATGTACTTCAAGGATGGCTTTGCCCAAGGCGTCAAGAACGCCATGGCCATGCAGGGCATCGGCTTGGGCCTGATGAAGGCCAAGCGGCTCAATCCCATGGAGATCGTCGGCGGCCATACCTGCAAGGACAAGAGCGGCATACACAAGATGATCGCCAAGGCGCAGGAAATCGAAGACCGCCGCAGAGGCTTAGCCTAGCCTCGCCTGACAGGAGATAGAAACGAATGGCCAAGAAACAATACGCGTTCTATCCGGGCTGCTCCTCGCAGAAGGGTGCCTCGGCTTCGAACTTCCTGACTTCGCTTGAAGTCATGGTCGACAAGCTGGACATCCAGCTGAACGAGATTCCCGACTGGAATTGCTGTGGCGCTTCGATCGGCTACGCCGAAGGCAGCGAACTGCCGCGCCTGGTGCTCAATGCCCGCAATCTGGCGCTCACCGCGCAGAACATGCCCGGCCAGGACATGGTGTCCGGCTGCCCGGCCTGCTGGCTGTCCAGCCGCGAAACCGCCGAGCGTCTCCACGAGCACGGCAGCCTGCTCGCCGAGACGAACGAAGCGCTCAAGGAAGCCGGTCTCAACCTCAACGCTCACGTCCGCGCCCGTCACATGACCGAGGTACTGATCGAGGACATCGGCTACGAAGGCATGAAGGCGCCCGTGATCAAGCCGCTCGAAGGCCTCAAGATCGCCGGCTACGTCGGCTGCCAGACCAACCGGCCCTTCGGCATCGCCGGCGAATCCTTCGAGAATCCGATGTATCTCGACAAGATGATCGAGACCGTCGGCGCCGAAGCCGTGAAATACGAGCAGAAGGTCACCTGCTGCGGAGGCGCGCTTGCGTTCTCGGAACCGGAAAAGTCGCAGAAGCAGATCCGCGACATCGTCGAATCCGCCTACGACAATGGCGCCAACATGATTGTCACGCCGTGCCAGCTCTGCCAGGCCAACGTCGAGATCTATCAGTCGGAAATCAACAAGAAGCAGGGCACCAAGTTCAGCATGCCCGTCGTCTATTACACGCAATTGATGTCGGTCGCCTACGGCGGCTCGGCCAAGCAGGCCGGCCTCGACGGCCAGTTGATCAAGGCCACGAAGCTGGAAGACATCGCCAACAAATAAGAAGCGCTTGCTCGGGGAAAGACGGCGGCCGGTTTTCCCGGCCGCTTTCTTTTCCGGCGCTGGACCGTAACGAGTAGGATCGCCAGCAATGAAGGGCGCCGATTCCAGTAACCCGCCGCATGGCCTCGTGCCCACCGTCTTCATCGTCGATGACGAGGAAGGCATGCGCCATGCGCTGCGGCGTGCGCTCGGTCTGGGCGGCATGATGGTGCAAGCGTATGCGTCAGGCCGGGAGTTCCTCGACGGCTACCGGCCGACGCCGGCTTCCTGCTTGCTGCTCGACATGAAGATGCCTGAGATGAGCGGCCTGGAGCTACAAGCGATCCTGAACGAGCGCCGAATCGACATTCCGGTGATCTTTCTGACAGGGGCCGCCGACGTGCCCGCCGCAGTAACGGCGATGAAGGCCGGCGCCAGGGATTTTCTGGAAAAGCCATTCGACAACGAGGTTCTGGTGGCGCGCATCAGGCAGTGCATCGAAGCACAGGCGGGGCGGCGTTGCACACAGGACAACGGTGACCGCTTCGAGCGCGGCCTCGCCTTGCTGACCCCGCGCGAATCGGAAGTGATGCAACTGATGCTCACGGGCAAGACCAGCAAGATGATTGCCAGAACGCTGGGCGTCAGCCATCGCACCGTCGATATCCATCGCGGCCGCGTAATGGAAAAGATGAGGGCGGAAACGCTGGCGGAACTGGTGCGCATGGAACTGTCCCGGCACACCGCTCCCTGATCCTAGAGATGCTGCCTCAGCCAGAGCCAGCGCAGCAGGATCAGCAGCGTGCCGCCTGGCAGGATCGTGGCGAACAGGTAGAAGAGGTACAACCACATCTGGTGGCGGCGTTCGGCTGGGGTAGCGGTTTGCAGGGTGTAGGCGTTCATTTTTTGCTCCCTTGTTTCGGTGCTTCGTCTCGCTTTGATTGCAGACTAGAGAAAGCACGGGGCAAAGGAAATCCGTATGGATACCTATGCGTCGGGTATGGGAGATTGCCGCCGGAGTGGCGTACCGCCACGCCTGACTTTTCCGCGCAGCGAGTTTCCTAGTTCGCCGTGAGGCGGCGATAGATGTCCGCCAGTTTCAGGGGCAGTTTCTTGACGTCGTCGAGCACCGTGTAGCCGGCCGGTCCGTACATGTGCTTGAGGTAGTCGGCGCCGTGGCGGTCGATGGTCACGCAGTAGCTGCGGATGCCCTGCTCACGCGCTTCGAGCAAGGCATGGCGGGTATCCTCGATGCCGTAGTTGCCGCGATACTCGTCGCCGAAGTCGTCCGGCCGGCCGTCCGACAGCGTGACCAGCAGTTTGTGGCGCACCGGCTGCGCGGCGAGCAGTTTAGTGAGATGGCGGATGGCAACGCCCATGCGCGTGTAGTCCTTGGCCTCGATGCCGGCGATGCGTGATCGAACGGCTTCATCGTAGGGTTCGCCGAAGGACTTGATGCGATAGATGTCGCAGCGCGTCCGGGTCCAGCCGGAAAAGCCGTAGATCGCGTAGGCGTCGCCGAGTGATTCGATGCCTTCGCAGAGCATGATCAGCGCTTCGCGTTCCGCGTCGTTGATCCAGCCCTTGGTACTGCCGCTCATGTCCACCATGAACATGGCCGCCAGGCTGCGTTCGTTGCGCACACGCCGGCAAAACATCCGTTCGGAAGGTTCGGCGCCGCCGCGACGATCGGCCAGGGCTTCGACCAGCGCATCGAGATCGATTTCCTCGCCCTCCGGCTGCCGGCCGAGCATGCGATCTTCGCCGCGCACGATCTCGAACCGGCGGCGAATCTGCCGGATCAGCGCCGAGTAACGCCCGCACACCTCACGCACGTATGCCGGATCGCCGTCCCGCACCGGCATCTCATACACATGACACCAGCCGCGCCGATAGGCTTGGCGGTGGTAATCCCATTCGTCGTAGCGAAAATCGGCCTTCCGGTCGGCGACGAGTTCCGGCCCCGCTCCTTCCTTGTCGGTCGGCAGCCATGCCCCGGGCCCGGCCGGAGTGAGCGCTTCCGGCGGCACTGCACCGAGATCCTGGATCAGGGATTGGGCGGCTGCCATCGCCTCCGGCGGCAGCGCCACGGCTTCGCCGTCCAAGCGGAACTCCAACGGCCCGCCTTCGTCGCCCGGCGTGAAAGTGAGCGGTGGCTCACCGCCGGTCTTTCTGCCCCTAGTGCCCTTGAGCGCCCCAAGGGCCTTGCGCAGGACCTGGGATTCGCGCTCGATGCGCTCGGCCCGCACCCGCCAGGCCGCAGCCGGATCGAGCGTACCGACAAAAGTCAGTCGTGGCGGCACGCCGCTGCCGGCCATGAAACTGGACAGCAGTTCCAGGCTGTCGCTCACCGTGGCATCGAGCCGGGCAAGACGATCGAGTGCCGGCGCCAGCACGTCTGGCCACGGCCCGCGCAACGAGGCCATTTCGGCTGCCAGGCCGGGCAGTTCCTGCGCGATGCGGGTGTCGAGCCTGACCGCTTCCAGCAGCGACAGCCACCCCAGGGCACGGGCGCGATCGGACCATGACGCCAGTTCTGTTTCAAGATTCACCTTGAAGGTGCCGAACCGCGTCTGAGCCCAGAGCAGGGTCGCCATGGCCTTGTAGAGTTGGCGGTTGGCGCTGGCATCCGGATGCGCCGCGAGGAGTTCGGGCAGAAAGATAGTCTCCGTGTCGGTGCACGGCACCGCCCCGGCCCGAACGGCCAGCGGCCGGCCGGAGAGGCCTTGAAGGAAACGGGCCAGCCGGCCTTCGACTTCCGCCAGCCGCGCCACCGGCGTGCCGGCGCGAGCGGCGCAGAAGGCTTCCAGGTTGCGCAGCTGATCCATGGCCAGACGCAGACCCTGGCGATCGTAGGCGTCCAGTGCCGCCAGCACCCAGGCATCGAAACCGTCGGCATCGAGCATCTCGAAGGCCTTGGGGGCCAAGGCAGCAAGCAGGTGGCCGATTTCAGCGTAGGTTTTGGCGGCCACCGCGGCCCAACGCAGCACCTGCTCCTGCTGGGCGCGGGTCAGCAATTCCAGGGCTGCGGCCAGGCGCGTTACCGAACGGTGTGATGGCGAAGCGAACAGCACCGCATCGAGCCGCTCTTCCAGCTCGTGTTCGAACAGTTTTCTAGAAGACGGCCCGGACAAGATCGTCAAGGGTTTCGGTCATGTCCGGGTCGTCGGTCAGCGCTCGCGCCACGGCCGCAGTGGCCGCCTCGATCGGCGTCCTGCCGGCACTGACTATCTGGGCGGCATGCACCAGCAGGCGCGTGCTGGCCCCCTCGTCGAGGCCCTGGCCCTTGAGATTGCGCGTCAGTTCGCCGAGCTTGACCAGCTTGCGGGCGAGCGCCTCGTCGACCCCGCCCTCGGCCGCGACAATGCGGCTTTCAAGATCGGCGGCGGGGTAATCGAAGTCCAGCGCGATGAAACGCTGGCGCGTGCTCGGTTTGATCTCCTTGAGCACGCTCTGGTAGCCCGGGTTATAGGAAATGACCAGCATGAAGTTGTCAGGCGCCGGCACCAGCTCGCCCCGCTTGTCCACGGCCAGTACGCGCCGGCTGTCGGTCAGCGGATGAATGATTACGGTGGTGTCCTTGCGCGCCTCGACGACCTCGTCGAGATAGCAGATGGCGCCGGCCCGGACTGCGGCCGTCAGCGGGCCATCCATCCAGACGGTCTGCTCGCCGACGATCAGATAGCGGCCGACGAGATCGGCGGTGGTCAGGTCGTCATGGCAGGCCACCGTGACCAACGGCCGCTTGAGGCGCCAGGCCATGAATTCGACGAAGCGCGTCTTGCCGCAGCCGGTCGGCCCCTTCAACAGCACCGGCAGCCGCTGGCGATAGGCGGCCTCGAACAGGCCGACCTCGTCCCCCACCGGCTGGTAGTACGGCTCGCCGGCAACAGTGGCAAGCTGGGGCGACAGCAGATCCATCGTTCAGTTCGTGCGGCAGGAACCGCCGGCTGTTGCGCCAGCTTCGACTTCCTCGTCGGTGGCTTCGTACATGCTCTCCTCCTCCAGGGCCCGTCGCTCGGCCGCTTCGCGCTCGATCTCCTGCTGCCGCTCGCGCCAGTTTTCCAGACGCTCCTTGACCGCTGCTTCGTCGAGATCGATGCTCTTCTCGCCGAACAACACCTGCTTGAGGAAGCGGAAGGCGAACAGCATCAGCTCGACGTCGTCCGCCATCAGCATGACTTTTTCGTCCTCGCCCAGCTTGAACAGTTTGCCGAAGGCATTGCTTTTGACGAACTCGCGGAAGGTATCGACGTCATAGCACGCCATGAAAAACAGCTGCCGGCTCTTCAGCGACGGCGCGCCGATCGCCGGACCAGCGGATTTCTTCTTCAGCACCAGCTGGCGCCAGCCACGGGCCAGCTCGTCGTACTCGTCGACGCCCTGTTCCTTGCGGTATTCGTCGATAGTCAGGCTGCGCGCCACGTCATGGCCCTTGCAATGGTCTTCCTTCACGAGCGCATAGGACTGGGTGTCCGTAAATTCGTCCTGCTTGCGCATCGATAGCAGTGCCACCGGATAGTAGCGGCAGGCAGTGGGGCGATCTTCATAAGCAGCACAGCCCTCGTCCTGCATGAAACGGCAGGCAGTGCCGCCGTCGACCGGCCGGAACTTGACGCCGGCGATGCCGTCCTTTTCCATCTCATAGGGCACGGTGTAGTCCTGCAGGAACTGCGTCGAAGTAATCCCCAGCCGCTTCTTGAGGCGGATGACGTCGTATGGAGTGAGGGAGATGTCGATATTGGCGCAGCAGGCATTCCAGCAGCCGATGCCCTTGTGACAGGAAAACTGGATCTTGTGGCCGCCGTCGACCATGGTCGGCATGACCGGGCTTTGCGGAAAGGGAATCTCTGGCTTGGACATGGGCTACCTCATCGATCGAACCTGGTTGGCGAAGGTGCCACAGAAGGTGGCCTCTTTGCAAACAAGGCTTTTCCGCCATCAAAAGAAAAAACCGGGCGTCTTACGACGCCCGGTCGGGTAGTACGGCTGACTGCGGCTTAGTGCGGCGCAGCGGCCTTGAACAGCTTCGACTTGTCGACCAGATCGACGTGGGCGCGCTTGAAGCAGGTCCACTTCTTGGACTTCTTGTCGTAGATCGAGTTCACGAAGCAGTGCCAGTTCTTCTCATCGACGAAGTTCTTGTCGGTGCGATAGTAGAAGCCGGGGTAACGGCTCTCCTCGCGGAACTGGATGTGCTTCATGTGGGCTTCGGCCGTGAGTATGCGATGGTAGTTTTCCCAGGCGCGCAGCAGTTCGTGCAGATCCTTGGCACGCATCTTCTGCGAGTCTTCCTTCAGCATCTCGAGCTTCTCTTCGGCAACCGCCAGCATCTTGTCGTTGGTGTTGTAGTAAGTGGCAACACCGGCAACATACTCGTCCATGATCTTCTGCAGACGGAACTGCAGCATCTTGGGCGTGATGTAGTTGGGGTTGACGTCGATCGCGGTCGTGTAATTCTTGAACTCGAGGAAGTTGCGGGCCGGCTTCCAGATCGCTTCGGCGATCTGTTCGGCGGTCTCGTCGAGCTCAGGGGTGATATTCGCGTTATCGACGCAGTACTTGACCATCGCCTTGGCGGCCATGCGACCTTCGGCGTGCGAACCGGACGAAAACTTGTGACCGGAAGCGCCCACGCCGTCACCGGCGGTGAACAGGCCCTTGACCGTGGTCATGGAACGGTAGCCCCAGTTCCAGCCCTTCGGCAGATGGCCAGGCACGCCAGGCATGGCCTCGTCGGTGGGAGCACCAAGATCGGTCGGGCCGGACACCCAGATGCCGCAGCAGCCGGAGTGCGAGCCGAGCAGGTAGGGCTCGGTCGGCATCAGCTCGGACATCTTCTTCTCGGGCTCGATGTTCTCGCCGACCCAGACGCCGCACTGGCCGATACACATGTCGAGGAAGTCTTCCCAAGCCTCGGCTTCGAGGTGCTTCACTTCCTTCGGCGACAGGGTCTCGCGCAGCTTCGCCAGCGCGGTGACGGTGTCCATCCAGATCGGGCCGCGACCTTCCTTCATCTCCTTGAGCATCAGGTGGTTGCGCAGGCAGGAAGCGGGAACGGCGGCCTGCCCGTAGGGCGGGTAGTCGTTCAGCATTTCCTTGTTCTTGGTCATGTAGTCTTCGCCGTAGGCGTTGGCGGCACGCGCCTTGAACAGCAGGAACCAGGCGCCGACCGGGCCGTAACCGTCCTTGAAGCGGGCGGGCACGAAACGGTTTTCCATCATGGTCAGCTCGGCACCGGCTTCCGCCGCCATCGAGTA
>DASRXN010000058.1:0-2638 GCA_035654135.1 Rhodocyclaceae bacterium | reverse complement strand
ATGGACCCTCACAGGCGTGGAGTCCTTGAACCGGGTTTGAAGAATTCTTGAAAATGCCTTGATTATTGGGCAATTGCTCTTTGAGCCCAGCTTTCTAGTTCCGCACCGGCCGGGGCGGCCGGCCCCCATGGATGAAACTGTCCAGGGCGCCGTGAATGGCCTATACACGCCTTGCCGCCAGCAAAGAGGCCGTTTCTTCTATGGTGCGCATAAGCCCGTTTTCTAGTTGGGTCCGGGGCGCCTCGATCACCCCCAATGGAGCCAAGGAGCAGGAATGCTCCTGCAGCACGTTCTTTAGAGTTCCTTTCGATGAGGTCCCAGGCTGGCGGCAGGCGAGGGAGAACATAATGGAAGTTATGCATGAGCGTGTCGCCGGGCTCGATGTTCACAAGGAGACGGTCGTTTGCTGTGTGCGCATTGTTGTTGGCGGGAAGGTTTCGCGGGAATGCCGGAGCTTCGAGACGACCACAACTGGTCTTGAGAGTTTGCTGGCTTGGTTGAGGCAGAGCGAATGTACGCACGTGGCGATGGAGGCTACGGGCGTTTATTGGAAGCCCGTCTGGAACATCCTGAGCGATGGCGAGTTCGAGCTGATTTTGGCCAATGCGGCGCATATCAAGAACGTGCCGGGCCGCAAAACAGATGTCAACGACGCTACATGGATCGCCGATCTGGCGGCCTTTGGCTTGATCAAGGCAAGCTTTGTTCCGGAAGAAGCGATCCAGGACCTGCGCTCGCTGACGCGGGCGCGCAAGCAACTGATCCGCGAGCAGACGAGGCATATACAGCGGATCCAGAAGACGCTCGAAGAAGCCAACATCAAGCTCGATTCGGTGATCAGCGACATCATGGGGCTATCCGGGCGGCGGATGATCGAGGCGATGGTTGCGGGCGTGCGCAGTCCACAAAAGCTGGCGCAATTGGCTGACCGGCGGATCAAGGCCTCGCCCAAAGCGCTCTACGACGCGCTGCATGGCCGGTTGACGGATCATCACCGCTTCATGCTGCAGCTTCACCTCGGTCAATACGACGCTTTGGGCTCTTCCATCGCGCAGATCGATGCCCAGGTGGATGCGGCAATCGCCAGGATTGACGAGGAGGCGGCCGCAGGTCACGGCTCCTTTCGCGATTTGACCGCGCTTTTGGATGGCATCCCTGGCATAGCGAGCTTGGCGGCGACCTCGATCCTTGCCGAGATCGGAACCGATATGAGCCGATTTGCAAGCGATGGGCATCTTGTTTCCTGGGCGGGCCTATCTCCGGGCCAGAACGAAAGTGCGGGCAAACGCAAATCGTCGCGGCTGCGCAAGGGCGCCCCCTGGCTCAAGACGCTGCTCGTCCAATGCGCCTGGGCCGCCGTCAAGAAGAAGGACAGCTACTACAAGGCGCAATTCAACCGGCTGAAAAGTCGGCGCGGCCCCAAGAAAGCGATCTGTGCGGTGGCCGCCTCAATGCTCACGGCGATTTACCACATGCTGAAAAATGGCGTCGAACACAACGACCTCGGGGCCAGCCATTTCGACCGCCGCCCAGCCGCAATCAAAGCAAATCGCTTGGTTGCTCAACTTGCCAAGCTTGGCTTCCGTGCTGAACTACAACCGCTCGCGCAGGCCGTGTGATGGGTGCAGGAAATCGCTGCCCGCGCCTGCTCCGGCCACCCGGCCGCGTTGCGGCCGGGTTAGTTTCTCTTTAAAGCTGCTGCGAGAGCTATTAGCTTGCAGTTAGTTCCCCACCGGCCTTGCAGCCGACCCGCCCTGGATGAAACCTTTTGGCGTCGCCGCTCGGATATTCTGGCGACGCCGTCGGCAGCGAGGTCGGTTTGTCTATGGTGCGGACGAGCCCGTTAGTTAGTTGGACCCGGGGCGCCTCGACCACCCCCACTGGAGCCACGGGGCAGGAATGCTCCTGGAGCACGTTCTTTAGAGTTCTTTTCGATGAGATCCCCACGCTGGCGGCAGCTGAGGGAGAACGTAAATGGAAGTCATGCATGAGCGTGTCGCCGGCCTCGATGTTCACAAGGAGGCGGTCGTTTGCTGTGTGCGCATTGTTGCTGGCGGGAAGGCTTCGCGGGAATGCCGGACCTTCGAGACAACCACAGCTGGCCTGGAGGCCTTGCTGTCTTGGTTGACGCAAAGCGGATGCACGCATGTGGCGATGGAGGCTACCGGCGTTTATTGGAAGCCTGTGTGGAACATCTTAAGCGATGGCAAGTTCGAGCTGATTTTGGCCAATGCGGCGCACATCAAGAACGTTCCTGGCCGCAAGACGGACGTGAATGACGCCATGTGGATCGCCGATTTGGCAGCCTTTGGCTTGATCAAGGCGAGCTTCGTTCCGGAAGAGAAAATCCAGGAGCTGCGCTCGCTGATGCGGGCGCGCAAGCAACTGGTCCGCGAGCAGACGAGGCATATACAGCGGATCCAGAAGACGCTCGAAGAAGCCAACATCAAGCTCGATTCGGTGATCAGCGACATCATGGGGCTATCCGGGCGGCGGATGATCGAGGCGATGATTGCGGGCGTGCGCAATCCGCAAAAGCTGGCAAAGTTGGCTGACCGGCGGATAAAAGCCTCACCCAAAGCGCTCTACGATGCGCTGCATGGCCGGTTGACCGGTCATCACCGCTTCATGCTGCGGC
>DASRXN010000057.1:0-8607 GCA_035654135.1 Rhodocyclaceae bacterium | reverse complement strand
AACCGAGCGGTTGGGTCGGCATCGGTCCATAGAGGAATGAAACCACATCGAGGTTGAGGCTCTTGTAGATATCCTCAAGCAGTTGCTGGCCACCACCATAGTAATGCCAGGCGAGTACCATGTTGGCATCCATGCCATAGGCCGGTCCCGAACCCCACAGCGCGACCGCGGAATTCTTGCCGTACCAGTAAGCCACCACCCCATGGCCCCCGTCGAGAGTGCCCTTGGCCACTGCATCCAGCAGATCGAACGCCTTGACGACGGCGCCCGCCGGCAGTACCTCGATCTTCAACCGGCCGCCAGTCATATCGTTGACCTTCTTGGCGAAGTCCAGTGCATATTCGTGGAAAATATCCTTGGTCGGCCAGGTGCTTTGCCAGCGCATGCTGATCGGCGATTGGGCAACCGCGATCATCGGAAATCCGGTAATTGCGGCACCCGTCGCCCCAATTGCAGCTTTGGCCAGAAATTTACGGCGTGAAACCTGCGTGGGAACATCTGCCTGTGTGGAAGTGACTTTGGTATCCATGCTTGACTCCTCCTGTTGGTGTATTACGGTGCTGGTTCGCACCTCAAGCGCCCTTGCTTATTCCGCAAGAATCACTCGGGCCTTCGCATTACGATTGATCATCTCTTCATTGGCGGGGCAATCCTCTTGGCCCGATCGACACGCAGAGAGTCATGTAACGTTTTTATGTTAGATCAAATCTGACTTGGGCCCGGGGAGGGTAAACCCTACTCGTTCAGGACTGCCACTACTACCATCAGGCGGTCACTCCGCCTTGTCCCAATAATCCGGCCGGCCGTAGCTGTCTTGCAGCATGGCGATGAAGAGTCGCACACGCAGCGGCAAGTGCCGACGCTGGGGAAATACGGCGTGGATGCCAACGGGAGGCGCGGCGCAATCGTCGAGTACCGGAATCAGTCGTCCCCAGCGCAAGTCCTCGCCGACTTCCCAGATCGACCGCCAGGCCAGGCCCATGCCCGCAAGTGCCCACTCGTGCAGTACAGCGCCATCGTTGCAGACGAAACGGCCGGGCGGCTTGAACAACAGGGTCCGCTCGGGCCGCGCCGGATCACGGAAATCCCAGCCCGGCTGGGTCGAAAGCGACAGGCAATGATGCCCATGCAACTGATCGAGCGTACGTGGGACACCATGTTGCTTGAAGTAGACAGGGCTGCCGACCACCACGCGCCGCATTTCGCCCAAGCGCACGGCAACAAGACTGGAGTCCACCAGGCCGCCCAGCCGCACGGCACAGTCAATGCCTTCGTTAACCAGATCGACGGTGCGATCCGACAAATCGAGGCTGGCGGTCACTTCGGTATGTTCGCGCAGGAATTCGAGCAGCAGCGGAGCCACATGCTTGCGACCAAAACCCGCGGGAGCTGTCACTTTCAGATGGCCGCTCGCCCGGGCGCTGCCGATTGTCACCGCAGTCTCGGCATTGGCAAGGTCGGTCAGGATGCGCTGGCAATCTTCGAGAAACGCTTCGCCTTCCTGTGTCAGGGTCAGCTTGCGCGTGGTTCTCACCACCAAGCGCACGTCGAGCCTGTCTTCCAGCGCGTCCAGGCGTCGCCCCATGATTGCGGGTGTCACACCCTCGACCGCCGCGGCGGCCGTGAGACTACCCTTGGTCGCCACCAGGACGAACGCTTCCAGTTCCTTCAGCTTGCTCATCTATTACTTTTTATATCGAATCATTTGTCGATATTGTGTCTTATCTCTCAGCTCGGTGTCTAATACACTGAGGTCATCTATAAGACTGAATGGAGAGACCCATGAAACTCAACCTGCCTGCCGGCGTGCAAGTCAACGCCCCGATTCATCCCCGGTTCGACGAGATCCTCTCCCATGACGCACTGGCTCTAGTCGCGAAACTGCATCGCGCTTTTGAACCCCGTCGCCGGGAACTGCTGAAAGAGCGCATCGAGCGTCAGGCTCGCATCGATGCCGGCGAAATGCCGGACTTTTTGCCGGAAACGCAGCACATCCGCGAAGGCGACTGGAAGGTCGCGCCAGTGCCAAAGGCCCTGGAATGTCGTCGCGTCGAGATTACCGGGCCGGTCGAGCGCAAGATGATTATCAATGCCTACAACTCGGGCGCCGACTCCTACATGACCGACTTCGAGGATTCCAACAGCCCGAACTGGTTCAACCAGATCCAGGGCCAGGTGAATCTTTTCGACGCCGTCCGGCGACGACTGACTTTCACCAACGAGGCCGGCAAGGAATACAAACTCAACGACAAGATCGCGACCCTGCAAATCCGCCCGCGCGGCTGGCATCTCGACGAAAAGCATGTGCTGGTCGACGGCCAGCGAGTCTCCGGCGGGCTGTTCGATTTCGCCCTGGTGTTCTTCCATAACGCCAAGGAGCAGATCGCCCGTGGCGCCGGGCCCTTCTACTACCTGCCGAAGATGGAGTCGCATCTGGAAGCGCGCTTGTGGAACGACATCTTCTGCATGGCGCAGGACGAGTTGGGCATTCCGCGCGGAACGATCAAGGCGACGGTGCTGATCGAAACCATCCTCGCCACCTTCGAACTGGAGGAAATTCTCTACGAATTACGCGACCACAGCGCCGGACTCAATGCCGGCCGCTGGGACTACATCTTCTCGGCCATCAAGAAGTTCAAGCGCAACAAGGATTTCTGCCTCGCCAACCGCAGCGCCATCACGATGGAAGTACCGTTCATGCGCGCCTATGCGCTGGCGCTGGTGAAGGCCTGCCACAAGCGCGGCGCGCCGGCGATCGGTGGCATGAGCGCGCTGATCCCGATCAAGAGCGACCCAGTCGCCAATGAGAAGGCGCTGGCCGGCATCCGCCACGACAAGACGCGTGATGCCAACGATGGTTTCGACGGTGGATGGGTAGCGCATCCGGGCTTGGTCGGCATCGCCATGGAGGAATTCATCAAGGTGTTAGGAGATCGTCCCAATCAGTGGGACAAGCAGCGTACCGATAATTTCGGGCCGAAGGACTGGCTGAACTTCCAGCCCGAACAGCCGATCACCGAGGTGGGCCTGCGCAATAACATCAACGTCGGCATCCACTATCTCGGTTCATGGCTGGCGGGCAACGGTTGCGTGCCCATCCACAACTTGATGGAGGACGCCGCCACCGCCGAGATCAGCCGTTCGCAGGTCTGGCAATGGGTCGTGAGCCCGAAGGGCAAGCTCGACGACGGTCGCAAAGTGACCGCCGAAATGGTCAAAGCACTGATCCCCGAGGAACTGGCGAAGGTGAAAGCCGAAGTCAGCAAGTCCGGCGAGGCTACCGCGACCTATGACCAGGCAGCAGGCATTTTCGAACGCATGTCGCTCGCCGACAGTTACCCGGAGTTCCTGACCTTGCCGCTCTACGAAGCAATGGCGTAGCCGCTCGACCCGCAACGAAAACGGCGCCCGTGGGCGCCGTTTTTTATTCGCCGGCTGTCGATATTGCCCGCATAGCCTGGTTAGGCGATTCGCGCTCGATAAGCCACTTGCCGTCCACCTTGCGCCAGTCCATCGCCTTGGTGACGACATCGCGGAAGACCGGCGACTGGTAGGCTTGCACAAAGGTTGTCGTCGCATCGCTCGGATCCTTCATGCTCACCTTGATGCCGGAAAGGTCGAGTTTCACCATCCTGGTGGAGCCGATAATCCGCTTGCGATCGGCCGTCCATGTGGCAAGACTGCGCCCTTGGGATGGCACGAAGGTCGGAGAATAAAAGCCGAGATAGCGCGGCACGTCGCGCGTCATCCAGGCTTGGGCCCACGCCTTGAGCGCCTCAGCCAGTTCGCGTTCCGTACCGGGGGTAGTTGATGCCTCAGCCACCGGTTGCGGGGCGGACTCACGCAGAAACTCGGCTGCCCGCGCATTGAGGGCAGACTTGTCGACGTTGTAAAGCGTAGGGCCTTCCGGCGGGCAATGCTCGGCAGCATCCCCTTCGACCTTCCAGTCGGCCAAATCCGGTGCTTCGTCCTTGGCCACCCGCGTCAAGTCCAAAGTTTGCAGCAGGTTGCCAAACCCTGCCTGGGTTCGGGCCTGGGCGATCAGGAGATCGTACTCGGCATTCGCATAGGCACGCTTGGCCTGGAAAAGCTCATTCTCGGTATCCAGCAGGTCCAGCAAGGTCCGCTGGCCTATGTCGAACTGCTTGCGGTAGGCATCGCGAGCCTTTTCGGTCGAAAGCTGGTGCTGATCGAGGTAGGTCAATTGCTCGACCAGCTTGCGGGTGTCGTTGTAGGCGATGGCGACCGTCTGGCGAACGTCGCGGCAGGTCTTGTCTCGCAGATCCTTGGCGACGTTGATCTGGTCGGCGTATTGGCGGGAACGCGCCCGGTCGGACAGGCCATTGAACAGGTTCCACGTCATGACGACTTCCGCCGTCCGGTTGTCGGTGGCACCCAGATAGCCATTGAGGTCACTACCGCGCTCGTTCCTCAGCCGAAGGTCGACGCGAGGCTGGTAGGCCGCCTTGCGCACGTCGGCACTCGCATCAGACGAACGAAGATTCTCGATCGCGGCCTGAATGGCGGGATTGCGAGTCTGGGCAGACTGAAAGACCTTCACCACATCGGCCGGCAGGTCCTTGGCCAACGCAGGCGGCGTAGCCATGTCCTTGTGTGGCATTTCGCCGACCAGCCGCTGGTAGCGGGCGCTGACATCGTGCAGGTTGGCGGTTTCCGTCAGCAAGTTCGCTTCGGCGAGCGCCAGGCGGCCCGAGGCCTGCTCCAGGTCGACTTTGCGGGCGACACCGGCCTGAGCCTTCTTCTGGATCTGCTCAAAAACGGCCCGGTGCCGAACGTAGTTCTCTTCGGCAAGCTCCACGAGCTTGCGGTAGCGCAGCACGTCCAAGTAGGCACGCGACGCTTCGAGCGCAGCCGTCTCGGAAGCGTCGAGGAGTTCAAAAAACCTGACCTGCCGGGCGTGGTCGAGCCGCTTGACTTCGTTACGCGTCGCAAAGCCATCGTATAGCATTTGCGTCAGCGTCAGCGTCGTCGAGTGGCGGCTGTAGTTCGCACGCAGAAGGGGATCGTCACGTTGTTCGCGGCCGATCCCGGCGGCCAGATCCACGCGGGGCAGATAACCTCCGAACGCGACGTCCTTCTCGTTTACCGCCGCCTGATATGCATGCCACTTTTGCAAGACCTCGGGATTGCTCAGCACAGCCTTCTGCGCAGCCGATTTGAGGGTATCCTGCTGTGCCAACACTGCCGTCGAAGACAACCCCGTCAGGCCAAGACCAAAAACCAGGATAGTTCTTGTCGTTTGCCGAAAAACCATTGAGATGCCCCTTGTCCTCGCTGTCGTGGCGGGCGATTATACCTGCTTGTTCCAAAAAGGAAATTTTGGCGGACCGGCGATCAGGAAATTCACAATTCGGTAGCGGACAACGGCTTGTCGTCGGCGCGATTCTCACCCTGCTGTTGGGCCTGACTTCTGCCGCCGCCCTCGACATGGACAGGCTGCTCGCCACCATGCAGCGCGTCGGGGGAACAACATCGAACTTTCGCGACTGGCAGCGATTGCTTGACGATGCCAAGAGAGTCTCCGGAGCCGAGGACAAGCTCCGCCGGGTCAACGAATTCTTCAACCGGCGCATTCACTTCGCCGACGATCAAGAGGTATGGGGCCAGAGTGACTATTGGGCCACGCCAATGGAAACACTGGCCAAGGGCAGGGGTGATTGCGAGGACTTCACCATCGCCAAATATTTCACCCTGATCGAGGCCGGAGTCGCCAATGAGCAATTGCGGCTCGTCTATGTCAAGGCACGCGTCGGCGGCCTGTCCAGCACGCTCCAGCAAGCTCATATGGTGTTGGCATGGTACGCCTCGCCCGACGCCGAGCCGCTGGTGCTAGACAACCTCATCACCGAGATCCGGCCGGCTTCACGGCGTCCGGACCTGACACCCGTTTTCAGTTTCAACAGCCAAGGCATCTGGCAGGGCGCCGCGGGCAACACTCCCCAAAGCACGGGCGGCATCGGTCGCTTGTCGCGTTGGCAGGACCTGCTGCAGCGTGCCCGCCAGGAAGGCTTTGATTGAGTTTGAAGGGAAACCACACCATGTCCATGTACCGGCAACTCTGGCTCGCCATCATCGTCAGCACGCTGCTCGCCTTATTGGGCAGCCTGCTGGCCGCCACGCTGAGCGCCCGCAGCTACCTTTCGGAACAGCTAAGCATCAAGAACGCGGACAATGCGGCCGCTCTCGCCCTATCCCTGAGCCAGCAAAATCCGGATGCGGTTGTCGTCGAACTGACGGTCTCGGCACTTTTCGACAGCGGTCACTACGAGCTGATTCGCGTCTGCGATCCTTTCGGCAAGACCATGGTCGAACGCATGGCACCGGCCGGCCAATATGATGTGCCAGCATGGTTCGCTCATGCGCTGCCGATCATCGCCAGCCCGGGACGCGCGCAAATCAGCAATGGCTGGAAACAGTTCGGCAGCATCGAATTGGTCAGCCACAGCCGCTTCGCTTATCAGGCATTGTGGAAAAGCGTCTGGGAAATGGTCGCTGCACTTGCTGCCGCCGGACTGGTGGGCGGCTATCTCGGTTCTCTGGTCTTGCGCCGGCTACGCAGGCCGCTCGGCGCCGTTATCGACCAAGCCCAGGCGATCACCGAACGGCGCTTCGTCACCATCGCCGAGCCCAAGGTGCCCGAACTGCGCCAGTTGGCGGCGGCGATGAATACAGCAGTCGGGCGCCTCAAAACCATGTTCGAGGAAGAAGCCGCACGACTGGAGACGGTTCGCCGCGAAGCCAATTGTGACCCATTGACGGGCCTCGCTAATCGCAGCCACTTCCTGGCCCGACTGCGGGCCAACCTGACGGACGACGAGTCGCAGGGCGGCAGCCTGATGTTGATTCGGGTCGCCAATCTTGCGGAAATAAATCATCGCGTCGGGCGGGAAGCTACGGACGACTTGTTGAAGCGCGTCGGCGCAGCGGTCAGCGCACTTGCCGCCCAGCATGCCGAGGGCGTTGGTGCGCGCCTTAACGGTGCAGATTACGCCCTGCTTCTGCCGGACATGAACGAACCTCGTCGTACCGCCGAGATTTTGCTGGAGGTATTGATCAACGAATGCGAGCCGTTCGTCGGC
The DNA here is from genome assembly GCA_035654135.1 of Rhodocyclaceae bacterium. GTDB lineage: Bacteria > Pseudomonadota > Gammaproteobacteria > Burkholderiales > Rhodocyclaceae > Fen-999. Next base: position 1,507 of record DASRXN010000057.1, on the reverse strand, counting down.
GAGGGCCCGACGGCGTCAATAGGCGTCGGTCGCTACCCGCACGGCCTGGAGGCCGGTGCGGTGATGGCACAGATCGACACTGCACTGGCTGCAGCCGAGACCGCCGGCGACAATACCGTTCAGGAAGCCCGCTTCATTGCCGACGAGGAGGCGCCCAAAACCGGCGATGAATGGGCAAAGATGATTCGCCACGCCCTTGATCGACGCTGGGTGCGCCTGATTTCCTTCCCTGTGACGGACCTGGCCGGCCGCGTCATCCATCGCGAATGTCCGCTGCGACTCATGCTCGACGAGCACGGCGAATGGCTGCCGGCCGGCCGCTTCCTGCCCATGGCCGAGCGGCTGAAGCTGACGTCGCAGCTTGACCTGGCGGCGATAGCACTCGGTCTCGAACAACTGGATGGCGATATCGGCATGTCCGGGCTGGCGATCAACCTTTCCGCCAGCTCGATCCAGAACGAGGCTTTCCGTCGACAGCTGATCGGCCGGCTGCAACAGCAGCCAGAGGCGGCCGCGCGGCTGTGGCTGGAAGTCTCCGAAATCGGTGTCCTCCATCATTTCGATGCCTTCCGCAGTCTGGTCGGCACCCTCAAGGGTACCGGCTGCCGTATCGGCATCGAGCACTTCGGCCGCCAGTTCAGCCAGATCGGACTGCTCCACAGTCTTGGCCTTGACTACCTCAAGGTCGATGCCTGCTTCATTCGTGGCCTGGACAACAACACCGGCAATCAAACTTTCCTCAAGGGCCTGTCCGGCATCGCCCACGGCATCGGCTTGACGGTAATCGCCGAGGGCGTGGTTAGCTTGGCGGAACTGCAAGCGCTGGCAACGGTTGGCTTCGATGGCGCCACCGGTCCGGCGATCCGGGACGCCTGAAAACAAAGGAGCCCGCCGAAGCGGGCCCAAGCCGTGCGAGTCGCGGCGTGTCGCCACGCCTGACTTTTGTTCGTATTGTTAGTCGGTCACCAGCTTACCCTTTGTCAGCAGGTCCTGGATGATTTGCTGATCGGTGGTAAACGATCCGACCAGATTGACGCCCTGGAGGACGATGGTTTGTTCGATACCACTCACTGCGTCGGCATTCACGCTCACGGTCGTATTGGTGCCGTCTGTGGTGAAGTGCAGGTAGCTGGCGAGATTGCCCGGATCAGTACTACCATGCGTTTCCCCCACCAACAGGTCTCGCAGATCAAGCGTGTCGGTGCCGGCGGCCGAACCAAAGTTGAGTACGTTATCGGTACCCGTTTCGCCAAGGCGCCACCGCAGAACGTCCGCTCCGGCGCCACCATCGAGTATGTCGTTACCCTGCCCGCCGATCAGGACGTCGTTTCCGGCCCCGCCAACCAACGAGTCATTCCAGCTCGTGCCTGACTGCCAATCATCACCACCCGACCCTGCCATGTGATCAACCTCGACGCTGTCGGATGTGGTGGCTGTACTTCCAGCCACGGACTCAGTAGCCGTTACGCTGGCGGTGATGCCATTGATCTGAGTATCCGCCAGCGCT
>DASRXN010000056.1:0-7889 GCA_035654135.1 Rhodocyclaceae bacterium | reverse complement strand
GGTGCGGGCAATGCCGCTGACGACCTGGCCATTGTGGAGGCGAACTTGGACAACCTGGCCCTCGATACCGTTATTCAACGCCCGACCTTCGTTGGCAACCTGAAAACCAGGTCCCAACGACATGACCTTGACAGTCTGGTTTTGCTGGACGACCACCGGTTGCTGGAGCATGTCGGCCCGCAGCGGGCGACCGGCAGGGATGGACAGCTTGGAAATGCGGCCGACGGCCTGGCGCTCGTCGGTGAGGACTCCGGACGGCAGATCGGACAGATCGCCCCGCTGGCGTGCCAGGTCGGCGATGATGACGGTCTGCCCCTGGGCCAGCGGCAGGGCGGTGACGAGATAGTCGGTAACGACACGAATATGGACGGGCAGGAAGATGCTCCAGCCACGCTCCGTCTGGCAGCGTACCGCCACGTTGGTGCGGCCCCAGGCGCGGGCCCCGGGTGGCAGACTGACCTCGAAGGCGTCGCACGGGGCGAGTTGATTGCCGGGATCAAGGCTGCCGATGGTGAAGCTGACCTGCCCGGGCAGTCCACCGGTCTGGCCCTGCAGGAACGCCTCTACGGCTTTTCCGACCGGCACCGGATCCTGCCGGGCCATTGCCGTTGTCACCAGCACGGCAAGTAGGAGGGCGATCGCGTGGCGTAGCGGTTTCATGGCCGGATTCAACCATGCTGTCGGGGGTGTGGCAAGGGCGGTCGGAGTGGAACAGGCGGGCCGGCGGCAAGAATTGCCGCGCCAGTCGTCGTTTGCCGGCAATTACCGCGAACAGAGAGGCCAACCGCCCCATGCTCGGCCGCGAAGTGCTGCCATTATGGATGCCATGGCGGTTGGCACGGTTGCTGCATAACGGATGGCGCAGCAATTACTTGAGACCGACAATGCTCGACCGTATCGATCAACAGATGGGAACCCTCCGTACCGCCGCCAATCTGCGGGCGTACCGGCAGGAGCTGCTTGCGTCGAACATCGCCAATGCCGACACGCCCAGTTACAAGGCGCGGGACATCGACTTCAAGTCGGCTCTCGACGGGGCGATTGCCGGCCGCGGTGCCTTCGCTATGGCCCGGACGTCGCCGCGTCATCTGGCAGGGCCGGACGGCGCTGCCTTCAGTAATGCGCCGCATGGCGCCCAAGTGCTCTATCGAACGGAGTTTCAGGCCAGCGTAGACGGCAATACCGTCAACATGGACGTCGAGCGCAGCGCCTTCGCCGAAAACTCAGTGCAGCTCGAATCAGCCTTGACGTTTATTCAACAACAATTCCGCAGCCTCCAGACGGCCATCCAGGGACAGTGACATGAGCTTGTTCAACGTCTTCAGCATCGCCGGTTCCGCCCTGACAGCACAGTCGGCGCGCTTGAACACGACGGCCAGCAACCTGGCCAACGCCGATAGTGTGGTCAGCGCTGACGGCAAGCCTTATCGCGCGAAGCAGGTCGTGTTCCGCGCGATGCCGGTGACGACCGATGGCGGTGTCGGCGTGCGGGTCGCCGGCGTGGTGGACAGCGCCGCGCCCGGCCGGATGGTGTACGACCCGAAGAGTCCGGTCGCCAACGAACAGGGCTACGTGGAGATGCCGAACGTCAATGTGGTCGAGGAAATGACCAACATGATTTCCGCATCCCGCGCCTATCAGACCAACGCCGAGATCATGAGCGCGGCCAAGACGCTGTTGCTCAAGACCCTGGCCATTGCCCAATAAACAGGAGCAACCATGGCTACCACCGCAGTCAGCAATGCCAGCTCGTCGCAGGCAATCTACGATGCCCTCAACGTGAAGCAGGCCACGGCGACGTCGACGAGCAGTGAAACGCAGAGCAAATTTCTGACGCTGCTCACGGCGCAACTGAAGAACCAGGATCCGCTGAATCCCCTCGACAACGCCCAGATGACTTCGCAACTGGCACAAATCAGCACCCTCGACGGCATCGAGCGCCTCAATACGACGCTGCAGGCACTGCTCGACAGCAGCTCGGGCAGCCAAACGCTGCAGGCAGCGACGATGGTCGGCCGCAGCGTGCTGGTGCCGGCTTCCACAATGAGCCTGGTCAAGAGCATGGGTCTGGGTGGGGTGGAACTCTCAGGCTCGGCCGATAGCGCCACGGTGACCATCAAGGATGCGAACGGGCTGGCGGTACGCACGCTGAACCTTGGCGCGCTCGATGCCGGCGTGCACGGCTTCTCATGGGACGGCAAGACCGACAGCGGCGTCCAGGCGGCCGATGGCAGCTATTCCTTCACCGTGACCGCCAAGCAGGGCCAGAACGATGTCGCCGCCACGGCGCTTGCACTGGGCACGGTTTCCGGTGTTTCGCGCAGCGGACAGACCTTCTCACTTGACGTCAGCGGACTGGGCAAGTTCGGCATGAGCGACGTCAAGGAAATTCTCTAACAGGAGATAGCAATGAGCTTTCAACAAGGTTTGAGCGGTCTCGGTGTAGCGTCCCAGGCGCTCGACGCCATCGGCAACAACGTATCCAACGCCGGCACGGTGGGTTTCAAGTCGTCGCGTGGCGAATTTGCCGACGTGTATGCGGCGTCGCTGTCCGGTGGCGGCGCCAGCCAGATCGGTATCGGTGCCGCGCTCGCCGCCGTTTCCCAGCAATTCACGCAGGGCAACATCACGGCCACCAACAATCCGCTCGACGTGGCCGTCAACGGCGGTGGGTTCTTCCGCATCTCAAACAGTGGCGCGATCAGCTACTCACGCAATGGACAGTTTCAGATCGACAAGAATGGCTTTGTCGTCAATGCCGCCGGCTACCGCCTGCAAGGCTATCCGGCCAGCTATACCAACAACTCGTCCGGTGTGATCGTCCAGTCCACACCGACCGACATCTTCATCGACCCAACCGACATCCAGCCAAAAACAAGCGGCAATATTGCGGTCGGACTGAATCTGGATTCCAGGCAAACGGCGCCAACCGTGGCGACCTTCGACGCCAACAATCCGCTTAGCTACAACTCGTCGACGTCGGTGACGGTCTACGATTCCCTGGGCAACACCCATGTACTGTCGATGTATTTCGTCTATGCCGGCGCGCCCGCCACCCCGGTGAATGGAGGCGCCAGTCAGTGGGATGTGCGTTATGCCCTGGATGGCGTCGCCAATCCGACCACCGCCGGCGGCCATACACCGAGCGCGACGACCAACATCACGACCGGCGATAACATGGGTCTCCAGTTCGATACCAATGGCAAGTTGGTCGCTGTGAACGGCGCTGCTGCGGCAAAGACATCGCTTTCGTTCGATCTGAATACGATTCTCGCGGCACAGGTACCGCCGCAAACCAACAAGGCCACCTCTCCTCTGGCCATGACCGCGCCGACCGCTGGTATCGACTTTACTTCCTCGACCCAGTTCGGCAGCCCGTTCGGCGTCAATAACATGGTGCAGGACGGTTTTGCCTCGGGCCGCCTGGCCGGCATCGCCATCAGCCCGGATGGCGTGATCCAGGGGCGTTATTCGAATGGCCAATCGAAGAAGATGGGCCAGATCGTCCTGGCCAAGTTCAACAACCCGAACGGCCTGCAGTCGATCGGCGGCAACCAGTGGCAGGAAACTTCGGCCTCGGGAGCGCCGATCATTGGCGCGCCAGGAACGGGCGCCAATGGCGTTGTCCAGTCGGCGGCGGTCGAGGAATCGAATACCGACCTGACCAAGGAACTCGTCGACATGATCACTCAGCAGCGCGCCTACCAGGCCAATGCGCAAACCATCAAGACTCAGGACAGCGTCCTGCAGACCCTGGTCAACCTGCGCTGATCGCCAAAGTCAGCCCTGACGGTACGCCGACATGGATCGCCTGATCTATACCGCAATGACCGGCGCGGCCCAGACGATGGGCCGCCAGGCTGCCGTCGCGAACAATCTGGCCAACGTTACCTCCACCGGCTACCGGGCCGAGGAGCACCGTCTGCGCGCCGTGCCAGTGCAGTCGGCCAATGCGCCGGCACCACTGGCGACGCGCGCGTTCGTCGTCGATGCCAGCACACATACCAACTTCGAGTCCGGGCCGATGCAATATACCGGCCGCTCGCTCGATGTCGCGGTTCAGGGGCCGGGTTGGATCGCGCTGGCCATGCCGGACGGCAGCGAGGCCTACACGCGCAACGGCAGCCTGGAACTTTCCGTCAATGGTGTCTTGCAGACGCGCAACGGAACGCCCGTGCAAGGCGACGGTGGTCCGATCACCGTGCCACCGGACGTCAAGATATCGATCGCCAATGACGGCACGGTATCGGTGATCCCGGAAACCGGCGCGCAGAACACCGTCAACAACATTGGCCGTATCAAGGTGGTGAATCCGGACGAGATGACTCTGGTACGCGGTGGCGATGGCTTGTTTCGCGTCAGTACGGGCGATCCGGCGCCAGTCGACGAGAAGGCGCAGATTGCCAGCGGCTACCTCGAAGGCAGCAATGTGAACCCGGTCGAGCAGATGGTGACCATGATTTCTCTGGCGCGCCAGTTCGAGACGCACGTGAAGCTGTTACAGACCGCCGATCAGAACGACAAGTCGGCGACTCAGGTGATTTCCGCCCGCTAGGGCCAAGCAGGAAGACTGAACCATGATCCGCTCCCTCTGGATTGCCAAAACCGGCCTCGATGCGCAGCAGACTCAACTCGATGTCATTTCCAACAACCTGGCCAACGTAAGCACCAACGGCTACAAGCGTTCGCGGGCGGTGTTCGAGGATCTGCTTTACCAGACATTGCGCCAGCCGGGCGCTGCCTCGTCGCAGCAGACCACGATACCTTCGGGCCTGATGCTGGGTACCGGCGTTCGACCGATCGCCACGGAACACATCTTCACACAAGGCAGTCTGCAAAACACGAGCAATCCACTCGATATCGCCATCAACGGCCAGGGTTTTTTTCAGGTTCAAATGCCGGATGGCACGCTGGCCTACACTCGCGATGGTTCGTTTCAAAAAGACAGCACGGGTCAGGTGGTGACATCGAGCGGCTATCCGGTGTCGCCGGCGATCATCATTCCCAACAACGCCACCTCGATGACCATCAGCCGGGACGGCATTGTTTCCGTGGTGCAATCCGGCAACGCCACGCCAACCCAGATCGGCACCATTCAACTGGCCAGCTTTGTCAATCCGGGCGGCCTGCAAAGCACTGGCGAAAACCTGTTTGTCGAAACTGCATCTTCCGGAACGCCGACACCGAACACGCCCGGCAGCAACGGCACCGGGCTGCTCAACCAGGGTTACGTCGAGACCTCGAACGTGAACGTGGCGGAAGAACTGGTCTCGATGATCCAGACACAACGCGCCTACGAGCTCAACTCGAAGGCGATCCAGACCTCCGACAACATGCTCGGCCGCCTGACCCAGCTCTGATGTGTGACATCATGAAAAAAGTCCTGGCAAAACTCATCGCCGTTATGGCACTCGCCGGTTGTGTGACCACGACGCCCTCCACGGCCGTACATCAGCCCATGACCGTGCGGCCCGAGGCACAGGTGGCACGCGCGCCCGTCAATGGCGCCATCTTCAATGTTGCCACCAGCCGGCCTTTGTTCGAGGATCACCGTGCCCGCTTCGTCGGTGACACGTTGACCATCAACATCGTCGAGAAAACGCAGGCATCAAAGATCTCCGAGAACAAGACGGAGCGGACGCAGAGCGTGGATGCTTCCGTCCCGACCGTCGTCGGGCTGCCCTTCAAGGGCCTGCAGGGATTGGGCCTGACCGCAAACGATTCGAACAAGTTCGACGGCAAGGGCCAGAATACCTCGTCCAATGACTTCACCAGCACCATTACCGTGACCGTGATCGAGGTCTATCCGAATGGCAACCTGCTCGTCTCGGGCGAAAAGCAGATGGGGCTGAAAGAGGGCGAGGAATTCATCCGCTTCTCGGGCGTCGTCAATCCCAACACCATTACCGGCGTCAATACCGTGCAGTCCACTCAGGTCGCCGATGCCAGAATCGAGTTCAAGGCCAACGGTTTCATCGACAGCGCGCAAGTGATGGGTTGGCTCAGCCGCTTTTTCCTGACCGTGCTGCCGTTCTAGAGGGGATTGCCATGAGCGTGACGCATAAAGTCCTGATAACCGTGATGTGGCTGTTCGCCACCCTGATGGTGGCCGATGCCGCGCGTGCCGAGCGCATCAAGGACCTGGCATCGATCGCCGGCGTGCGCAACAACCAGCTGGTCGGCTATGGACTCGTTGTCGGCCTCGATGGTTCCGGCGACCAGACGACGCAAACCCCATTCACGGTGCAAAGCATTGTCAACATGCTGTCGAGCATGGGTACCAACCTGCCGCCGGGCACCAGCCTGCAACTGAAGAACGTGGCGGCGGTCATGGTCACGGCGACGCTGCCACCCTTCGCGCGGGCCGGCCAACAGATCGACGTCACGGCCTCTTCGATCGGCAACGCCAAGTCCCTCAGGGGCGGCACGCTGATTCTGACGCCGTTGAAGGGCGCGGACGGACAGATTTACGCCATGGCCCAGGGCAACATCGTCGTCGTCGGTGCGGGAGCTTCGGGTGCCGGTTCCAAGGTGACCATCAACCATCTTTCGGTGGGCCGCATCGCCGGTGGCGCGACAGTGGAACGCGAGGTGCCGACCCCGGTGGGACAGGGCGAATTCGTGCACTACGAGCTGAATAGCACCGATTTCGGTACGGCGCAAAAGGTGGTTGCAGCGATCAACGGCGCCCAGCCAGGCGCTGCCGTTGCCATCGACGGCCGTCAGGTTCGGGTTCGCGCGCCGCTTGACGCCAACGAGCGGGTTGCCTTCCTCGGTCGCATCGGTGATCTCGAAGTCACGCCCGCCCAGATGGCCGCCAAGGTGATCGTGAACTCCAGAACCGGCTCGGTGGTGATGAATCAGGCGGTGACGATCGAGAATTGTGCCGTCGCGCACGGCAATCTCTCCGTGGCGGTCACGGCCGAGAATGCGGTGAGCCAGCCGGGTGCATTCTCGGGTGGCCAGACGGCGGCGGTGACCAATGCCCAGATTGAGATCAAGCAGGAGGGCGGCGGGCTGGCGAATCTCCGCGCCAGTGCCAGGCTGGCCGATGTGGTCAAGGCACTCAACGCCATTGGCGCCAATCCTCAGGATCTGATCGCCATTCTCCAGGCCATGAAGACGTCGGGGGCCCTGCGGGCGGAGCTTGAAATAATCTGACGGGCAGATTTTGCCGGTCTGTTCGGTTGATTGCCGGCGCGCCTCCAGTGTGATCCTCCACGGCAACATGAATTCGGCAGATATCACGCCCAACATCTTCGACGCCGGCGCTCTGGCAGCACTCAAGCGCCAGACCAAGGCCAACGATCCGGCGGCTCTGAAAGCGGCGGCACAGCAGTTCGAAGCCCTGTTTCTGCAGATGGTGCTGAAGTCCATGCGCGATGCCACGCCGAAGGAGGGACTGTTCGACAGCGAGCAGACGCGGCTTTACGAATCCCTGCTGGACCAGCAAATGGGTCAGGTGATGGCGGCCAAGGGTGGCACCGGCCTGGCGAAGCTGATCGAAAGTCAGTTGTCGCGGCACGCCGAATCCGGCGACCCGCCTAATTTCAAGGATGGCCTGCCCTTGACGGTGCCCGCTACCCCGCGGACGCTGGATACACCGGTCCGATCCTTGCCGTTGCCGGCGACCGACACGGTACCAATGCCCCTGCCATCGGTGCCATCGGTGCCGTCGGCACCGGCCGCCACGTCAGCCGCTACCCCGCCTGCGACGACGGCGCCATCGACAGCGCGCGACTTCATCGGCAAGCTTTGGCCGCATGCGGCCGATGCCGGCTCCAGCATCGGCATTCCGGCCGAGTTCCTGGTCGGTCAGGCGGCGCTGGAAACCGGCTGGGGTCGGTCGGAACTGCGGCGGGCAGATGGCCAGGCTAGTTATAACGTCT
>DASRXN010000055.1:0-10945 GCA_035654135.1 Rhodocyclaceae bacterium | reverse complement strand
CGAAAAACGAACAGGGCACCCGATCGCTCAGGGGCCCTGTTCCGGGTGTTTGGTAGGCGCGATTGGACTCGAACCAACGACCCCCACCATGTCAAGGTGGTGCTCTAACCAGCTGAGCTACGCGCCTGCAAAAGAGCTCGGCATTGTAACGAATGGTCCGCGGCTCTGCAACTCTCGTCGTCCTCACGGGCTATAAACAATATATAGCCGCCTTCCCCTCCGGTTTGTTTTGACCCACAATGACTAAAACTGATCTCGCAAGTCAGGCATCCGAACGGGACATTCTTGGGGAGGATACCGTGTCATGGAAAAGATCTGGCTGAAGCAGTACCCGCAGGGCATTCCGGCTGAGATCGAGGTCGACGCCTATCGGTCGCTTGGCGACCTGTTTGACCAGACGGTGCGGGCCTATCCATCGCGGGTGGCGTTCATCAATATGGACAAGGCGATGACCTACGCCGAACTTGATCGCCTGTCCGCAGCGTTCGGCGCCTACCTGCAGTCCGAGCTCAAACTCCCCAAAGGCGCGCGCGTCGCCCTGATGATGCCGAACACGCTGCAATATCCGGTCTGCATGTTCGGCGCATTGCGCTCAGGCTATACCGTTGTCAACTGCAACCCGCTCTACACGGAACGGGAGCTTGAACACCAGCTGAAGGATTCCGGCGCGCAGGCGATCGTCATCATGGAGAACTTTGCCGCCGTGCTTGACAAGGTCATCGACCGGACGCCGATCGAGCACGTCTTCGTCACCCAACTCGGCGACATGCTTGATTTCATCAAGCGGCTGCTGGTCAATATCGTCGTCAAGCAGGTCAAGAAGATGATTCCGGGATGGAGCCTGCCGGGTGCGCGGCAGTTGCGCGACGCCCTGGAGGCAGGAATCCACCTCGACCTGAAGCCTGTCGAGATCAACCACGACGACATTGCTTTCCTGCAGTACACCGGCGGCACCACCGGCATTTCGAAAGGGGCAGTCCTGACCCATAGAAACATCATCGCCAATCTGCAGCAGGCGCATGCCTGGCTCCAGCCGTTCCTGAAGGAGCGCGAAGTCATCGTCACAGCATTGCCGCTCTACCACATCTTCGCTCTCACCGCGAACTGCCTCACCTTCTTCAAGACCGGCGCCACCAATCTGCTGATCACCAACCCGCGCGATATTCCCGGCTTCATCAAGGAACTCGCGAAGTACCCGTTCACCGCGATCACCGGCGTCAATACCCTGTTCAATGCCTTGGCCAATCATCCGTCCTTTGCCAAGCTCGACTTCGGACCCTTGCATATCACGCTCGGAGGCGGCATGGCAGTGCAGCGTTCCGTGGCAGAGCGCTGGAAGGAGATCACCGGCGTGCCGCTGATCGAGGCCTACGGACTCACCGAGACATCACCGGCCGCGACCATCAACCCGCTGGACCTCGCCGAATACAACGGTTCGATCGGCCTGCCGATCTCGTCCACCGAAGTGAGAATCCGCGACGACGAAGGCCGCGACCTGCCGGTCGGCCAGGCCGGCGAACTCTGCGTGCGCGGTCCTCAGGTCATGCGGGGGTATTGGCAGCGGACAGAAGAAACCGACAAGGTCATCATGCCGGACGGCTTCCTGCGCACAGGCGACATCGCCGTGATGGATGCCAATGGCTTCGTGAAGATCGTCGACCGCAAGAAGGACATGATTCTCGTCTCTGGATTCAACGTTTACCCGAACGAGATCGAAGATGTGGTGGCGATGCATCCGGGGGTTCTGGAATCCGCCGCCGTCGGGATGCCGGATGTCAAGTCCGGAGAGGCCGTCAAGCTCTTCGTCGTCAAGCGGGACCCCACGCTGACTGAAGCGCAGGTGATCGAGCATTGCCGGGCCCGGCTGACAGGCTACAAGGTCCCCAGGCAGGTTGTCTTCCGCGCGGATCTGCCGAAGACCAATGTCGGCAAGATCCTGCGGCGAGAGTTGCGCGACGGCAAGGTCTGACCAGGAGGCAAGCCAGCGCCATGAGCGAGATCATCATCAGCCGCAATCACGGCCTGACGCTGAAGAAGGCCAAACAGGCGGCCGAACGCATCGCCGCCGAAATGGCCGAGGAATTCGATATCGACTACGAATGGAATGGCGACCGGATCGATTTTTCGAGAACCGGCGTCTGCGGATCCATCGCCGTACACAAAAAGCATGTCGAGATCCATGCCAAGCTGGGGTTGATGCTCATGATGCTGCGCTCGAAGATCGAACACGAGATTCATCGCTTCTGCGACGAGAATTTCGGCCCGCAGACCGGAGTCCTCCGTCGGTGAACCGATTGCGATGGAATGCGCGTGTCAGCCCTTGAGCGAGTTCACCAGTTCGATGTACTGCTGCATAGCAGCCTCGATCCCGGTGCCCTTGACCGATGCCCAGGCATCATACTTGGCGCGGCCAACCATGTCGGTGAAACCGGGTCGCTTGCCGGCAACATCGCCTTCGGTGCCCTGCTTGTAAAGCGCATAGAGTTTGAGGAGAACATCGTTGCCTGGACGCTCGGATAATTTCTTCGAATCGGCGGCGGCGGCTTCGAATTGGGTCTTCAAGGTGCTCATGGAGTTCCCCCGATGGATGATAGCGTTGGCGTCAGCGCCCGCAACAAGGATAGCAGCGATGAGTGAACGCGAGAAGATGTCGGCCGTCGACACAGCATGGCTGCGCATGGATCGGCCATCAAACCTGATGATGATCGTGGGCATTCTCGCCCTCTCGTCACAGGTCGACTTCAAGCGCCTGAAGCGGACCGTCGAGTTCAGGCTGGCGATGCGCTTTCGCCGCTTTCGTCAGCGCGTCCAGCAGGATGCGCTCGGCGCCTGGTGGGAGGATGACCCCGAGTTTGACATCGACAACCACGTCATTCGCCGGGCCCTCCCAGCACCCGGCAGCAAAATGGAGCTTCAACGCCTCGCCAGCGAACTTGCTGCGGAACCGCTGAATCCGTCGCAACCGCTCTGGCGTTTCGATTTCATTGAAAACTACGAAGGTGGAGCAGCCCTTGTTGTCCGCATCCATCACTGCATCGCCGATGGCATTGCCCTGGTCGGCGTCATGCTCTCGATGACCGACCTTGCCGCCGATGCCGCACCGCCCGAACCGCCACCGCAGAACGCTCGGCATGCCCACAGCAAAGATCCGTGGCTGGCGCTACTGGATCCAATGACAAGGGCCAGCTCAGCATTGCTCGGCATGACGGCGCGATTCTGGACCGGTTATCTGAACCTTCTCGCTCGTCCGGACGAGATCATGCGGCTGGGCAAGGACGGCGTCGGCTTTGTCGAGGAACTCGTCAAGCTGCTGGCGATGCCGGCCGACTCGCCAACCCGCTTCAAGGGCCGAACGGGGGCCAGGAAACAGGTGGCCTGGTGCGAGCCCATTCCGCTCGAAGACGTCAAGGCCTTGGGCAAGGCGCTGGGTTGCTCGGTTAACGACGTCATGCTCACCGCGGTGGCGGGCGCACTGCGCAGTTATTTGATCGGCCGCGGCGACGACGTCAGCGACGTCCAGATTCGTGCCTTGGTTCCTGTCAATCTCCGCTCGGATGAAGACAACGGAACACTGGGCAACCGGTTCGGCATGGTGACGCTGCTGCTCCCCGTCTACGAAGGTAATCCGTTCGCGCGCCTGTTCAAGCTACGCGAAAGAATGCTCGAAATGAAGGACTCCTACCAGCCGCCCTTGACGCTGGCACTGCTCGCCGTCTCGGGAATTGCACCGAAGCTGGTGCAGGAGAAGTTCCTCGACATGCTGGCCAACAAGGCCAGCGCCGTCATGACCAATGTCCCCGGCCCACGGCAGCCGCTCTATCTGGCCGGCAGCCAGATTACCCAGATCATGTTCTGGGTGCCGCAATCGGGCAACATCGGCATGGGCGTTTCGATACTCAGCTACAACAACACTGTCCAGTTCGGGCTGATCACCGATCGCCATTTCGTGCCTGACCCGGATGCTCTGACACCCCTGTTTCTGAGTGAATTCGACAGGATGCTGACGGCCCTGATGCTCCACGACTGGAACCAGCCGCTCGATCCTGTGGCGCTTGAGCAGACGATCGAAGCCGAAATGTCTCTACTGCCTGGCAGATTGCGGCCGGTAGCGCGCCGCACGAGAAGCGTTTCGGCCAAGCAGCGCATGCCCAAGCGCTTTCGGGAACTGTAGAGCCATTCACTTGACCCGAAGCTAGTCGTCTGCGAACTCCGACTTTGCGAGTTCGACGTCCAGCCGTTCCATGGCATCCACGGGCTCGCTGCCGGTCGCCTGCTCATAAAGCCTGGTTGCCTCCTCCAGCTTGCTCTTGCCGAACAGCATGACAAGGCCGTTGGCATACTCGATCGCCGCGATCGCCGAGTCTGGAGCCAGTTTCAACGCCGTCTGAAAGTGCTTGACTGCCTCGTCCTTGCTGGCGCCGTAGGTCAGCTTGCCGACCATGGCACCCACCTTGTCGATCACCTCCGCATGGTAGGTGCCAAGGGCGATGTGCGCATCGGCATGTTTGGCATCGAGTTTGAGTGCGGTTTCGATGGCCATCTTGATCTTGCCGCCGAGTCCTTGCGCCAGCGCCTTGACGACGGATATGCCCTGACTATAACGCCCCAGCGCATACGCATGAATGTAGTACGCGTTCGTGTTCTTCGGCTGCGCCGCCCGTAGTTCCTCGCAACGCGCCGCGATGTCCTGGAAGAGCGACAGCTTCTTCTTTTCGTCCGTCTCGATGCCGTTGGCGTAGATCATCGCTGCCTTGTTGGCGGCGTTATAGCCATCCAGCCCAGCCGCCAGCCCCACTTCGTACGCCTTTTCGAATTCACCGGCATGGTAGTGCCGCCAGGCCTCCTGGACGGCCGTGCTGGCAGGAAACGGCTCGCGGTCGCCACGATGCAGCCTGTCCCAAGCCTTTTTCAGCGCCGACCCTGCATATGTATAGCCTGCTGCCGGATAGGGAAACTTCTTCCACGACGTCTTTGCCATCACGTTCCTCCTTGGTTGCCCTTACCGTCCCGCGCGGTCTGCCTGCTATCCTACTGCCAGGTAATCCTGTGACAGTTTCTCGAACAGGGCGCGCGAGCGCCCCTGCAGGTAGGGCGCCACGAGGGACATGACCTGAAAAGCGCCACGCGCCAGTGCTGCATCACCAATGATCTTGCGTGGCGCCCGCACGAATTCGAACGACAACCAATAGGTTGCCACCACGCTCATGTTGATTGCCAGAGTATCAATTTCAGCAGTGGTTGCCTTCATGTCGCCGGTGGCGACAAGCCCTTCGCAGATCATCGCCGCCGTACGCACTTTGTGTTCGAGAATGCGTTGGAAATGCACTTCCAGCAGCCGGTTGCGCGACAGAAGTTCGTTAATGTCCCGATAGAGAAAGCGGTGCCGCCAGATCCCCTCAAAGACGAGATGGAGGAACAACCAGATGTCCTCGACGTCGGTTCGGCGGCGGGCCGGCGCCGCCAAGGTCTGCTCGATGGCGCGCTCGAAATCAGCGAACAACGACTCGATGATCTCGTCCTTGCTGTGGAAATGGTAGTAGAGATTGCCGGGGCTGATGCCCATCTCATCGGCGATCAGCTGGGTGGTGACGTTGGGCTCGCCGAAATCATTGAACAACGCCAAAGCAGTTTCCAGGATGCGCTCGCGCGTCCGGCGCTTGGATTTTCGTTCCATTCGACGTCCCCCTCACCGCCCTCACCGGTGGGGAGAATAGCAGAAATGCTAGGGCGTCCTTTCGCTCCGGCGACTCGCCCCGGTGGTCGCCGTCCGCGCCCCAAGCCGCTTGAGGGCTTGTGCCAGATCGTCCAGCGTGTCTGACAGCGATAGTGCCGTGCGCCCCATTCCTCGCACACGGTCGCGTTTCAATTGCGCCATCCTGCGCGCCAGTGTCCGGTGTGGATCGAGGAGAACATCGCGCCGAATGCTCACCCCGTGCCGCGCCAGTTTGGGCGCCAATTCGTCGTAACGATGCAGCAATTCCTCGCGCGTCTTCCGGTAGGCGTGCTCGGAAAGGCGCTTGCGTCCGGAATAACTGAAGATATTGGCGAAGAACATTTCCGTGTCGTCGCTGTTCGGCTCGAACAGGATCACGTCAGCGTCCCTGTATTCCATTTCATACTTGGCGATCCCCACCTGCATGCGCGAATGGATGATCGACCGGAAAGTCTGCGCCAGCACCACGGGCAGCCCGCCATCCACCAGCTTCTGACGCCGGCCATGACTGGCCTTGGCGGCGAGTTCCGCATCGAATGGCACAAGCGGATTCACGCACAAAACCAGCCGGGCGCCTTCCTTGAGCGCGATCGACGCGTGCATGGTTTTCCTCAGCGCGCCATCGACATACCAATGGCCATCGATCTCCACCGGGGGGAAGAGACCCGGCAGCGCTGCGCTTGCCTGAACCGCCTTGGAGATCGGCACCTTGTCTTGGCCGCGCGATCCGAACGCCACTGAAGCTCCGGAGTCGAGATCGGTGGCCACTAGGAAGAGGCGGCGACGAAGGTCGCGGAAGTCGTTCGATCTTCCCCGCGAGGTAAACAGCCGTTCCAGGAATTCGCTCAGCGCCCGGTTGTCGAACACGCCCGTCGGAATCGCCCGCGCCAGCCGCTGGAACGACGACAGCATGTTCTTCTGCATCGGGTTGGAAAAGTAATCCCGCAGCGACTCCCAAATCAGTCCCGGCACCGATGCGGCCCGCCGACCATATTCGCTGAACGCCGGCCGCAGCAGTATCTCAGGATCGAAAGGCACTTCGGCCGATTCGCTGTCAATGAACATCCGGCACATCTCGATCGGCGTAAGCCCGTTCGCCAGTCCTGCGGCGATGAAACCACCGGCGCTTACGCCGACATACGCGTCAAGATCGTTAAAGTCGACACCATCCATGGCCTCGGCCAAAGCGGCGATGGCGCCGATCTCGTAGATCCCGCCCAGCGGCCCGCCGCCCGCCAAGGCCAAAGCCACCCCCCCTTGCCCGGAAGCGTCGACTTTGCTCATCGGCATCGCCAGCCCTCAGGCCCGGACTACTTCGCAGCCTTGGTGGTACGCCGCCGTGCCGGCGCCTTGGCTGCCCCGGCCGCTGCTGCACCGCCCGCATTCAGCTTCTCGACCTCGGCTTTCAATTGGGCAACGCGCCTGGCCAGCGCCTCGATATCGGCCTTGGTCGGCACACCCAAGCCGTTGAGCGCCTTGGCCACGCGATTCTCGAATACTTGCTCCAGCTTGTCCCACGTACCCGTCGCCTTTGCGGCCATTTCGGTCACCTTCTCCTCGGCCACCTTTCGTGTCTTGGATTGAATCTCCTCACCCTCACGCACGAGGGACTCGAATACCTTGTTGCCTTCCTGCTGCGCCTTGGCGAAAGCGCCGAGCCCAGCCAGCCAGATCTGCTGCGCAGACTCGCGAATGACCTTGGAAAGGCTGCTGTCACCACCCAGCGACTTGAGCTTCTTGACCATGACGATCTCCCGAAAGAATTGTTGATCCCACTCTTGACCACGCGGCCTGACTCCACTGGCCACCCTTATGCTCAGCAACAGGGCCACCTGGCTTGTATCGAACTCTATTCCAAGCGATTAGAGAATTCACACTAAACTTATGGGCGAAACACTCTAATTGGCGCGGACCCGGTCCGGTCCGCCCGACGTCTGATCGGAGGAAGCCATGATCTACTTTGTCACCGGTGCAACGGGTTTCATTGGCAAGCGGCTGGTCGCGCGACTGTTGGAGAGGCGCGACAGCACGATCTATTTCCTGACTCGTGACGCGAGCACGAGCAAGCTCGATCCGCTCTATGCCTATTGGAAGGTCGACAAGTCGCGCGCCATCCCGGTGGCCGGCGATTTGCGCGAGCCCAGGCTAGGCGTCAGCAAGGCCGACATCCGCAAACTCAAGGGCAAGGTCAGCCACTTCTACCACCTGGCGGCGCTCTACGACCTCAAGGCCGATCCCCAGGAACAAGTGGTCGTCAATGTCGAAGGCACCCGCAACATGATCGCCTTCGCCGAGGCCATCGAAGCCGGCTGCCTGCACCATGTCAGTTCGATTGCCGCGGCCGGACTGTTCGAAGGGATTTTCCGCGAAGACATGTTCGACGAGGCGGAGAACCTCGAGCACCCGTACTTCGGCACCAAGCATGAGTCGGAACGGATCGTGCGCACCGCCTGCCGCCGCCCATGGCGCATCTATCGGCCGGGAATCGTCGTCGGCGACTCCCGCACGGGCGAGATGGACAAGATCGACGGCCCCTATTACTTCTTCAAGCTGATCCAGAGGACGCGCCGGCTCTTGCCGCCCTGGATGCCGACCATCGGACTCGAGGGCGGACGGATCAACATCGTGCCGGTTGATTTCGTGGTCGCCGCGATGGATCATCTCTCGCACCTCAAGGGCCATGACGGCAAGTGCTTCCATCTCACCGACCCGCATCCGCGAAGGGTCGGCGACGTACTGAACATCTTCGCCCGCGCCGGCCACGCGCCGGCAATGGCCCTGCGCGTAAACGCGGCCCTGTTCGGCTTCATTCCCCGCGGCGTCAAGAAGAGCCTGATGGCACTGACCCCGGTGCGACGCATTCGCAACGCCGTCATGAAAGACCTGGGGCTGCCAGACGACATCCTGCAGTTCGTGAACTATCCGACACGCTTCGATTGTCGGGAAGCGGAAAAGGCGCTCGCCGGCTCGGGCATCACGGTGCCGGCGCTCGAGGACTACGCCTGGAAGCTCTGGGACTATTGGGAGCGCCACCTCGATCCAGATCTGTTCATCGACCGCAGCCTGCGCGGCCGCGTCGCCGGCAAAGTGGTGCTCATCACCGGCGGCTCCTCAGGCATCGGCAAGGCCGCAGCGTTCAAGATCGCGGCGGCCGGTGCGACGACCATCGTCGTCGCTCGCGACCGCACCAAGCTCGACGAGACATTGATCGAAGCGAAGGCGCTGGGCCAGGAATTGATCGCGTATTCAGCCGACGTCGCGGACGAGAAGCAATGCGCCGAGCTCTTCGCCACGCTCACCAGCAAGCATGGCAGCGTCGATATTCTGGTAAACAGCGCCGGGCGGTCGATCCGGCGCGGCATCGAGACCTCCTTTGACCGTCTGCACGACTACGAGCGGACGATGAGCGTCAATTACTTCGGCGCACTGCGGCTGACGATGGGCCTGCTGCCGGGCATGATCGCGAAACGCCGCGGTCATGTGATCAACATCTCATCCATCGGCGTGCTGACCAACGCGCCGCGCTTTTCGGCCTACGTTGCCTCCAAGGCGGCACTGGATGCGTTCACGCGATGCGCCGCCTCCGAGTTCGTCGATCGCGGCATCGAGTTCACGACCATCAACATGCCACTGGTCAAGACGCCTATGATCGCGCCGACCCGCATGTATGAACATGTTCCGACGCTCACGCCGGACGAGGCCGCCGACCTGATCGTCGACGCCATCATCCACCGGCCGGCACGCATCGCCACCCGGCTGGGCATCTTCGGCCAGGTTGTGCACGCCGTGGCACCGCGCGTGGCGCAGATCATCATGAACACGGCGTTTCGCATGTTCCCGGATTCGACGGCGGCGCAGGGAGTCAAGGAGGACGCACCCGCCCAGCCGACGGCGGACCAGATCGCCTTCAGCCAGATGATGCGGGGAATTCACTTCTGACAGGCGCATCCAGTTCCGCCAGCAGCGCCGCCGCAACGGGCTCGGCGAGCAGCATGCCCAAGTGACTAATCCCGGGCAGCGGCACATTGCGCGCGCCTGCAAGCTCGGAACATGTGTGTTGCGGCATCACCTGATTGTCGTGAACGCTGTAAAAGGAGACCGTACCGGGCGGCAGCGGTGCCCGCCCCAGATCAGCCAGCCATGGATTGCCGATACGCATCTGCCGGCCGTTGCGCCCCCAAGCCAGGGCTGCCAACCGGCTGCCGTGATGGGGCGAGGCAAGCGTGATAAGACGACCGACCCGGGCGCTACCGAAGCGACGCAGGTAGGTACGCGCGACCAGTCCACCCATGCTGTGACAGACGAGGATGACTTGAGCGGCACCGGTGGCGGTCAGCACCTCGTCGATGCGGCGCGCCACTCCTTCGGCGTAGCTGTCGATGTCGGCGAGTGACGGCTCCAGGCTGAGGGTCGCGACCACCCAGCCGGCCGCCTCGAGCCGCGGGCGCAGGCGAAACCACGCTCCCCGGTTGCATTGATAGCCATGAATCAACAGAATCGGCAGGCGATCCGGCGAGCGCCACAGACAATCCGGTCTCAGCCACCAGCGTTCGAAGGGCTGGATGATCACGAAGAGCAGGATCAGCCCTGCATACTCGACCAGCATCATGCGCAGGAACGCCAGCGCGCCGATGCGCAGCGACACCGGCACCGGACTCGAATCCGCGAGCATGAACCCGTAGGTCACCGCGACCACCACGGCACGGATACCGAGAAACAGCCCCAGTGCAAGCCACGCTGCCTCGGCCGCCGACTGTCCCTGCCTCGCCAGCCAGAGGCCCAAGAGGCCGTAGACCGCCACCTCGATCAGCAGGGCAATGCGCAGCTGCCGCGCCACCATCGTCAGCTCACTACCGAAGCGGAAAGGCCGGACGGCCGGTCAGTTCCGCCGCCAAAGCCGAGACGTTGCGGGCAGCCAAGGCGTAGACCGACTCCGCCGGATTGGCGCCGATACTGGTTGGGAACAACGAGCCGTCGGCCACCGTCAGGCCGCCGAACTGGTGCGGCCGGCCGCGGGCATCGGTCACGGCCCGCGCTGGATCGCTGCCCATGCCGCAACCGCCCATGACGTGCGCGCTGACTACCCGCATGGTCAGCGACCGCATGGCCAGGGCGGCAATTCCGGTCCTGGCCTCGGCCCAGTTCGACCAGCCCTTGCATTCCTCGTGTACGGCAAACACCCTCTTCGCCCCGGCGGCAAACTGTATCTCGGCCATGGTCGCCAAGGCCCGG
>DASRXN010000054.1:0-21446 GCA_035654135.1 Rhodocyclaceae bacterium | reverse complement strand
GCCGGCTTGCGCAACGACAAGGCCTCGCGCGAGGTGATCAAAGAGGCGATCGAGGAAGCGGGGCGCGGCGTCGCGCACGATCTCGAACGCTTTCTCACCAGCCTGGGCACCATCGCGTCGATCAGCCCGCTGATGGGCCTGTTCGGCACCGTCGTCGGCATGATCGAGATATTTGGCTCGGCCACCGGCTCCGGCAACAATCCGCAGCAGCTTGCCCATGGTATTTCGGTGGCGCTCTACAACACCGGCTTCGGCCTGATCATCGCCATTCCGGCGATGATCTTCTACCGCCATTTCCGGGCGCAGGTGGATGGCTTCGTCGTCGAGATGGAGCAGCAGGCTGTGAAGCTGGTCGAACTGGTGCACGGAGAACGGGCGTGAACTTCCAGAAAGGCCACGCCCGCGAGGAGCCGGAGATCAACCTGATCCCAATGATCGACGTGCTGCTGGTGATCCTGATCTTTCTGATGATCACCACCACCTATTCCAAGTTCGCCGGATTGGAAATCAACCTGCCCACTGCCGATTCGCAGGCGCAGAAGGAGCAGCCCAACGAGATCAACGTCGTGGTCACCGCCACCGGTGACGTGATGATCAACAAGGTGCCGGTCGCTGGCCGCGATGTCGAGGCCATCGGCGTGGCGATGAAACGCGCCGCCGGCGATGCGAGGGAACCGGTGGTGATCATCAATGCCGATGCCAAGGCGACCCATCAGAGCGTCATCGACGTCATGCAGGCCGCCCAGCAATCCGGGCTCTCGCACATCTCGTTTGCCACCCAACAGGCCCAGCATTGAGCGGATCTGGCAACAGCGGCGCCTGCTCGCCTGGCTGCTGCTGCCGCTCGGATTCCTCTTCGCACTGACGACGGCGCTCCGGCGGCTTCTATATCGCGCCGGCGTTCTCAAGAAGATGCGCTTGCCGGTGGCGGTGGTCGTCATCGGCAACATCACCGCCGGCGGTGCCGGCAAAACGCCGCTGGTGCTCTGGCTGGTCGATGAATTCATGCGTCGCGGCCGGCGGCCGGGCGTGATCAGCCGAGGTTACGGCGGCAGCGCTGAGGATGTGCGCGAAGTCAGTCTCGACAGCACGGCGGCAGAAGTGGGCGACGAACCCCTGCTGATACGGCGGCGCGCCGGCTGCCCGGTCTTCATCGGCCGTGACCGTGCCGCGGCCGGCAAGGCGCTGCTGGCAAAGCATCCGGAGTGCGACCTGATCGTGTGTGACGACGGTCTTCAGCATTACCGGCTGGTGCGCGATGTCGAGATCGCCGTGGTTGATCGACGAGGTTTCTGGAACGGCTGGCCCTTGCCCGCAGGACCCTTGCGTGAGCCGGTTTCGCGGCTGCTGACCGTCGATGCGGTGGTCGCCAACGGCTGGGACGGGAGTGCCGCATTTCGCATGACGTTGGTCGGCGATCATTTCGAGTCGCTCGGGAAAGTCAGTCATGGCGGCACGCCGAGCGAATTCGCCCGCCAGCGGCTGCACGCGGTGGCCGGCATCGGCGAGCCGCAGCGCTTCTTCGATCATCTGTCCGGACTTGGCCTGCGCTTTGATGCGCATGCCTTTTCGGATCATCACCGCTATGTTGCGGATGATCTTGCTTTCGATGGTGATGCGATCCTGACTACCGAAAAGGACGCGGTAAAATTCGGCACGCTGGCTGCATTGCCCGTTTGGGTGCTGCCGGTCACGGCGACAGTGACGCCCGATCTGGCCAAATTCGTAATGGAGAAAATCGATGGATGCCCGCCTGCTTGAAATCCTCGTTTGTCCGCTTTGCAAGGGGCCGCTCGACTACCGCAAGGAGAAATCCGAGCTGGTCTGCAAGCCCTGCCGGCTGGCTTTCCCGATCAAGGACGACATACCGATCATGCTCGAGGACGAGGCGCGGCAGATGTCGGCCGAGGAAGACTGATGTGACGTTTCACATCGTCGTCCCGGCCCGGTACGCATCCACACGCCTGCCCGGCAAGCCGCTGGCCGACATCGCCGGCAAGCCGATGGTGGTACGCGTCGTCGAGGCGGCGCTGAAGAGTTCCGCCGCGGATGTCTGCGTCGCCACCGACGACGAGCGCGTTCTGGCCGCAGTCGAGGCGCACGGCCATGGCGCGGTTATGACGCGCACCGATCATGCCAGCGGCACCGACCGCATCGCCGAAGTGGTCGATACGCTCGGCTGGCGGAACGACGATGTGGTGGTCAATGTCCAGGGCGATGAACCGCTGATCGATCCCGCATTGATCGACTTGGTGGCTAGCGCGTTGGCAAGAGCCAGCGATGGCGGTACGCCACTGATGTCGACCGCCGCGCATCCACTGACCTCCGCAATCGACTTCTTCAATCCGAACGTGGTCAAGGTCGTCTGCGATGCGGGCGGCCGAGCGCTTTATTTCTCCCGGGCGCCGATTCCCTGGGCGCGCGATGCCTTCGCGGAGAGCCGCGAGTTGCTGCCGGCCAACCTTGGTGCGCTGCGGCATATCGGCATCTACGGCTATACCTGCGGCTTTCTACGCCGTTACGGCAAGCTGACGCCGTCGCCCCTGGAGGGCGTCGAGTCGCTCGAGCAACTGCGCGTGCTCTGGCACGGCCATGACATCCACGTGGCGGTGTTCGACCATGCTCCGCAGCCGGGCGTCGATACGCCGGAAGATCTGGAACGGGTGCGTGGCCTCGTTGCTGCGGTGCAGAAATAAGGCGAAAAAATCCTGTCATTCGCAAGTCCATTAAAGGAAATGCTGAAATAGGTTTATGTTTGGTTCCGTTGGAGTGGATATCAATAAAATAATATAATCGTTCCATTAGTTCGCACATAGGGAGACAACATGCGACTGATTCTGTTGGGGCCACCCGGCGCTGGCAAAGGCACCCAAGCCAACTTCATCAAAGAAAAATTCGGCATTCCGCAAATTTCGACCGGCGACATGCTGCGCGCTGCTGTCAAGGCGGGCACCCCGCTCGGCCTCGAAGCCAAGAAGATCATGGATGCCGGCGGCCTGGTCCGCGACGACATCATTATCGGCCTGGTCAAGGATCGCCTCAAGGAAGCCGACTGCAAGTCCGGTTACATGTTCGACGGTTTCCCGCGCACCATTCCGCAGGCCGAGGCCATGAAGGACGCCGGCGTGCCGATCGACTACGTGCTCGAGATCGACGTGCCGGACAGCGAGATCGTCGCCCGCATGAGCGGCCGTCGCG
Source organism: Rhodocyclaceae bacterium (assembly GCA_035654135.1). Taxonomy (GTDB): domain Bacteria; phylum Pseudomonadota; class Gammaproteobacteria; order Burkholderiales; family Rhodocyclaceae; genus Fen-999. The sequence goes on along the minus strand of DASRXN010000054.1, from coordinate 18,248 downwards.
TGCATGTGGCTTCCGGCCGTACTTACCATGTCAAGTTCAATCCGCCCAAGGTTGCGGGCAAGGACGACGTCACCGGCGAGGACCTGATCCAGCGCGACGACGACCGGGAAGAAACCGTCCTGAAGCGTCTCGAGGTCTATCACCAGCAGACCGAAGCGCTCGTCGGCTATTACGGCAAGTGGGCCGAAAGCGGCAAGGCCGGCGCGCCCAAGTACCGCAAGATCAACGGCTTGGGCAAGGTCGAGGATATTCGTGACAGCGCATTCGCCGCGCTGAAGTAAAAGGGGGAGTCGCACATGGCAGCAAAGAAGATGAATGCGTTCTATGCGCAGTCGGGCGGCGTGACGGCGGTGATCAATGCCTCCGCGTGCGGCGTCATCGAGACGGCGCGCAAGCACAAGGACAAGATCGGCAAGGTCTACGCCGGCCGCAACGGCATCATCGGCGCCCTGACCGAAGACCTGATCGACACCAGCAAGGAGTCGGCCTCGGCCATCGCCGCCCTGCGCTATACGCCGTCCGGTGCCTTCGGCTCCTGCCGTTACAAGCTGAAGAGCCTGGAAGCCAACAAGCGCGAATACGATCGCCTGATCGAGGTCTTCAAGGCCCACAACATCGGCTACTTTTTCTACAACGGCGGCGGCGATTCTGCCGACACCTGTCTCAAGGTATCTCAGCTGAGCAAGGCGACGGGCTATCCGCTGCAAGCCATCCACGTGCCGAAGACGGTGGACAACGATCTGCCGATCACCGACAACTGCCCGGGTTTCGGTTCGGTGGCAAAGTACATCGCCGTGTCGACGCTGGAAGCGACCTACGACGTGCGTTCGATGGCCAAGACGTCGACCAAGGTCTTCGTGCTCGAAGTGATGGGTCGCCACGCCGGCTGGATCGCCGCCGCCGGCGCCATGGCTTCGACCAAGGGCACCGAACTGCCGATCGTGGTGCTGTTCCCCGAGGTGCTCTTCGACCAGAAGAAGTTCCTGGCCAAGGTCGAAAGCCTGGTCAAGAAGTTCGGCTACTGCACGGTCGTCGTGTCCGAAGGCTGCCACTGGCCCGACGGCAAGTTCCTCGCCGAGCAGGGCACGCGCGATGCCTTCGGCCATGCCCAGCTGGGCGGTGCCGCGCCGGTGGTCGCCAACATGATCAAGGATGCCCTCGGCCACAAGTTCCACTGGGGCGTTGCCGACTACCTGCAGCGCGCCGCGCGCCACATCGCGTCGAAGTCGGACGTCGATCAGGCCTACGCGATGGGCAAGGCGGCTGTTGAATACGCCCTCAAGGGCCACAATTCGGTCATGCCGACGATCGACCGTGTCTCCGACAAGCCCTACAAGTGGAAGGTCGGCATGGCGTCGCTGTCCAAGGTCGCCAACGTCGAGAAAATGATGCCCAAGAACTTCATCAGCCCGGATGGTTTCGGCATCACCGAGAAGTGCCGTACCTACCTGGCGCCGCTGATGAAGGGTGAGGACTATCCGCCCTACGTCGACGGACTGCCGAAATATGTAACGCTGAAGAACGCAGCGGTACCGAAGAAGTTGAAGGGGGAGTTCAAGCTGTAGGAGGAAAAATCGAAGGGCGCGCCAAACGGAGCGCCCTTCGCGCTTTTAAGCCCGACAGGGTTTGATGTAGGTCAAATTTTCCAAGGAGGAAACAACATGTCGATGGGACTGGTATTTGCCCTGATCTGTGCCGTGGCGGCGATCGCCTACGGTTGGATCATGGCGCTTTGGATCATGAAACAGCCGACCGGCAATGACCGCATGCGGCAGATATCGGCAGCGGTTCAGGAAGGGGCCCAGGCGTATCTGAAGCGTCAGTACACGACCATCGGCATGGTGGGTGCGGTGCTGGCCATCCTGATTGGCGTGTTCCTCGGTATGCCAACCGCCATAGGCTTTGTCCTGGGGGCGATTCTGTCCGGTTTGGCCGGTTTCATCGGCATGAACGTTTCCGTGCGCTCCAACGTGCGCACGGCGGAAGCGGCACGTGCCGGCCTCGATGCGGCGCTCAACGTCGCCTTCAAGGGCGGCGCCATCACCGGCATGCTGGTGGTCGGTCTCGGCCTCCTCGGTGTGGCCGGTTATTTTGCCTTCCTCAGGGCCTCGGCCGGCGACGCCAGCATGGATCACATCCTGCATCCGCTGGTCGGCCTCGGCTTCGGTTCCTCGCTGATTTCCATCTTCGCCCGTCTGGGCGGCGGCATTTTCACCAAGGGTGCCGACGTCGGCGCCGACCTGGTGGGCAAGGTCGAAGCCGGCATTCCGGAAGATGACCCGCGCAACCCGGCTGTTATTGCCGACAACGTCGGCGACAACGTCGGCGACTGCGCCGGCATGGCCGCCGACCTGTTCGAAACCTACGCCGTGACCATGGTCGCCACCATGCTGCTGGGCGCACTGCTGCTCAAGGGGCATGCCGAACAGGCGGTGACCTACCCGCTGGTGCTGGGCGGCTTCTCGATCATCGCCTCGATCGTTGGCGTCTTCTTTGTCAAGCACTCGCCGGGCCAGAAGATCATGACGGCGCTGTACAAGGGCCTGATCGCGGCCGGCGTGCTGGCGTTGATCGCCTTCTACCCGATCACCATGAACTTCATCGACGATCACGCGCTCGACGCCGTCATGGGCATCAGCGGCGGTACCCACATGCGTCTTTATGGTGCAACGGTCGTCGGTCTGGTGCTGACCGGTCTGATGGTCTTCATCACCGAGTACTACACGGCGACGGAATATGCGCCGGTACGCCATATCGCCCAGGCGTCGACGACCGGTCATGGCACCAACGTCATCGCCGGCATCGGTGTCTCGATGAAGGCGACGGCCTGGCCGGTGCTCGCGGTTTGCGCCTCGATCTGGTCTGCGTATTTGATGGGCGGCCTCTACGGCATCGCCATCGCTGCCACCTCGATGCTGTCCATGGCCGGCATCATCGTCGCGCTCGACGCCTATGGTCCGATTACCGACAACGCCGGCGGCATCGCCGAGATGGCCGAATTGCCCGATTCCGTGCGCGCCGTGACCGATCCGCTCGACGCGGTCGGCAACACCACCAAGGCGGTGACCAAGGGCTACGCCATCGGTTCCGCCGGTCTCGCCGCGCTGGTGCTGTTCGCCGACTTCACGCATGGTCTGGAAGCGGTCAATAGTGGGGTCAAGTTCCTCTTCGACCTGTCCGATCCGGCCGTGATCATCGGCCTGTTCGTCGGCGGCATGGTGCCCTACCTCTTCGCCGCCATGGGCATGGAAGCCGTCGGCCGCTCGGCGGGCGCCATCGTCATCGAGGTGCGCCGCCAGTTCCGCGAGATCAAGGGCATCATGGAAGGCACGGCTAAGCCGGAATACGGCACTTGCGTCGACATGCTGACCAGGGCGGCCATCAAGGAAATGATGATCCCGTCGCTGCTGCCTGTGCTGGTGCCGATCGTGGTCGCCGTGGCCATGAATTTCCTCATGGGTCCGGTGGACGGCGTCGGCGCTGGCGTTCGTGCCCTTGGTGGGGTGCTCATGGGCACCATCGTCACCGGCCTGTTCGTCGCCATCTCGATGACCACCGGCGGCGGTGCCTGGGACAACGCCAAGAAGTACATCGAGGAAGGCAACTACGGCGGCAAGGGTTCCGACACGCACAAGGCCGCAGTGACCGGCGACACCGTGGGCGACCCGTACAAGGATACGGCCGGCCCGGCGGTTAACCCGCTGATCAAGATCATCAACATCGTCGCGTTGCTGATCGTGCCGCTGGTGGCCGGTGGCAGCAAGGCGCCGGCACCGGTCGCGGCCCCAGCAGCGGCTCCTGTCGCTGCCGTCGCCATGGCACCGGCCCCCGTTGCCGCGCCAGCCGTCGCGGCGACCAAGGCCGTGGTGACCTTCGATTCCGGCAAGACCAGTCTGTCGGCAGCTGCGGTCGAGTCGCTTAATGCGCTTGCCAGTGCCGCCAAGGACAATGCGTCGGCCAAGCTCGCGGTCAGCGGCTTCCATGACTCGACCGGCGACCCGGCCAAGAATGCCGAACTGGCCAAGCAGCGCGCCTTCGCCGTCCGCGATGCGCTGAAAGCGGCCGGCGTCGCCGAAGACCGCATCGAACTGAAGAAGCCGGAGGCCATGAATGCTGGCAGTGCCGACGATGCGCGGCGGGTCGAAGTCACGTTGATGTAATTGTTCTCCGACCAGCGAAACGGGCAGCTTCGGCTGCCCGTTTTCGTTTATGCGCTGCGACGCCGGAAATCGCCCAGGCGAAAGCCGAGCAGCCAAAGGGTGCCGAAGTAGGCGGCAATGCCAGCGGCAACGAGCGCTGTCAGCCGCCAGAGCTTCTCGATGGTGCGGAGTTCCAGCCAGACGGCTTCGCTGCCCATGCCCCAGGCGAGACATGCGGCGAGTGCCGCCAGGGCCACCATCAGGCGCAGCACGAAGCCCAGCCACCCTGCCGCGGGCACATAGACATCCTGCCGGCGCAGCCCGCGGTAAAGCAGAATCGCATTGAGGCAGGAGGCCAGTCCGATCGATAGCGCCAGTCCGGCATGCTTGAGCCAGCCGATGAAGACCAGGTTCATCACCTGGGTGGCGGCCAGCGTCACGAGCGCGATTTTCACCGGCGTCCTGATGTCCTGGCGGGCGTAGAAGCCCGGCGCCAGCACCTTGACCAGGATCAGTCCGGCCAGGCCGACGCTGTAGGCGACGAGCGCCGAACGGCTCTGGAGCACGTCGACGGCCGTGAAGGCGCCGTGCTGAAACAGCGTTGCGAGCAGCGGTACCGCCAGCATGGCCAGCGCCAGCGCGGCTGGCAGGGTGAGCAGCAGGGTGAGGCGCAGACCCCAATCGAGCAGGGCCGAGAACTCCTCGCGTCGCTCGCCGGCATGGCACTTGGCCAGACTGGGCAGCAGGATAGTGCCCAACGCCGCGCCGAGCAGGCCGGCCGGGAATTCCATGAGGCGGTCGGCGTAATAGAGCCAGGAGACGCTGCCGGAAGGCAGGAAGGAAGCAAAGATGGTGTTGATGAGCAGGGATATCTGCGATACCGAAACTCCGACCACGGCCGGTCCCATCAAAGTCAGCATTCGCCGCACGCCGGGGTCGCCGGGTGCCCAGTCGAAGCGCGGCAACATGCCGATGCGCTTGAGCGCCGGCAGCTGGATGGCGAGCTGGAGCGCGCCGCCGATGAACACGGCCCAGGCAAGCGCCAGCACCGGCGGGTCGAACCAGGGTGCAGCAAGCAGCGCCATGCCGATGAACGAAAGGTTCAGCAGCACCGGCGTGAAGGCCGGCAGGGCGAAGCGGCTCCAGGTGTTGAGGATGCCCGCTGCCAGCGCCACGAGGGCCATGAACAGGATGTAAGGGAATGTGATGCGGGTGAGCTCGACTGTCAGGGCAAACTTGCCGGCGTCCGCTGAGAAGCCAGGTGCCGAGACGTAGATGAGCGCCGGGGCGCCGATGATGCCCAAGATTGCCACCAGCAGCACGGCCAGGAACAGGGCGGTGGCTGTTCGATCGACGAGTTGCTTCGTGTCTTCCTCGCCGCGCCGGTTCCGGTATTCGGCCAGCAAGGGTACGAAGGCCTGCGAGAAGGCACCTTCGGCGAACAGGCGACGCAGTAGATTGGGCAGACGGAAGGCGACGAAGAAGGCGTCCGTGGCGAGACCGGCGCCGAAACTGCGGGCGATGACGAAATCGCGCACGAAGCCGAGGATGCGCGACAGCAACGTCATGCCGCTGACCGTCGCCAGCGAGCGCAGAAGACTTCGGGTCGGTTTCATGGGCGGCAATGGTATCGGTTCACCGCCGTTGCGGGGGCCTTGCAAAGGAGGGGAGAAGTACCTATAATCGCGCGCTTTTCCAGACCAACCGGAAGACCCGATATGGCCAATAGCGCCCAAGCACGCAAGCGTGCCCGTCAAGCCGTCAAGCAACGCGCCCACAACGTGAGCCTTCGCTCGACCCTGCGTACCGCCATCAAGAAGGTGCGCAAGGCGATCGGCGCTGGCGACAAGGCCGCCGCCCAGGCAGTGTTCAAGGAGTCGCAGAGCGTCATCGACTCAATCGCCGACAAGAAGATCATGCACAAGAACGCCGCTGCACGTCAGAAGAGCCGCCTCTCGGCCGCCATCAAGGCGCTCTGACCGAGACGCTGGATCAGCAGTACAGAACGGGCCGCGATGCGGCCCGTTTTCTTTTTTGCCGGCAAGCCGTCCGGTTGGTCCTGGCGAAAAGAGTCAGCCAGATGAACAGGCTCGCTTGCGCATCTCATAACACATCCATATAATCTCCCAACTATACTGATCGGAAAGGGGATTTTATGCTGCCTCCCGTACTAACGAAATACGGTTTCCGTATCAGGACGCGCGTCGGTCTGGTCATCAACAATCTCATGATCCACGGCCGCGATCCGGCGGAGGCACATCGCAAATTGCGGCAGATGTATCGGGACTGCGAGATCATCGAATGCATTTGTCATCACGGTGGAGTGCGCACGCCGCTGGTTGGCTATGAGGATCAGGCGACGCTGCGCGCCGGATGACCGAGTCCGCTTCTTTCCTGATTCGTTCTGCCTGTACAGGATTTTGTTTTTAACTTAAGATTGGTCATTCCCAAGCACGGCGGCTGCCACGGTGGCCGCCGTCTCTTTTTCTGCGCGGAGAGTTTATGCCGCATTTGATGAATACCTACAACCGGCAGCCCGTCGCCTTCACGCATGGCGAGGGCTGTCATCTCTATGACGAGCAGGGGCGGCGCTATCTTGATGCCCTTGCCGGCATCGCCGTCAATACGCTCGGCCACGCCCATCCGAGGCTGGTACACGCGGTCGCCGAGCAAGCCGGCCGCCTGATCCACACCTCCAACATCTATCGGGTCAGACAGCAGGAATTGCTTTCCGACCGCCTGGCGTCGTTGGCGCGGATGGACGAGGTGTTCTTCTGCAATTCGGGCTGCGAGGCCAACGAGGCGGCAATCAAGCTGGCGCGCCTGTATGGCCACCAGAAGGACATCGAACAGCCGGTCATCATCGTCATGGAACAGGCCTTCCATGGCCGCACGCTCGCGACGCTGTCCGCCACGGGCAACCGCAAGGTCCAGGCCGGCTTCGAACCACTGGTTTCCGGTTTCGTGCGCGTGCCCTTCGACGATCTGCCGGCCATCGAGCAGGTGGCGGCGAACAATCCGAACGTGGTTGCCGTTTTGTTTGAGCCGATACAGGGTGAGGGCGGCATCAACATCGCGCACAATGATTACCTGCGCGGTTTGCGCCGCATTTGTGACGACAAGGGCTGGCTGTTCATGGTCGACGAGGTCCAGTGCGGCATCGGCCGCACCGGCGTATGGTTCGCCCATCAGCACGCCGGCATCAAGCCGGACGTGATGACCCTGGCCAAGGGACTCGGTTCCGGCGTTCCAGTCGGCGCCTGCCTCGCTGCCGGACCGGCGGCGGGCGTGTTCAAGCCGGGCAATCATGGTTCCACCTTCGGGGGCAATCCGCTTGCCTGCGTCGCCGCGCTGACTACGATCGATGTCATCGAGCAGGATGGCCTGCTGGAACGGGCCCGGGAACTGGGCAACATCATCCGCGGTGGCCTGCGCGAAGCGTTGGCAGGCATCGCCGGTGTTGTCGATATTCGTGGCGATGGCCTGATGATCGGCATTGAACTCGACCGTCCCTGCGGCGAACTGGTCAAGCTCGGAATCGATGCCGGCCTGCTGATCAACGTTACCGCCGACAAGGTGGTTCGTCTGCTGCCGGCCCTGATCTATTCCGATGCCGAGGCGCAGCAACTCGTGACCATGCTGGCGGACTTGTTGCGGAAGTTTCTCGGAGCCTGATCATGGCGGCGTTGAGGCACTTTCTCCAGTTCAAGGATTTGAGCCGCGAGGAGCTTGATCACATCTTTGCGCGCAGCCGCTCGATCAAGCACCAGTTCAAGGCCTACCAGCAATACTGGCCATTGCAGGACCGGACGCTGGTGATGATCTTCGAGAAGGCCAGCACGCGCACGCGCCTCTCGTTCGAGGCGGGCATGCAGCAGCTGGGCGGCTCGGCAATTTATCTGAACACGCGCGACTCGCAGCTCGGCCGCGGTGAGCCGGTGGAAGACGCCGCCCAGGTGATCTCGCGCATGTCGGACATCGTCATGATCCGCACCTTCGAGCAGGAAATCATCGAGCGCTTCGCCCGCAATTCCCGCGTGCCGGTGATCAACGGCCTGACCAACGAATACCATCCGTGCCAGATTCTCGCCGACATCTTCACCTTCATCGAGCATCGCGGCCCCATCCAGGGCAAGACCGTGGCCTGGATCGGCGATTCCAACAACGTTTGCAACACCTGGCTGCAAGCGGCCGAGGTGCTGGACTTCAACGTCCATGTGTCGACGCCGCCGGGCTACGAAGTGGAAGCTGAACGCGCCGGCCTTTACGGCACCGACCATTTCGAGCAATTCGCCGATCCCATGGACGCCGCCCGCGGCGTCGATCTGGTGACTACCGACGTGTGGACCTCTATGGGCTTCGAAGCCGAGAACGAGGAACGCCTGCGCGACTTCGCCGCTTGGCAGGTGGACGGCGAGATGATGAAGGCCGCCAAACCCGATGCCGTTTTCATGCACTGCCTGCCCGCCCACCGTGGCGAGGAAGTGGCGGCCGAAGTGATCGACGGGCCGCAGTCGGTGGTTTGGGACGAAGCCGAGAACCGCTTGCATGTGCAGAAAGCGCTGATGGAATTCCTGCTGCTGGGCAAGGTGGCGGCATGAAGCAGGCCTGGATCGTTCTGCTCGGCGTCCTGCCGTCACTGACTTTCGCGGCCGAGGACATGCGCCAGCTGGTCAAGATGCCACCTGAGGCGCGCGCCGAACTGCGTGCCGAAATGCTCGATTTCCAGACGGCGCTGAACTCGATCATCACATCTCTCGGCGACGGCAAGTTAGCCGATGCCGCCGATGCAGCCGAAACGCAGATCGGCGTCTCGGCCATGGGCCGCCACCGCACAGCGCCGCCTAGCGCCCGCCCCGGCATGTTCATGCCGAATGAAATGCACGCCATCGCGCGCGGCATGCACGTTTCGGCGAGCGAGTTCGCCAAGACGGCAAAGGCCGGCGACACCGCCAAGGCGCTGCAGGCGCTTACCGCCGTGACCGGCGCCTGCGTCGCCTGCCATCGCAGCTACCGTACTCAGTAATCTTCTCGGGAAACAAGCAATGAGCGAAGCCAAGAAAGTCGTGCTGGCCTATTCGGGCGGTCTCGACACCTCCGTCATCCTCAAGTGGCTGCAGGACACCTACAACTGCGAGGTGGTGACCTTCACCGCCGACCTCGGCCAGGGCGAGGAGCTGGAGCCGGCGCGTGCCAAGGCGATCAAGCTCGGCATCAAGCCGAAGAACATCTTCATCGACGATCTGCGCGAAGAGTTCGTGCGCGACTTCGTCTTCCCGATGTTCCGCGCCAACACGATCTACGAAGGCGAGTACCTGCTCGGCACCTCGATTGCCCGGCCGCTGATCGCCAAGCGCATGGTCGAAATCGCGCGCAAGGTCGGTGCCGATGCGATCTCGCATGGCGCGACCGGCAAGGGCAACGACCAGGTGCGCTTCGAACTCGGCGCCTATGCGCTGATGCCCAACGTCAAGGTCATCGCGCCGTGGCGCGAGTGGGAGCTGCTGTCGCGCGAAAAGCTAATGGCCTACGCCGAGCGGCACGGCATCCCGATCGACATGAAGCACAAGAAGGGCGGCTCGCCCTATTCGATGGACGCCAATCTGCTGCACATTTCCTACGAGGGCCGCCACTTGGAAAATCCTTCGGCCGAAGCCGAGGAGACGATGTGGCGCTGGACCGTGTCGCCCGAGAAGGCGCCGAACAAGCCCGAGTATCTCGACCTCGAGTTCAAGGCTGGCGACCTGGTCGCCATCAACGGCAAGAAGATGAAGGCGCACGAGTTGCTTGCGACCCTGAACCAGATCGGCGGCAAGCACGGCATTGGCCGGCTGGATCTCGTCGAGAATCGCTATGTCGGCATGAAGTCGCGCGGCTGCTACGAGACCCCCGGCGGCACCATCCTGCTCAAGGCGCATCGCGGCATCGAGTCGGTCTGCCTCGACCGCGAAGTGGCGCACCTGAAGGACGACCTGATGCCGCGCTACGCCAGCCTGATCTACAACGGCTACTGGTGGAGCCCGGAGCGCAAGGCACTGCAGGTGCTGATCGACCATACCCAGCAGACCGTGAACGGCTGGGTGCGGGTCAAACTCTACAAGGGCAGTGTCTCCGTCGTCAGCCGTGATTCAAAGACCGATACGCTGTTCGATCCGACCATCGCCACCTTCGAGGACGATGCCGGCGCCTACGACCAGAAGGATGCCGGCGGCTTCATCAAGCTCAACGCCCTGCGCATGCGGATTGCCGAGAATGCTCGCCTGAAGCGGGCCTCGGCATCGGCCAAACGGAAGAAATAGAGCGTGTTCGGTTTCACCGAGGAGCAGATCGCGGAGTTTGGCGTCACCTATGGTCTGGGTGGCCTCATTCTCTACATGCTGTTCATCATCGGCGAGCTGGCCTATCGGTCGAAGGCGGGCAAGGTCGGTACCTTCGCGCTGTTCTTCGTGCTTGCCTTTGGCATGTTCGGTTTCGTCGCCAAGAGCATCATCCAGAAACTATGGGGGATTTGATTCAATGAGCCAGTTCGACAATGTCTCTGTCGTCAAGAAAGCCAACGTCTATTTCGACGGCAAGTGCGTCAGCCATACGGTGCAGTTCGCCGACGGTGCCAGGAAGAGCGTCGGCGTCATCCTGCCATCGACACTGACCTTCAATACGGGCGTGCCGGAGATCATGGAAACCGTCGCCGGCGCCTGCCGCTATCGGCTGAAGGGTGGCGACTGGCAGCGCTGCGGTGAGGGCCAGAAATTCAACGTTCCCGGCAACTCCTCGTTCGACATCGAGGTGACCGGCGAGCCCTACCACTACGTCTGCCATTTCTGATCATGCCGTCCTTCGACATCACTTCCGAAGCGGACATGGTGGCGTTGAAGAACGCCGTCGATGTCGCTGGCCGTCAGGTAGGCAACCGCTACGACTTCAAGGGCACCAGCGCCAAGCTCGAGCTGAACGAGAAGGACAAGGCGATCACCGTCTTTGGCGATTCCGAGTTCCAGGTCGGCCAGGTCAAAGACATCCTGTTTCCCGAGATGGAAAAGAAGGCGCGCGAGAGCACTAAGCGGCTCGACATCGGCGACGTGCAGTCCATTTCCGGCAACAAGGCCAAGCAGGAACTGAAGATCAAGTCCGGCGTCGATCAGGAGCTGGGCAAGAAGATCGTCAAGCTGATCAAGGACAGCAAGCTCAAGGTACAGGCGACGATCCAGGGCGATGCGGTGCGCGTCACCGGAGCCAAGCGCGATCTATTGCAGGAAGCGATCGCCCTGGTGAAGAAGAGCGTGACCGACTATCCGCTGATCTACGGCAACTTCCGCGATTAGCTTTTCAGTCCCGCGATCCAGCGCGTGTAGAGTCGGTCGGCAGCGACGCGCATCGCGGCGATGCGTTCGTCGATGCGTTGGTACATCTCTTCCGGCTGCTGCACCGAAGGGCCGGGCGCGGTCTTCTCGTCGGCCCATTGCCGGTTCCAGAGCCGGATCATCGCTTCCGTCATCTCGACGTGGCATTGCATGGCCAGATGCGGGCCCATGACGAAGGCCTGATTTTCGCAATATGCGCTGGTCAGGATGCGGGCGGCGCCCGGCGGCAGCGAAAAGGTTTCGCCATGCCAGTGGAAGGCCTCGAAGGACTCCAGATCGCCCAGCCAAGCCTGCGCCGGCGTGTCGCCACGACTGACTTTGCCCCAGCCGAGTTCCTTCACCGGATTCTTCGTCACCGTGCCGCCGAGCGCCTTGCTCATCAGTTGTCCGCCGAGGCAGTGTCCAATCACCGGTATGCTCCGTTCGGCGGCCTGGCGGATCAGCGCGAAAGTCGGCGGCAACCAGGGCAGATAGTCATTGACGCTCATCGGCCCGCCCATGAAACAGAGTCCCGAAAATTCAGCCGCCGCCGTTGGCACCGCCTCGTCCGCATCGATCTTGATCAGCCGCCAGGGTACGGAGTGGGCATCGAGGAATGTGGCAAAATAGCCCGGACCTTCTCCGGAGCTGTGACGAAAGATGGCGACTGGCTTCATGGGCATACTCAGGACGCTGCGGACAGCGGATTCTATCGTCATGCCGGCCATGTTTGCGATGGCTTGTGCCGCCCACGCCACGGATGTTTCCCTCGTCGGCCTCTATGCCGGCAAAGCGCTGGTGGTCATCGATGGTGGCAGGCCGTTTTCCATTCCCGTCGGTGTCAAGACGCCGGATGGCGTGAAGCTGCTGTCGATCGAAGAGGGAGCGGCGCATTTCGAGATCGACGGTCGCAAGCAGCGGCTCGGCGTCGGCCAGCACGCGGTTTCGACGGGCAACGACAGCCGGGAAGCCGCGGCCGTTTCGCTCACGGCCGATAGCAATGGCCATTTCTCCACCGTCGGTACCATCAACGGCGCGCCCGTCCGCTTCCTGGTCGACACCGGCGCGACGCTGATCGCCATGGGCAAGACCGACGCCAGCCGTGCCAATGTCGATTACCAGAAGGGCCAGCCGGCAATGTCCATGACCGCCAACGGGCCGGCGCGTATCTGGAAGGTGACGCTCAACTCCGTGCGCGTAGGCGACGTGATACTGAACCAGGTCGATGCCGCCGTGCATGAACAGGATCTGCCGATCGTGCTGCTGGGCATGAGTTTCCTAAACCGCATGGAAATGAAGCGCGACGGGCAGACCATGACCCTGAAGAAGCGCTACTGATGGCGTCGCTGACGGCTGCCTGGTTGCGGCAGCGTTTCGCTGCCGTAGCACCATCGATGCCGGGAAAGCCGCAAGCTGCCGATCCTGCGTTGGTGCCGGCGGCGGTGCTGGTGCCCATCGTGCTCCGCGCGTCGGCGCTGACCATCCTGCTCACGCAGCGTACCGCCCACCTGCGCGACCATGCCGGCCAGATCAGTTTTCCCGGCGGCCGTTGTGAGCCGGAGGACGATTCCCCCGTGGCCACCGCACTGCGCGAGGCGCACGAGGAAGTCGGACTCGACCCGGTGCAGGTAGAGATCCTCGGTACGCTGACCGAATACCGCACCGGCACGGGTTTCACCGTGCAGCCGGTGGTCGGCCTGGTGGCACCGCCGCTCAACCTTAAACTCGACGACTTCGAAGTCGAGGATGTTTTCGAGCCGCCGCTCGAATTCCTGCTGCAGCCGGCCAATTTCCGTCGCGAGCGGGCCGAATACCAAGGTGCCATGCGGGAGTACTGGGCCGTGCCTTGGCAGGAGCGCTACATATGGGGTGCGACGGCCGGCATGCTGGTAAGCTTGCGGGAGTTTTTGTTCAGCGGCGTGTGATATCTTTGCTGCATTGCATCAGGCTGCGGCCATGACTCTCATCTCCATCGTTCTCGCCCTCCTTATCGAACAGGCCCGGCCCTTGGCCGTCGGCCGTGTCAACGGCTGGCTCGATGCCTGGTCGCGCCAACTGGAAGCGCGCTTCAATGCCGGCGAGCGCAGCCACGGCATTGCCGCCTGGGCGGTTGGCGCGGCACTGCCGGCACTGCTGGTGCTGGTCGCCTTCGGTCTGGCGGTGTGGAGCAACTGGCTGCTCGCGGTCCTGCTCGGCGTTGGCATTCTTTATCTGACCATGGGCTTTCGCCAGTTCAGCCATCATTTTACCGACATCCACCTCGCCCTGCGCATGGGCGAACTGGAGCGTGCGCGGCAACTGCTGGCGAACTGGCGCGGCATCAGTGGCGAGCGCCTCAGTTCCAGTGAAATCGCCCGCCTGGCGATCGAGGAAGCCCTGCTGTCCTCGCACCGGCATGTCTTCGCGCCGCTGTTCTGGTTCACCCTGCTGGGGCCGGCCGGCGCGCTGCTGTATCGGCTGGCGCGGCATTTCTGCTATGCCTGGGGTGGTCGCGGCGACGGCGAACTGGGCGCGTTCGGCGATTTCGCCCGGCGCGCCTTCGCCGTCATCGACTGGTTGCCGGTGCGACTGACCGCCGCGTCCTTCGCCATCGTCGGGGATTTCGAGGACGCGATTTTCTGCTGGCGCAGCCAAGCCGGCCGCTGGCCTGAAGAGGCCGGCGGCATTCTGTTGGCAGCCGGCGCCGGTGCGTTGGGCGTGCGTCTGGGCATGCCGATCGGCGGCGAGGACGTACTTGCCGAGCGTCCGGAACTGGGGGTGGGCGAAGATGCCGACCCCGACTTCATGCAAAGCACCATCGGCCTGGTTTGGCGAACATTGGTGATGGCGCTATTGCTGCTGACCCTGCTGGGAATCGCCAATTGGGCAAGTTGATTACATAACCGGGAGTTTAGAAATGGCTGACAAGAGGGAAGTGGTAGTTCTGAGCGCCGTCCGCAGTGCAGTGGGCGCTTTCAATGGTTCTCTGAAGGACATGGAGCCGGCCGAACTGGGCGGCGTCGTGGTCAAGGAAGCGATTGCCCGCGCCGGCGTCGATGCCAAGCAGGTGACTTTTGCCGCCGTCGGCAACTGCATTCCGACCGAAGTCCGTTACCCCTACGTCGCGCGCGTCGCCACCATCCAGGGCGGCATGAGCATGGATTCCATCGCCTACGCGGTGAATCGCCTGTGCGGTTCCGCCCAGCAGGCCGTCGTCAATTCGGCCCAGGCCATCCTGCTCGGCGACGCCGATTTCGCCATCGGCGGCGGTGTCGAGGTCATGTCGCGCGGCGCCTATCTGCTGCCGGCGCTGCGCTCGGGCGCGCGCATGGGCGACACCAAGGCCATCGATGCCATGGTCGCCGTTCTTACCGACCCGTTCGGCGTCGGCCACATGGGCATCACGGCCGAGAACCTGACCACCAAGTGGGGCATCAGCCGCGAGGAGCAGGATGCCTTCGCCGTCGAATCCCAGAAGCGTGCTACTGCGGCCATCGCCGAGGGCCGCTTCAAGTCGCAGATCGTGCCGATCACTTTCCAGACCCGCAAGGGCGATGTCGTCTTCGATACCGACGAGCATCCCAAGGCCGGTACCACCATGGAAACCCTGGCCAAGATGAAACCCGCTTTCAAGAAGGACGGCTCCGTCACTGCGGGCAACGCCTCCGGCATCAACGACGCCGCTGCCTTCCTGGTGCTGGCCGATGCTGCGAAGGCCGCTGCCGGTGGCCACAAGCCGATTGCGCGCCTGGTCGCCTACGCGATTGCCGGCGTGCCGAACGACGTCATGGGCGAAGGGCCGATTCCTTCCACCAAGGTGGCGTTGCAGAAGGCCGGCCTGACGCTCGACAAGATGGACGTCATCGAATCGAACGAGGCCTTTGCCGCTCAGTCGATCGCCGTGGCGCGCGGCCTCGGCCTCGATCCGGTCAAGACCAACCCCAATGGCGGCGCCATCGCGCTTGGCCACCCGGTGGGGGCCACCGGCGGCGTCATCATCACCAAACTGCTGCATGAACTGATTCGCGTCAACGGTCGCTATGGCCTTGCCACCATGTGCATCGGCGGCGGTCAGGGCATCACGACGATCTGGGAACGCGTCTAAAGTCAGGCGTGGCGACACGCCACTTAGTGCAACAATGCGGGCCGGACCATCCGGCCCGTTTTCTTGTCAGGCGCGAGCCAGCCATTTCTCGGCATCGCCGACGGACTGGAATACCTTCACGGGCAGGCCGCGATTGACTGCCACGGTTTCGGCAAAGCGCATCAGATCGCCACTGGCGTTCATGTCGACGTAAGCCATTGCCGCGAGACGTCCAATGACGCGCCCGCTTTCCTCCGATACGATCTGAAACACGTCGATCGTGTCCAGACGTGGTCCCTCCAGGCGCTCTTCGACCAGCACGCGGTTGCAGTTGCGGGCGGCGCATTCGCGGATGATCTCTTCGAGATAGTGCCTGACGTTTTCGCTGGTGTTGAGACCGCGAACGGTCGCGTGGAGATAGGTGCGCTCCTGAATGATTGTCAGTTCATACGGCATGAATATCTCCACGTGCTGAATCATCCCGAAGGGCATGGGTTGGTGGCAACATTTCTATTTAGTCCAATCGTTTCGTGATGGCCAGGAAGTGCTCGTAACGGCGGCGGTCCACCACGCCTGACTCTACCAGTACCTTCACCGCGCAGCCGGGTTCCGCTTCGTGGTGGCAGTCGTGGAAGCGGCATTGCCCAAGCGTCGGGCGGAACTCGCGGAAGGCCCATTCGAGTTCGCCAAAGGCCAGGTGGGCCAGCCCGAATTCCTGCAGGCCGGGGCTGTCGATAATCGCTGACTCATCGTCGAGGCGGTAGAGCGTGGCGTGGGTGGTGGTGTGCTTGCCCGAGTCGAGTGCGGTCGATATTTCGCGCGTGGCCGCCTGAGCGCCGGGCACCAAGGCATTGATCAGCGTTGACTTGCCCATCCCGGACTGGCCAACCAGGACGGACAACCGGTGCTCCAGCCAGCTGCGTAGCGGCGCGGCATCCAGTATTGCCGACATCTCGATGATCGGGTAGCCGGCCGCCTGGAATGGCGCCAGCCGGTCGCGGGCAGCGGGCAGGGCGGCCGCGAAGTCGTTCTTGTTGAGCACGATGATGGCGCGCATGCCTTCGTGTTCGGCGGCGGCGATCGCGCGCGAGACCAGTTCGTCGCTGAAGGCGGGTTCGGTGGCGGTGACGATGACCACCTGTTCGACGTTGGCGGCGATCAGCTTCTGCTTCCATTGATCGCTGCGGTAGAGCAGGGAATCGCGCAGGAGGTGATCGACGATGCGCGCCTGGTCGGTCCCGGCCGGCTCGATGGTGACGCGATCGCCGCAGGCGTAGATGCTTTTCTTGGCACGCGGCACGGCCTGCCAGCGGCGGCCGTCGGCACTTTCGACCTCGTAGTGCCGCCCGTGGGCGGCGATGATGGTGCCGGCGATGTTCAAGAGAACAGCGCGTCGATCTTCGCGGCGCAGTCGAAGTCTTTGCGGCTCAGGCCGCCGGCGGAATGGGTTGTGTACAGCACCGTGCACTGGTTGTAGCCGACCGTGAGGTCGGGGTGGTGGTCCGTTCGGTGCGAGATCCAGGCCATGGCATTCACGAAGGCCATGGTTTCGTGATAATTGGCGAAGCGGTAGGTCTTGACGATGGCATTTCCTTCGCGCGACCAGCCTTCGAGATTCTGCATCAATGTGGCAATTTCGGTGTCGTGCATGGTGGCCTCCTGGGCTTATGCTCCCCGCAGTCTGGCAACGCGCAGGCTAGCCGGCGGGTGGGAATCGTAGAAAAGCGAATGGATCGGATCGGGCGTCAGCGTTGCGGCGTTGTCGCGGTACAGGCTCACCAGCGCGGTGACGAGATCGGCGGCCGAGGCCTGCTGCGCCGCATAGGCATCGGCCTCGTACTCGTGGCGTCGCGACAGTTGTGAGGCTACCGGCGTCAACGGGAACAGGAAGGCCGGCAGCACCTGCATGAAGAGGATCAGGGCCATTGCCGTGCTCGCTGTGGTGACACCGAGACCCTGATAGAACCAGGGCTCGGCGATCACCTGGCCAAGCAGCCAGAGCAGGCCAAGGCTGACCGCGGCCGTGGCGCCGATGCGCTTCCAGATATGGCGGCGCTTGTAATGGCCGAGTTCGTGGGCCAGCACCGCCTCCACTTCGGCGGGCGTCAGTTTCTGGATCAAGGTGTCGAAGAAGACGATGCGCTTGGCCCGGCCCAGGCCGGTGAAGTAGGCGTTGCCATGCGCCGAGCGCTTCGAACCGTCCATGACGAACAGGCCGGAAGTGGTGAAGGTACAGCGCTCCAGCAAGCCTTCGATGCGTGTCTTCAGCGCGCCTTCCGGCAGCGGCGAGAACTTGTTGAACAGCGGTGCGATCAGCGTCGGGTAGAGCAGCATCACCAGCAGGTTGAAGCCGAGCCAGAACAGCCAGACATACCACCACCAGCGCGCGCCCATGGCGGACATCAGCCAGAGAACGGCGAGCAGCAGCGGCGCGCCGATGACGATGGCGAGCAGGGCCTGCTTGGCAAAGTCAGCCATGGCGAGACGCCATGTCATCTTGTTGAAACCGAAGCGTGCCTCGATGACGAAGGTCCGGTACAGCGTGAAGGGCAGGTCGACCAGGAAGCCGACGACGCCGACGCTGGCGAACAGGGCCAGACCATGGCCGTAGCCTCGTTCGCCGAGGATGTCGAACCAGAAGCGGTCTAACCCGTCCAGCAGGCCGCCGAGCGTCAACGCGAGCAGCAACAGCGTTTCGACGGCGAG
>DASRXN010000053.1:0-36405 GCA_035654135.1 Rhodocyclaceae bacterium | reverse complement strand
GGGCGGAATTGAAGTCGCGCTTCTTGTCGCAGTTTGCCGGCGATGTCATCCGCAAGG
Organism: Rhodocyclaceae bacterium; assembly: GCA_035654135.1. Lineage (GTDB taxonomy): Bacteria > Pseudomonadota > Gammaproteobacteria > Burkholderiales > Rhodocyclaceae > Fen-999. The sequence goes on along the minus strand of DASRXN010000053.1, from coordinate 36,348 downwards.
AGTACCCGCATCTGGCCGGCAACATGGCCACTCGCACGGCGGTGCTCGACTGGCGCTCGCGCACGCTGGAAGCGATCGACGGCGCCTAGCCAGGGCACGTGCTTTAAGTTCCGCTTAAGTCAAACCGCAATACATTGCTACCTTTCTCACCACGGCCGGCCGATGCGCCTTCTGCTCGTTGAAGATGATCCGATGATCGGTGCCAGTGTCCAGCGCGGCCTCCGCCAGGACGGTTATGCCATCGATTGGACTCAGGATGGTCGGGCGGCCGAACTGGCGCTGGCGAACCAGGCCTACGACCTGTTGCTGCTCGACCTCGGCCTGCCGCGCAAGGACGGCATCACGCTGCTGACGGAGTTGCGGCGCCGTGGCGACCGCGTGCCCGTGCTAATTCTCACGGCCCGGGACGCCGTTCCGGATCGGGTACGCGGGCTGGACGCCGGTGCCGACGATTACCTGGTCAAGCCCTTCGACCTCGACGAACTGTCCGCGCGCGTGCGTGCCCTGCTCCGCCGTAACAGCGGCCGCGCCGAACCGGAGATTCGCCTTGGTCCCTTGCGCCTCGATCCAGTCAGCCACGAAGTCTGGCTCGACGATGTCCCGGTGGCTTTGTCGGCACGCGAATTCGCCCTGTTGCATACGTTGATCGAGCAGCCAGGCAAGCCATTCTCTCGCGCCGCTCTGGAGGAGCGCCTGTACGGCTGGAACGAGGAAATCGAGAGCAATGCCGTTGAGGTCTATATCCATTCCCTGCGCCGCAAGCTGGGCGCCGACTGGATCCGCAATTTGCGCGGCGTCGGCTACCTGGTGCCGAAGCAACCGTGAATTCCATCCGTCGCCAGCTTCTGGCTACCCTGCTTGCCACCATCGCCGCCGCGCTGCTGTTGGCGGCGTACGGTACCTACCGCCTGGCGCGCCAGGAAGTGGACGAGGTGTTCGACTATCACCTGCGACAGCTCGGGCTGTCATTGCGCGACCAGGCTTTCGGCGACAACCGCGGACCGCTGGCGGCGGGCGACGATGAATTCGATTTCATCATTCAGGTCTGGACGCAGGATGGCAACCGCGTCTATTTCTCGCATCCACACGTCGCCATACCCAATCGCGCGCAATTCGGCTTCTCCAATCTGGATACGCGCGAAGGTCGTTGGCGCGTGTTCGCCGCCCAGTTCGGCAATCAGGTGATCCAGGTGGCGCAGCCGATGCGCGTGCGCGAACGCCTGGCCGCGGCCGCTGCGATGCAAACGTTGCTACCCTTCGTCATCCTCCTGCCCGTGCTGGCGGGCCTCATCTGGCTGGTGGTGGGACGCGGGCTGGCACCGCTCGATCGCATCGCCGATTCGGTACGCAGGCGCACCCCCAGTTCTCTCGATCTCCTGCGCCTCAAAGGCGTACCAACAGAGGTTGTGCCGCTGGTGGAGGCATTGAACGACCTGCTTGGCCGCCTGGACCGCGCGCTCGCATCACAACGGGCATTCGTTGCCGACGCCGCCCATGAATTGCGCACGCCGTTGACGGCGCTTCAGCTTCAGGTCCAGTTGACCGAGCGGGCCCAGACCGCGGACGAGCGCGTCGCCGCGCTGGGCGAACTGAAACGTGGCCTGGCCCGCGCCACCCATGTGGTGCAGCAGTTGCTGACGCTGGCCCGGCAGGACCCGGCCGACGCCACGGACCTGCCCCGAACCGCGATTCCGATCGCGGAACTGGCGGCCATGGTCGTTGCCGACCATGCCGCGCTGGCGGCTGCCCGGCAGATCGACCTGGGGCTTGGCGAGGTGCCTGCGCACGCGACGGTGGTAGGGCAGGCCGAGTCGTTGCGTGCGCTGCTGTCCAACCTGGTCGACAACGCCATTCGCTACACGCCTGTCGGCGGCCGGGTCGATGTGTTCGCCGGGATGCAGGATGACCGGCCCTGGATCGAGGTAGCGGACAGCGGACCGGGTATCCCCACCGAAGATCGACAGCACGTTTTCGACCGCTTCTATCGGCGCCTGGACACGCCGGAACCTGGCAGCGGTCTGGGGCTGTCCATCGTCAAGGCCATTGCCGACCGACACGGGGCTCGCATCGAGCTAGGCACATCCGCTTTCGGTGGCCTGTCGGCCCGCGTCCTCTTTTAAGTCTCGCTTAAGTCGCACTCCTTTAGCTTGCAACCATGTTCGCGCACCAGCGCGTATGTGCAAGGAAAGGAGAACCGCATGATCAGCTCGATGAAACGTATCGCACTGCTTGCCGTCGTCATTTCGGCGCTCAGCGCCGCCTATGTACGCTGGGGAATGCCGTCGCTGCCCGCTGCCCACGCCTTGCCGGCTGCCGGCGTGGCGACGAATCCCGTCGCCGTCAACGTGCCGGATTTCAGCGCCATCGTCGAACACTGGGGGCCGGCGGTGGTCAATGTCAGCACCACGGGTACGGTGCGCGCAACGATGCAGCTGGACCCCGACGACCCGATGTTCGAATTCTTCCGTCGCTTCGGCCTGCCCGCGCCAAACGCCGCCGAGCAGCGGGTGCATGGCCTGGGATCCGGCTTCGTCGTCGGCAGCAATGGCCTCATCCTGACCAATGCCCATGTGATCGACGGCAGCAACGAAATCGTCGTACGCCTCAACGACAAGCGCGAATTCAATGCCAAGATTCTGGGCGTCGACAAGCCGACCGATGTCGCGGTCCTCAAGATCGAGGCAACCGGTCTGCCATCCGTAAAGATAGGCAACCCCGACCGCACACGGGTCGGCGAGTGGGTGCTGGCGATCGGTTCGCCCTTCGGCTTCGACAATACCGCGACCGCCGGCATCATCTCGGCCAAGTCGCGCTCGCTGCCGGACGGCAGCTATGTGCCCTTCCTGCAGACCGACGTGGCGGTGAACCCTGGAAATTCCGGCGGCCCGCTGTTCAATACGCAGGGCGAGGTGATCGGCATCACTTCGCAGATATACAGTCGATCGGGTGGCTACCAGGGCCTGTCCTTCGCCATTCCCATCGACGTCGCCACGCAGGTCGAGGAGCAGATCGTGGCCCACGGCAAGGTCACGCGCGGTCGCCTCGGCGTTTCCATTCAGGACGTCAACCAGGCGCTGGCGGAATCGTTCGGCCTGTCGTCGCCACAGGGCGCGCTGGTCAGCGGCGTCGAGCCCAACGGACCGGCGGCGCGCGCCGGTTTGCAGACAGGCGATGTGATCCTGAAGCTGGACGGCCAGGCAATCGGCAATTCCTCGGAATTGCCGCCGCGTATCGGCAAAGTCAAGCCCGGCACCGTGGCGCATCTCGACATCTGGCGCAAGGGCAAGCTGCACACGATTGAAGTGACGATCGGCAGCGCCAACGAACCGGGGCCAATAGCCAGCGTCACTGCCACGCCGCAGCGGCTCGGACTTTCGGTGCGATCGCTTACCGCGGCGGAAAAGGTCCAGACGGGTGAGAATGGCGGCCTCGTGGTCGAGCAGGTCGCCGGTCCGGCTGCCGATGCCGGCATCGAGCCCGGTGATCTGATCCTCTCCGCCAATGGCGTCCATGTCGGCAACGCCGAACAGTTGCGGGCCCTGGTAGCGAACGCCGGCAAGCATGTCGCCCTGCTCGTACGGCGTGGCGACAACCGCTTGTTCATCCCTGTCGATCTGTCCTGAAAGGCGTCCGCACATGCTGCCCACCGACAACCAGCGCATCGGCGTCCCTGCCCGCGATGCACGGGACGGCATCTCGTCGCACATTCTGCCCACGTCGGCGACGATGGTCGGCGCGTGCATGACGGTGCTGTCGATCGGCCGCATCTCCCACGCGGGGCGCCTCGGCGCATTCGTCGACAAAATGCTCGCGGTCGATGCGATCCTGTTCCTCATCAGTGCGGCGCTGTCATTCGTCGCCATGCGCGTCGCCCGCCAGGGCGCGCGCGTGGAAAACTGGGCAGAGGAAGTGTTTCTGCTCGGGCTGACCCTGAGTGCCATCGCCGCCGTCGGCATCGCCATGGCCATCGACCAATAGGCAAATGCCCGCCCACCCTAGTCAGGAGCCACCATGAAATCCATTCCATTTCTCGCCAAGACTGCCACCTTCACAATCGCCGCGACGCTTGCGAGCCAAGCCTTGGCAATGTCCGCCGATGAATTGGCCGCCACCCGCAGCAGCGCAGAGCACGGCAACGCCGCAGCCCAGATGTTGCTCGGCGTGGCCTACCTGGACGGCGATGCAGGCCTTCCGGTCGACCCGAAGGAAGGCGCACGCTGGCTTGAGCAGGCTGCGTTGCAAGGCAACACCTACGCCGCCGATCGGCTCGGCGATCTCCATGCCCACGGAACAGGTGTCGAGAAAAATACCAAGCTGTCCGCCGACTGGCATGAGTGGGCAGCGCGCGGCTACGATGCCGGGAGTGCAAGCGCAAGTATCTGGCAGATGCTGGAACATGCCGGTTACACTCAGGATCGGATGCTGTCGGAGCAGGCATTGCGCAAGCTTGCCGGCGACGGCGACGCTGAAGCCCAGTTTCGGCTCGCCGAGAACTACGAACACGGCCACGGTGGCGAACCGCGAGATATCCAGGCAGCAATTCATTGGCTGCAGCTTGCGGCAGAGCAGAACCACGCGGAAGCGATGGCGAGTTTGGCAAGAATCTACGGCCAAGGGGCGCCAAACGTGGCGATCGACGCCAGAGCGGCGGACTACTGGAGCGAGAGAGCCAGAAGCGCCGCCCGGTAGCAGGCAACAAACAATAGGGAGACAACATGGACCTGATCAAGGAATTCGGCCCCGACTTGGCTGCCGTGACGGCCAGCGCCCTGCTGGTCGGCATCTATTACCTGTTCCTTTGGCGAAAGGTACGCAAGGAACCGACCTACACGATCCACGGCGTCAATGAGATTGCGCGCGCCGTCTGGGTTGCCAACGTCATGGCCAATCCAACGAAAGACATCATGGCGGTACAGACCCTGCGCAATTTCATCATGGGCGCCACGCTCATGGCCTCGACCGCCACGTTTCTCATCGTCGGCACGCTGACCCTGTCCGGGCAAGCGGAAAATATCAGCCGCAGCTGGCATGTACTCAACGCCGTCGGCTCCCACGCGGCCGAGCTGTGGATCATCAAGGTACTGTGCCTGCTGGTGGATTTCATCGTCGCTTTTTTTGCCTTTGCCATGGCCGTACGCCTGGTCAATCATGTGGTCTTCATGATCAACATCCCCGACCGGGACGCTCATCTCGCGCTGACGCCAGCGAACGTGGCACGCCGGCTCAACCGGGCCGGCAACCTGTTCGCCGTCGGCATGCGCGCCTTCTTCTTCGCCGTGCCGCTGGTGTTCTGGCTGTTCGGGCCGGCGCTGCTGGTAATCGCGACCGTGGGTCTGGTGCTGACGCTGCACCGGCTCGACCGCAGCGAGCAGACCGAATAGCGCCCGGCCGGGTACGGTCCGTTCGGTAGCGGAAATAGGGTTCTCATGGGTATTCCGATCCCGCGCCGCTGGTGGTATCGTGGTCAGGAACCTGTAGCTACCGATCCAACGCCTACCGGGAGTTGCCGATGTCGAGCCGCAGCGATCACCTTGCCTTTGCAGGAGCTACCGCTGCGGCAGATGCCGAGCCGCGCTCGACTCTGCTGGCACGCTATCGGCAGATTCGAGCCACGACCGAGGACTTGGCTGCGCCCTTGTCCGCAGAGGATCAGTGTATCCAGTCAATGCCGGAGGCGAGTCCGACCAAGTGGCATCTGGCCCACACGACCTGGTTCTTCGAAACCGTGGTGCTGGCGGCGCTGGTAACCGGCTATCGACCTTGCGACGAACGCTTTCACTATCTGTTCAATTCCTATTACGAGAGCCTGGGACCACGGCAGCCCAGGCCCGGACGCGGGATGATCACACGGCCGGGACTCGACGAGGTCCGTCGCTATCGGGGCCAGGTAGATCAGGCGATGACCAGGTTGATCGCTGGTTGCGACGATGCAACCTGGCCCAGGGTGAATGCGCTGATCACCCTGGGACTGCACCACGAGCAGCAGCACCAGGAACTGATCCTCACCGACATCAAGCATGCGCTGTCCTGCAATCGCTACGATCCGGTCTACAGCGTGGCAATGGCCGCGCCGGCGACGGTTCCATCTCTCTCCTGGTGCGATGTCCGCGGCGGCGAGATCCAGATTGGCCATGACGGAACCGGCTTCGCCTTCGACAACGAGTCACCGCGTCATGCAGTCTTGGTCCAACCCTGCCGTCTGGCCAACCGGCTGACCACCTGCGGCGAGTATCTCGAGTTCATGATCGACGGCGGCTATCGTCGCCCCGAGTTCTGGCTTCATGACGGCTGGAACACCGCCTGCGAGCAGGGCTGGCAGGCGCCGCTCTATTGGCACCACGAGGGCGGCCAGGACTGGAGCCTGTTCACCCTGCACGGACGACGGGCCGTCGACGCGGCAGAACCGGTCTGCCACGTCAGTCTGTACGAGGCGGCGGCATTCGCCGCCTGGGCCGAGGCGCGCCTGCCGACTGAGTTCGAATGGGAGGCCGCCGTCGCCGACCTGCCGGTGTCCGGTCACTTCGCCGATTCGGGCATCCTGCACCCAAGGCCCGCCGGATCGGGAACCGGATTGTTGCAGGCCTATGGCGATGCTTGGGCATGGACCCGCTCGTCCTACGATCCCTACCCCGGCTTCCGGCCGCTCCCCGGCGCGCTCGGTGAATACAACGGCAAGTTCATGGTCGGCCAGCTGGTCCTGCGCGGCGGCAGTTGCGCCTCGCCGCGGGGACATCTGCGCGGCACTTACCGGAATTTCTTCGCACCGGGGGCTCGCTGGCAATTCTCCGGCATCCGCCTGGCGAGGGACGCATGACTGCCCAAGGCAAATTGAGCCTGGTCGCCGAACCGGCGGCACCGGAATTCGGCCGGGATATGCTCGCGTGCCTGCGCCAGTATCCGCACATCATCGGACCGAAGTACTTCTACGACGAAATCGGCTCGGCGCTGTTCGAGCGCATCTGCTCGCTGCCCGAGTACTACCTCACGCGCACGGAAACGGCCATCCTGGCCGATGCGGCTGCCGAGATGGCGGACCTGATCGGACCGGACGCCACCATCGTCGAATTCGGTGCCGGTTCGCTCGTCAAGACACGCCTGCTGCTCGATGCCCTTAACGCACCGCGCCGATTCGCGCCCGTCGATATCTCCGGCGAGCATCTGACACGTGCCGCGGCCGTGTTGCGAGAGGACTATCCGGGACTCGAGGTGATGCCCGTCGTGGCCGACTTCACCGAACCGGAGCGCCTGCCGGTCTGGCGGCAGGAGGGCCGTCCCTGGGTCGGGTTCTTTCCAGGTTCGACGCTCGGCAACCTGTCCCGAAGCCAGGCGCGCCGCTTTCTCTCGACCACGGCGCGGCTGCTGCGCGGCGGCGGCCTGCTCATCGGCGTGGACCTGGTGAAAGATCCCCTGGTGCTACATGCCGCCTACAACGATGCCGCAGGCGTTACCGCGGCCTTCAACCGCAACCTGCTCGCCCGGGCCAACCGACAGCTCGGCAGCGACTTCGACGTGGCGGTATGGCAGCACTATGCCTTCTACAACGTGCCCGAGGAACGCATCGAGATGCATCTGGTCGTCCGCGAGCCCCAGAACGTATCGATTCTCGGGCAACGCTTCGTCCTGCGGCGTGGCGAGTCGATCCGGACCGAAATTTCCCAGAAATACACCGTCGAGAGCTTTCGTACCCTGGCCGCGGCCTGCGGTTTCCATCCCCGCGGCCTATGGTGCGATCCGGACAACCTGTTCAGCGTGCACTGGCTGGTCTCGGTCGGCTGACTGACGTCGTCGCGTTGCAGTCGAGGTAAATGGCAGGTTTCACCCCAGCGCCTGTTCAAGATCGGCGATCAGGTCGGCCGTGTCTTCGAGGCCAATCGACAGGCGCAGCATCGCGTCCGATATGCCGCGCCTGGCGCGCTCTCCCGGCGTCAAGCCGTGGTGCGTAGTGGTGCAGGGCTGGGTGACGAGACTCTCGACGCCGCCGAGGCTGGGCGCCAGCGCGAACAGTTTCAGCCGATCGGCGGCGCGCGTGGCGTCGTCGCCCGTGCCCTTGACCTCGATGGTGAGCATGCCGCCGAAGCCGCTCATCTGCTTCTTCGCCCGCGCGTGGCCGGGGAAGTCCGGCAGGCCCGGATAGAGCACTCGACTGACACGCGGATGCCGCGCCATCGCCTCGGCCACCGCCTGCGCCGTCGCATTCTGCTGACGCACACGTACCGGCAGCGTGCGGATGCTGCGCGCCAGCAGCGCAGCGATTTCTGGCGCAATAGTCGTGCCGAGGTTTTTGCGCCAGTTCCAAACCGGGGCCAGCAGTTCCTTCGCGCCCATCAGCGCGCCGGCGGTGATGTCCGAATGGCCGCCGAGGTACTTGGTGCAGGAGTGCACGACGAAGTCGGCACCCAGCGCCAGCGGGTTCTGGTTCACCGGCGAGGCGAAGGTGTTGTCGACAGCGACCAGCGCGCTGTGGGCGTGCACCAGCTTGGCGATGGCGTGGATGTCGAAGATTTCCAGCGTCGGGTTGGTCGGGGTTTCGAGGAAGACCAGGCCGGCGCCCTGCGCCAGCAGTTCGTCGAGCTTCGACAGTTCGTGGCCGAGCAGGAAATGGCCCGGAATGCCGAGCAGCGGCAGTTGCGACGAGATCAGTTCCAGCGTGCCGCCGTAGGCGTCGCCCAGGCAGACGATGCCCTTGCGGCCGTGGGTGAGGAAGAGCGCCACCTCGGCCGCCATGCCGGAACAAAAGGCCCAGGCAGCTTCGGTACCTTCGAGCGCGGCGAGCTTTTCTTCCAGGCTGCCAATGGTCGGATTGAGGCCGTAGCGCGTATAAAGGCTGCCCGGCTTGCGGCCGTCTACCACGTCGAGCAGGTCGGCGGTGGAGGCGAACTTGAAGGTGGTCGTGGTGTATATCGGTGTATGCGGCGAACCGTGGACATCGGCGATTTCGCCGGCATGGACGCAGCGGGTGGACAGGCCACCAGTTCCCTGAGTCATGTTAGGTTTTCTCCTTATGAAGTCAGTCTCGACGGAAGCAGCAGTAGATGAATTTCTGCTCGCCCTGCGCCGGCGTGACGTGCGTTTCGCGCAGCGATTCGACGAGTGTAAAGCCGGAGCCAAGTTCCGCCGCCAATCGTTCCGGGCTGTAGCGGCAGACGGGCAGGTTGCTGCAACGCTCCGGCCCGTCCTCGGCGAATGTGGCGATGATGGCGTGGCTACCACTCGGCAGGGTGCCGGACAGCGTCGAGAGGTAGGCCCGACGGTCTTCCGCGTCGGTCAGGAAGTGAAATACCGCCCGATCGTGCCAGAGACGAAAAAGTTTCTTTGGTTTCAAGCGCGTGACGTCGCCGGCCAGCCAGTGCACAGCACCGGCGCGCGTTCCGAGGCGCTCCTTCACCGCGCTCAGGGCGGAGGCGGAGATATCGAGCACTGTAACGTCAGTAAAGCTCTGGTCGAGGAGATGATCGACCAGGTTGGAGGCTCCCCCACCGACATCAATCACCGCATCGCTCGGCTGCATACCCAGCGTGGCGATCAGACGCAATGAAGTGTCCGGGCGTATCTGGTACCAGCTGACCTCGTGAGTGCGGCGCGTCGCATAGACGTTTTCCCAGTAGCTTGTGCGGTCGGTCATGGTCCGTCACCTAAACAAACGAGAACCTTGCAAGAAAGGCTACTCCGCCGCACACCTGCGCGACGGCGTCGCCAAGTGGGGGCTGGCGCCAGTTCGCGCCGATTAGGCCGGGCCGGTGCCGGTCTGGTTTCCGGCCGTCACGTCGTCGGTGACAGCCATTTCAGAATGGTCTCGAACAAGGCATCGGGATCGATTGGTTTGGCGATGAAATCATTCATCCCCGCTTCGACACACCGCGCCTTGTCGTCCGCGAAGGCATTCGCCGTTACGGCAAGAATCGGAATATTCGCCCCCCATGCCGACTGCCGAATCCGGCGCGTTGCCTCCAGGCCGTCAAGGTTGGGCATCTGCATGTCCATCAGGACCAGGTCGTAGTCATTGGCGCCGGCAAGTTCCACCGCCTTGACGCCGTCTTCGGCGACATCGATGACCAGTCCGACATCGCTCAGGAGTTCCACAACGACCTCGCGGTTGATCGGCTCGTCCTCGGCCAGCAATATCCGCCGACCGCGATAATCCCGCGCCAGCGCAGTCTCGGCCGCGTCTTTCGGCGCTGCCGTCATCGCATCGGCAGCCGATCCCTTCCTGAGCCGGACGGTGAACCAGAAGGTGCTGCCTACGCCGGGAATGCTGACCACGCCGGCGTCGCCGCCCATCAGTTGGGCAAGCTTCCTGGTAATGGCGAGACCGAGACCGGTGCCGCCATACTTGCGGGTAATCGAGTTGTCGGCCTGTTCGAAAGTCGAAAACAGGCGGCCCATCTTTTCAGGAGGGATGCCAATGCCCGTGTCCTGCACTTCGAAGCGCACCAGGACACTATCCGCTGACTCCTCCGCCAGACTGGCGCGCAAAATGACAGTGCCGGCTTCGGTGAACTTGATGGCGTTGGTAGCGTAATTCAGGAGCGCCTGCTGCAGGCGGGTGGCATCGCCCAGCAAATGATGGGGGAACGACTCGGTCTCGCTGATCAGCTTGAGCTTCCTGGCTTGGGCACGCTCGGAAAGCATGGACACCGCATTGGCGGTGATGCTGCCGACGCTGACTTCGGTTTCCTCAAGGACAAACTTGCCGGCCTCGATCTTGGACAAGTCGAGGATGGCGTTGATGATTTCCAGCAGATGCTGCCCGGCAGCGTCGATCTTGCCCAGGCGCTCGGCCTGTTCGCGGCTGACGCCGGCGCGCCGCATCAGGTGCGCCATGCCGGTGATGGCATTGAGCGGTGTGCGTATTTCGTGCGACATGTTGGCAAGGAAGGCACTCTTGGCCACGTTGGCCGCTTCGGCTGCCTCCTTGGCCACGGTCAGCGCGACCGTGCGTTCATCGACCAGCATCTCCAGACGATGGCGGTACGCCTCCAGTTCGGCTTCCTCCTTCTTGCGCTCGGTGATGTCACGAGTCACCCCGAGCAGCGCCCGGATGTTGCCGTCGGGGTCCCGCAAGGGCACGGCATGCGTGGTCAGCCAGCGTCGGGTTCCCTTCAGGCCGACGGTCTCGAACTCCAGTTTCCCCGAGCCACCTTCGAACACCCGTCTGGTCAGTGCCCTGAAGGCCTGCCGGTGTTCGGGGACTATGATGTTGGCGACCTGCTTGCCAGCAACCTGGTCGAATGAATCGGCATCGATCATGGCCAGTCCGGCCCGATTCATTTTCAGCAATGCACCGTCGGCGCCCAGGAGCTTCACACAGTGGGGCTCCGTATCGATGATCGCCTGGAGTTCGAGTTCACTGCGTGCCAGCTGCTCGGAGGCCAGCTTTCGCTCACTGATATCGGCGATGCTGCCGACCATGCGCAAGGCGCGGCCCGAGGCATCCCGCTGCACCACGTCGCCCCGGATCATGGCCCAGATGATTTCGCCGTTTTCACGGCGGAGTCGGCACTCCGACCATAGCGAAGTCTCTCCCTTCAGGCATTCGCGCAAGGCCACGCGATAGGCAACTGCCTCTTCCAAAACCCCATGCCGCCCGAGCTCTTCCGTGCTCAGTTCGGAATGCTGCTTCGCCATTCCCAATATCTCGCAGAATCTGGCGTTGACCCTGACCCGATTGCGACCTATGTCCCAGTCCCAGATTCCTTCCCCGGTGGCATCGAGGATGAAGCGCAGATTCTGTTCGCGTTCATTGACCCGCTGTGCGTTTTCGGTCTCCCGGAATCGGGCGCGTGAAAGACTGAACAGCAAGCCCGTGTAGGCCAGGAAGCCGAGAAACGCCAGCGCGGTCGAGATCAGGGCCTGACGCCGCCAGCCGGCAAGGATGTCCCCGGTAGCGACACCGACGATGAAGTAAAAGGGGTAGTTCGGCACCCGCCGGTACGCGAACAGACGCTCGATGCCATCGGTAACGGCGGTATAGCGAATTGTTCCCTCGGTCCGCCCCTCCTCGATCAGCTTCTGGATCGGGTGTGCTATCGGCTGGTTGACGAGAGTGGGATCATCTGGCTTGCGCAGCACCAACCGGCTGTCGGTGCGGCGAATGGAAATTAGGCCCTGCGGCCCGAGGTCGAGCGAATCGAACAACCTGGCATAGCTGGCCAGGTCGAGTACGGCCGTGGCGGCGCCGAGGAATTTGCCGGCTGGATCGCGGATACCGCGCCCCATGACGACCACTGTCTGGCCTGTGAAGCGCGATTCCTGGACATCAGAAAAAACCAGCCCCGCATTCGGGTTGTCGCGCATTGCCTTGAAGTAGGGGCGATCAGCGAGGTTGGCGAAGCTCTGTACGGGATCCGAGGTGTAGAGAAGGTTCCCCTCGGCATCGATGAAGCGAAATGCCGAAACCTCCGCGAATTTCGTTCGGCGCGCTGCCAGGGATGAATTGATCTGACGCTCGAACTTCAAGCGAACATCGGCGCGGAGCGTGTCTGCCGCAGCAGAGCTGGCGAGATCCTCCAAGGTCGAGTCGGTTCGCCGCAGCGTCGCATCGAGCCGCTGCTGCAACAGCCACGTCAGATTCTCCGCCGCGCTGCGGGCGCCTTGTATCTCCTGGTTGTAGCCGGAAAGAAGCATATAGCCGAAGATGCCCCCCGCCAGGAGGACAGTCATGACATAGGCGGCGACAATCCGTTTGCTACTGAGCATCATTTCGCTCGTGAGATCATGGTGAACGTGATGGCGATGACTATTACTTTCAGCATACCGGATTTTCGTCGCCGGGTTGGAATGTCATAATGGGCTCAAATTCGTGAATAAGGAGCAAGCCCCGTGTTTTCGAATAATCGCCGCGAGAATGGCTCGGAAAGCAGTGCCGTTACAATCATCGGTCCCGGCACCTGCGTCAGGGGCAACATCGCTTTCTCGGGTTACCTGCGCGTTCAGGGCAACATCGTCGGCGACATCGCATGCGACAGCGATTCCCGCGGCACGACTGTCGTGCATGGCGCGGGAAGCGTCACCGGGGCGATCAAGGCCCCAAACATCGTCGTCGGCGGCCTAGTTCATGGTCCCCTGCATGCATCGGATTCGGTCGAAATTCATGAGGGTGCTTCTGTCGTCGGCGATACCTGCTACCGGCAGCTCTCCATTCAGGTCGGGGCAAGCATCGACGGATCGTTGATTCCGACAGCCTCATCGGACAATGAACGCCCCAGGCTGGAGCGTCGCATTGCGGCACCGGACTCGCCGGCGGTAAAGGAGCTCGACGGACCGCACGCACACGACCGACGCTCGACGGACCGATTCCGAAACGGACGCAAGCTCGGCATCGCCGCGGCGCTGGTTGCCGCCTTTGGCGTCGTCGTGTGGATCGGCCGCATGCCGAGGGCAATCGCGCCCGCCGAAGTTGCCGTCGCGCCCAAGCCGGATTCTTCCACGAAGAATGCACCGGTGGCGCCACCGGAGCCCACGAAGGTCGAGGCACCGCCGGTCGCCCCGGCGGCCAGTGCCGCGCCAATACCCCCCGTGGATCAGCGCAATGCGGAATCGAACAAGGTGGTGACGGTGCAAGGGACGGATCCGGACAAGCCGGCAGGCGTCTTCTTTGTGAACACCAAAGAGCCATCCGTCCTGCTCAAGAAGCGGCGCAATGATCCAGCCGATGGCACGCGTATCGATCTGTCGCAAGGGGCAAGAAAACGGATTGCGATTGCAGAAAACGAAATGGTGCAGGTCATCCAGGGGCGGGACGTCGAGATTTTCTACCAGGGCCGCAAAGTGTCCCCAACAACCATCGAAAGCGGCAACTGGATCAGCTTCATCCCGCTGGCGACCGGCGGGACAACTCAGTAAGAGTCAGCCGTGGCGGTGCGCCGCCATGCAGAACTAGCGGCGCTTGACGGCGGTGAGGATGCCCTGCATCAGCGCCAGAGGGGTCGGCGGGCAGCCGGGCACGCGCACATCGACGGCGACGACGTTCTCGACCGCGCCGCAGGTGGCGTAGTTCTCGCCGAACAACTGGCCGGTCTCGCCGCAGCCACAACCGCAGTCGCCGACGGCGACAACCAGCTTGGGATCGGGCGCGCAATCGTAGGCGATGCGCAGCGCGTTTTCCATGTTCTTGGTCACCGGACCGGTGACCAGCAGCATGTCGGCGTGGCGCGGGCTGGCGACGAACTTGATGCCGCGCCCTTCGAGGTTGTAGTAGGCGTTGTTGAGCGCGTGGATTTCGAGCTCGCAGCCGTTGCAGGAGCCGGCATCGACTTCGCGGATGGTCAGCGCCCGGCCGAGGATGCCGAGGATCTCGTCGTTCAGCCGCTCGATCTCGGGTTGCGGACCGATGTCGGCGACAGTTGGCGGCTCGGTGAGGATGCCGGTGCGGAGGATGCGTTTGAGCAGAGGGATCATAGATCTGCTCCGCTGTAGGAAAGATTGAACGACTTGTTGATGAGCGGGAAGTCGGGGACGATATCCTTCAGCACCGCATGCTCCAGTGCCGGCCAGATCTGCCAGGATGGATCGTGCGGATGGGCGCGGGCGATGCGCCCCTCGCCGTCGAGTTGCAGACCGACGATCACTTCGCCGCGCCAGCCTTCGATGACACCGAGGCCGCTGCCACCCGGTACGGGCGCCAGTTCGGCGCGAATGTCGCCGTCGGGCAAACCAACCGCAATTTCGCGCAGCAAGCGCAGCGATTCGAAGATCTCGTCGAAGCGCACGGCCACGCGCGCCGCCACGTCGCCGCGCTCGTCGGTGGCTGGACGTACGCCCAGTGTCGCGTAGGGCGCCGGCGGCGTGTAGCCCTGCCGGTAGCAACGGCCGTCGAAAATCATGCCCGTGGCTCGCGCCGCCATGCCGGTCAGCGACAGTTCGCGCGCCAGATCGGCGTCGATGATGCCGGTGGTCAGGAAGCGGTCTTGCAGGCCTGGATGTTCGTCGTAGATGGCACGCAGCGCCTTCACCTCGCGGCCGATGACGTCGCACTGTTCGACGATCAGGCGCAGCGCCGGCGGGTCGAGGTCGAGCATGACGCCGCCAGGGACGATGCGGTCCATCATGAAGCGATGGCCGAACAGTTGCGCGTTCAAACGCACCCAGTCTTCCTTGAGCCGGAAGAACTGCGTCAAGCCGAAGCCGAAAGCGGCATCGTTGCCCAGCATGCCGAGATCGCCGAGATGGTTGGCTATCCGCTCCCGCTCGAGCATCAGCGCGCGCAGCAGCAGCGCTCGCGGCGGCGGCGTGACGCCACAGGCCGCTTCGGCGGCCGTGGCATAGGCCCAAGCATAAGCGCAGGTGGAATCGCCGGAAATGCGTCCAGCCAGCTTGCTGCCAACGACCAAATCCTTGCAGATGAAGCGGTGCTCGACACCCTTGTGCTGATAGCCGAGGCGCTGCTCGAGACGCAGCACCTTTTCGCCGATGACTGAAAAGCGGAAATGGCCGGGTTCGATAATGCCGGCGTGGATCGGGCCGACAGGGATCTCGTGCGCACCCTCGCCGCCGACCTGGACGAACTCGTAGTCGCTGGGCAGGTTCGGGAAGCCGACGCCGACACCCACCTCGTGCACCGAATCGTGGCGCAGCGGATACCAGTCCGCCGGCCAGGCGCCGTGGCGCAGCCAGGGCCGCTGATCGCCACCGTCGGTGGCAATGCCGACCATGTCGCGGGTCGCCCGCTGCATGCGGTTGGCGGCGGCAAAGATGCCCGAGAGATCAGGATAGGCCGGATCTTCAGCAGGCAGGTCGAGGCTGACCCAGGCATGGCCCTCATTGAGCCCGAACACGCAATGCAGCCGGTAGCCCGCGCCCGACTGACGGCGATCCTCGCCCCAGATCGCCGCGATGCGGCCATCGTGGCGATGGACCGAAATGGCGAAGCGAAGCAGATCCTCGCCATCCGCCGCGCGGCCGTGCCACACCGGCGCACCCGTACCGGGCTGAGCAGTAAATTCAATCGGTTCAGCGTGGAAGAGCATGATGGTTCAGCCCAGCATGCGCGCGGCCTCGTGGAACCAGCGCGTCAGGTAGGGTGGAATGTAGAGGCCCAGCATCAGCACCAGGGCGAGATGCAGGAACACCGGCGTGATGGCAGGCGCGTGCGGCAACGGCTTCGCGTGCGTCTCGCCAAACACCATCGGCTGCACCTTGCCGAAGATGGAGGCGAAGGCCACGCCGAGTGCCAGCAACAGTACCGGCGTCGCCCATGGGTAATGCTTCATGGCATGGGTAAGGATCATGAACTCGCTGGCGAAGACGCCGAAGGGCGGCATGCCGAGAATGGCCAGCGTGCCGAGCATCAGCCCCCAGCCGATGACCGGGTTGATGCGGATCAGGCCGCGGATGTTCTCCATCAGTTGGGTGCCGGTCTTCTGGGTGGCGTGGCCGACGGCGAAGAAAATGGCCGACTTGGTCAGCGAATGCATGGTCATGTGCAACAGGCCGGCGAAGTTGGCCACCGCACCGCCCATGCCGAAGGCGAAGGTGATCAGGCCCATGTGTTCGATCGACGAGTAGGCGAACATGCGCTTGACATCCTTCTGCCGGCCGAGGAAGAAGGCGGCCATCAGCAGGGTAAGCAGGCCGAAGCCCATCATCAGGTTGCCGGCGAAATCGCTGTGGATAGCGCCGTCGGCCAGCACTTTGCAACGCAGGATGGCGTAGAGGGCGACGTTGAGCAGCAGGCCCGAGAGCACCGCCGAGACGGGTGTCGGCCCTTCGGCGTGGGCGTCGGGGAGCCAGTTGTGCAGCGGCGCCAGGCCAACCTTGGTGCCGTAGCCGACCAGCAGGAAGATAAAGGACAGGGCCATGATGGCCGGCTCCAGCTGGCCCTTGACATCAACCAAATGCGTCCACAACAGCGCGTTGCCGGTCTCGCCGAGCACGCGCTCGGCCGCGAAGTAGAGCAGGATGGTGCCGAACAGCGCCTGGGCAATGCCGACGCCGCAGAGGATGAAGTATTTCCAGGCTGCCTCCAGGCTGGCCGGTGTCCGGTAGAGCGAGACCAACAGCACGGTGGTCAGCGTCGCCGCCTCCATCGCCACCCAGAGGATGCCCAGGTTGTTGGTGGTCAGCGCCACCAGCATGGTGAACATGAAGAGCTGGAACATGCTCTTGTAGAGACGCAGGCGCGGCACGCTGAGCCGGCCGTGCTCATGCTCGTTCTTCATGTAGGGGCCGGAGAAAATACTGGTGGTCAAGCCGACGAAAGCTGTCAGCGTCACGAAGAAGACGTTCATCGAATCGATGAAGAACTGATCTCCGAAGGCGAAGCGCGGCCCGCTGGCGACGATCTCGGCGGTCAGCAGGACCGATGCGAGGAAGGTGCCGCCGCTGGCGATGATGTTGAGGTTGGGCGCCCAGGCACGCTCGCCGAACACCGTCAGCAGCGCGCCGCTGACGAGGGGTATGGCAAGCAGGACGACGAACAGGTCGAGATTCATCAGTTGTCTTTCAGCCGTTCCATGTGGTGAATGTCCAGGCTGTCGAACTGGTCGCGGATCTGGAAGAAGAAGACGCCGAGGATGATGACGCCGACCAGTACGTCGAGCGCAATGCCCAGTTCGACCACCATCGGCATGCCGTAGGTGGCGCTGGTGGCGGCGAGGAAGAGGCCGTTTTCCATGGCCAGGAAGCCGACCACCTGCGGAATCGCCTTGGTGCGGGTGATCATCATCAGGAAAGCAAGCATCACCACCGCCAGGGCGATGCCCAGCGTGCCGCGGCTGATGGTGTGGGACAGCAGCGAAATGGGCTGGGCGACGTTGAAGGCGATGATCACCAGCACCACGCCGACCAGCATGGTGGTCGGCACATTGACCAGCGACTCGACGTCCCACTTGACGTAGAGACGCCGCACCAACCGGTGCAGAATCCAGGGCAGCAGCAGGGCCTTGAGCAGCAGCGTCAGGCCGGCCGACCAGTAGAGATGGCTCTGATGAGTGGTCACCGCCACCACCACGGTGGACAGGCAGAGCACCAGCCCCTGAAGGCCGAACAGGTTGATCAGCGGCATTACCCGCCGCTGCGCGAGCATGCCAAAGGCCAGCAGCAGGATCACCGAGGCGCAAAGGTTGATGAGTTGCGCCGACAAGGGCACCGCGGCGTTCATACGCGAGTTTCCAGCAGCAGCCTGACCAGCAGGCCGAGCACCGCCAGCAGGAAGGCGGTGCCGAGGAATTCCGGCGCGCGGAAGATGCGCATCTTGGCGTTGACCGTTTCGATCAGCGCCAGCAGGAAGCCGCCAATGGCCAGTTTCACCAACAGCACGGGAATCGCGCCGACCAGGCCGAGGAAGCTGTCGCCGGCGGCGATACCCCAGGGGAAAAACAGTGCCAGGCCGAGACAGGAATAGGCATAGAGCTTGAGGCTGGCCGCCCATTCGATCAGCGCCAGGTGGCGGCCGGAATATTCGAGGATCATGGCCTCGTGGATCATGGTCAGTTCGAGGTGAGTGGCCGGGTTGTCGACCGGTACCCGGGCGTTCTCGGCCAGCGACACCATCGAGAAGGCGATGCCGGCGAAGGCCAGGCTCGGATAGATCATGGACTCGCGGTGCGCCAGGGTTTCGACGATGGTGGCCACCGAAGTCGACTGCGAAATCATCGCCGTGGTGAAGATCACCATCAGCAGGGCCGGCTCGGCGAGGAAACCAACCAGCATTTCGCGCCGGCCGCCAAGGCTGCCGAACGAGGTGCCGATGTCCATGGCCGCCAGCGAGATGAAGATGCGCGCCAGACCAAAGACGCCGACCAGGGCGATGGTGTCCGCCGCCGGTGCGAACGGCAGGTCGGTAGACAGGCTGGGGATGATGGCGCAGGCGAGCACCATGCAGCCGAACACCACGAAAGGCGCCGCACGGAACAGCGACGAGGCGCCGTCGGCCAGTACCACGTCCTTGTGGAACAGCTTGTGCAGCATGTAATAGGGCTGCAGGAGCGGTGGCGCCGTGCGGCTCTGCAGCCAGGCGCGGCACTGGTTCACCCAGCCGGTCAGCAGCGGCGCCAGCAGCAGCGCAAACAGGATGGCAAACAACTGACCGAGGAGTCCGGCGATGTTCATGGCCTGGCCACCAGCAGCAGGATGATCAGCGTGATGAAACTGTAGAGCAGGTAGATGGCGATGCGGCCGCCCTGCACCCGCACGATCAGGCCGGACAGCCACTCGACCAGCCGCGCCACCGGCAGGTATAGCAAGTGCCAGAAATGATCCTCGACTTTCACCGAGTAATAGGGCTTCTCGTCGCGGATGGTCGGGAAGTGGCGCTCCATGCGGAACATCGGCTCGAAGATGCGGCGGATCGGCTGCGAGAAGCCCTCGGCGGTGTCCTGGGCACGCGGCCCCTGGAAGAAATAGCCGCAATCCCAGGCCGGAGAGCGGCGCACACGGCCGTGATAGAAACGTTTGACCAGCCAGCGCCCCAGCAGCAGCGAAGCGGCGATGATGGCGAGAAATACCAGCGGCTGGTAGCTCGCCCGGTCGGGCGAAATCGGCGCCAGCATCGCCCAGCCGTGTTCGCGCACCTTGTCGGCGAGACCGGCGCCGAGCAACTGGCGCGTGGCGGCATCGATGAAGGAGATCACGGTCGATGGCAGCACGCCGAGCAGCAGCGTAAGCAGGGCCAGCCAGACCAGGCCGACACGTTCCCACGGACCGGCGTCATGGGCGTCTTTGAGGTTGGGCTCGCGCATCTGGCCGAGAAAGATGATGCCGTAGAACTTGACCATGGCGAAGCCGGCCATGGCCGCGACCAGCGCGATCACCGCCGCGGCGACCGGCACCACCATGTTCAGCCAGGAATGAGGCAGCCCGGGCGAGAAAAGAAATGCCTGCAGCAGCAGCCACTCGGAAACGAAGCCCGACAGCGGCGGCAGGCCGGCGCTGGCGATGACGCCGGCAAGGGCAAGCCAGGCCACCCAGGGCATCGGTCCGATCAGGCCGCCGAGTTTGCCGAGGCTACGCTCCCTCGTCGCATGCAGCACGGAGCCGGTGCACAGAAACAGCAGGCTCTTGAAGCCGGCGTGCGCCAGGCAGTGATAAAGCACTGCCGTCATGGCCAGCGCCGCCAGCGCCTCCATGCGGAAGGCGTGGAAGATAAGCGTCAGGCCGATGCCGACCGCCAGCAGGCCGATGTTCTCGATCGACGAGTAGGCCAGCAGTCGCTTCATGTCCGACTGCACGGTCGAGTACAGGACGCCGAACAACGCGGTGGCCAGGCCGACCGTCATCGCCACCACGCCCCACCACCAGAGTGGCGTGCCGACCAGATCGAAGGAGACGCGCAGCAGGCCGTAGATGGCGGTCTTGAGCATGACGCCGCTCATCATTGCCGACACCGGCGACGGCGCCGCCGGGTGCGCTTCCGGCAGCCAGACATGCACCGGCAGCAGACCGGCCTTGGCGCCAAAGCCGACCAGCGCCAGCAGATAGGCGGCCGAGGCCCAGAAGGGCGACAGATGCTGACCGCGCATGCCGGCGAAAGTGTAGTCGCCGCTGCCTGAAGTCATGACGCCGAAGGACAGCAGAATGCTGATGGCGCCGACGTGGGCGATCAGCAGGTAGAGGTAGCCGGCGCGGCGGATTTCGGCATGCTTGTGATCGGTCGTCACCAGGAAGAAGGACGACAGCGCCATGCTCTCCCAGGCCACCATGAAAGCGTAAGCGTCGTCGGCCAGCAGCACCATGAGCATGCTGGCGAGAAAGATGTGGTATTCGAGGCAGAGCAGCCCGGGTGCCGTACCCTCGCCCTTCCGGAAATAGCCGGCGGCATAGACCGAGATGCCGACGGAGGCAAATCCCAGGAGGAGCGCGAATACGGCCGTCAGGGCATCGAGGCGCAGGTGGAAAGGTAGCGTCGGCAGGCCGATGACGAGAACGGCGGTTTCCGGCGACTGCCCAAGAAAACTCAGTCCCGTCACGCCGACGCCGAAGCCGACCAGCGCTCCGAGTGGAAACAGCACCTTGCTGATGAAGCGCATGTCGCGAGGCGCCACCAGGCCGGTCAGGCCGACAGCGAGCCAGGCGCAGGCGGCCATCAGCAGGATATCGATGGGCAACAGGGTCGGCATGGTTGCGGTGGATTAAATGATAGATTTTATCAACCCGGCAGCCGTCGCAGTGCGTCGTCCTCACCGACGTTCTCGGCCCGCGAATAGATGCGTTCCAGCGCCTGCTCGGCGGTGGCGAAGAAGCGCCGCTCGCCGATCACCGCGCGCAAGCCGGTGGCCTGCATGACGTCGATCACCTGCTTCTTCAAACCGGCGAACAGCATGACGACACCAATGCTGTTGAGACGCTCGACCAGGTGGTGGATCACCTCCTCGCCGGAAGCGTCGAGTTCGTTGATGCCGTCGCCCACCACCAGCAGGTAAGGCGCCTGGGGATTGTTCGACACCGCCTCGAGAATGGCATCCTCGAAATAGGACACATTGGCGAAGTAGAGGCGGCCGTCGAAGCGCACGGCAGTGATGATCTCCGATGCCGGCAGATTGTTCACCTTGGCGTCGCGCAGCGTGCCGTCGTGGAAGCGACCGAGGATGGCTACTCGCGGTGACATGGTCCGATAGAGGTAGAGGCCGACAGCCAGGCCGCCGCCGACCATGATGCCGTTGTCGAGGTGGGGGGCGAAGGCCAGCGTGGCGACGAAGGTGACGATGGCGGCGATGCCGTCGTGCCTGTTGGCATGCCAGGCGTGCTTGATGGCCTGGAAGTTGATCAGGCCGATCACCGCCATGATGATCACCGCCGCCAGCACGGCCTGCGGCAGATGGTAGAGCAGCGGCGTCAGGAACAGCAGGGTGAGCAGCACGAACAGGCCGGTGAACACCGAGGACATGCCTGTCACGGCGCCGGCATTGATATTCACCGCCGAGCGCGAGAATGAACCTGACACCGGAAATGCCTTGGTCATGGCGCCAACGAGATTCGCCAGGCCCTGGCCGATCAGTTCCTGGTTGGGATCGATCCGTTGTTTGGTGCGGGCGGCGATCGCCTTGGCGATCGAAATCGCTTCCATGAACCCGACCAGGGAAATGACGATGGCGGCGGAGATCAGGCTGCCGATCATGTCCCAGGAAATCTTCGGCATGCCCACGGAGGGCAGGCCCTCGGGCACTATGCCGACGACCTCGCCGCCGCCGGTCAGCTTGCTGGTCGCACCGGCGCGGGTGATGCGCCAGCGGTTGCCGTCGGCCTGCTTGCCTGCCGGCACCTTGCCTTCGGCGAAGAACTGCGGCGTGCCGCCATCACTGACTTCCACCCGTTCGAAGACGACACTGCGGATGGCGCGATTGCGGCGGCGGTTCTCGTCCTCCCGGTCCTTGAGCTGGAGCTTGAGCAGTTCGACCTCGTAATTGAAAGTGACCGCCTCGCGGCCATGCTCGCCGTGCTGCTTCTGCAAGGCCTGCAGCTCGACCGTCTTGGCGGCGACCTGTTCGTTGATTTCCTTGATGCGCGTCTCGGTGCGGACAAACTCGGTCAGCAATGCCTTCGCCTCCGGCTCGGCGATCTCTTCGATGGTCGCCGTGGCATTGCGCTCGAAGCCCATCAGCCAGGAAGCCATCGTCGTCACCAGCACGGCCACCAGCACACCGGGCAGCCTGGGCATCAGCTTCTTGATTCCCCACATGATGGCGATGGCCACCACGCCCATGATCAGCGTCGGCAGGTGAGTGTCGCCGACCTGCTTGGCCACGCCCCAGATGTCCTGGATGAAATGCTCCGAGCGGCCGATGGGCACGCCTATCAGCTTGTTGATCTGTGACAGGCCGATGATCATCGCTGCCGCGTTGGTGAAGCCGACGATGACCGGGTGCGACAGAAAGTTTACGATGACGCCGAGTTTGAAGACGCCTAGTACGAGCTGAAAGATACCCACCATCAGCGCCAGCATGATCGCCAGGGTGACGAAGTGCTCCGAACCAGGCGCCGCCAGGGGCGCCAGACTGGAAGCCGTCAGCAGCGAGGCCACGGCCACCGGGCCGGTGCCGAGCTGGTTCGACGAGCCCCAAAGGGCCGCCACCATCACGGGCAGGAAGGAAGCGTAAAGACCGTAGTACGGGGGCAGGCCGGCCAGCTGCGCATAAGCCATGGACTGCGGCACCAGCACCAGCGCCACGGTCAGGCCGGCGATGAAATCGGCGCGAAAGAAAGTACCCGAATATGGAAACCAGCGCAGGAAGGGCAGGAAGCGCTGCAAGAAGGATGAAGAGATCATGATCGGGCCGAGCCGGTGCAAGCCATCGCCCATAACTGACGGTGTTCCATTGCCGGCTTTACGAAATTTTGACGACGCTCCCAATATTAGCAGCCGGTATCCCTGCCTGCGGCATAGGTTTCTTATTGTCGAATCAGGCGACCGTATCTTGCGTCGCAGCAAACGCTGGGGCACGGCGCGAACCGCCTCCGCCAGACGCTGCGCAGCTATGCGAAGCTCGTAGTTGGCCGACCTGAATAGCCTAGGCCGACTCTCGAAGCCGTCTGGGCGAGACTGTGCCGGCAAACGGCCGTCACGCGACTTGCCAGATCAGCGGTTCCACTACCGATGTCGGTGCAGGATGTAGTCGACTGCCAAGCAGGTCTTCGAGTGCGGCACGATCCGTTGGATAAATATTGCCGGCGCCGATGGCTCGCGTCAGCGCGGTGCGCTCCATGACGTCGGCCACCTGCCTCTTGACCCCGCTGAAGACGAGCGTGATGCCGCTGGCCTTGAAACGGGCAATCACGTTCGCCAGCATTTCGACGCCGGACGCATCGAGATCGTTGATGCCGCTGGCTTTGATCAGCACGTGAGTCATGCGCGGATTCTCGCGTTCCAGGCGCAGCAGCGCGTCCTCGAAAAAGGCGACGTTCACGAAGCGCAAGGCGCCATCGAAACGCAGCGCGCCCAGTTGCGGATGCAGTTCCGGCAGGTGGTGACGTTCGCTGTCGCGCAAGGTTGAATCGCTATGCAAGCCCAGCAGCGCGATGCGTGGCCGCATCATCCGGTAAAGCAGCAATACGAGCGACAGCATGATGCCGGTGACGATGCCATTCTGGATGTTGGGCGCGAACGCCAGAGTCGCCACAAAGGTGACGACGGCCGCAATGCCGTCGTCACGCTTGGCCCGCCATGCCTTGGCCAATGCCTTGAGGTTGATGAGGCCGAACACCGCCATCATGATAATCGCCGCCAGCACCGGCTTCGGCAGATGGTAGAGCAGCGGGGTCAGGAATAGCAACGTCAGCAGCACGAAGGCGGCCGAAATCAGCGACGACAGGGGCGTCTTGGCCTCTGCAGCGAGGTTGAGCGCCGAACGCGAGAACGAACCGCTGACCGGCATGGAATGACTGAAGGCAGCGGCGACCTTGGCCAGTCCCTGGGCGATCAATTCCTTGTTCTCGTCCCATGGCTGCCTGGTCTTGATGGCGATGACCTTCGAGCTTGACATCGCCTCCATGAAGCTGATGAGGGCGATCACGAAACCGGCCGGCAGCAGCGACACGGTCGCACGCCAATCGAGCGGTGGCACGCTGAAGTCGGGAAACCCCTGGGGGATGTCGCCGATGACCTTGCCGCCCATGCCGGCGAAATGCAGGAAGAAACTGGCCACCGTGAATAGCGCAACCGTGATCAGCACGCCGGGCAGCTTCGGCGCGAAGCGCTTGAACACCAACAGCAACAGCAGTGCGCCGACGCCGAACACCAGCGACATCTCATGCAAGGTATCGATGTGCGACAGTACGTTCCAGACGTCGAGCATGAAGTGCTCGGAGTTGCGTGCAGAAATGCCAATCAACGCAGGCAACTGCGACAGGCCAATGATGAGGGCGGCCGCGTTGATGAAGCCCATCAACACGGGATGCGACAGAAAGTTCAGCAGGACGCCGACGCGCAGCACACCGAACGCCACCTGGAACAGGCCGGAAATCAACGCCAACAGAACCACGTAAGCATAGAAGGTCTCGGTACCGGAAGCCGCCAGCGGCGCAACGCTTGCCGCTGTTAACAGCGACGTCATAGCCACCGGCCCCGTCGATAGCTGCGCCGACGAGCCGAACAGTGCGCCGATCACCGTGGGCAGCAGTGCAGCATAGAGCCCATAATAGGCCGGCACACCGGCGAGTTGCGCATACGCCAGCGATTGCGGAATCGCCACTAGCGAAACCGTAATACCGGCGAGGACGTCGAAGCGCAACGTGTCGCGATTGCCGAGCCGGCGCCATATAGTCAGCAACGCCAGCAGACGCACAGACGGCGATGGCGACTCAGTAATGGCAAGCCCCATGTCTTGTCTCCCTCTTCTTATCGTTGTCGAGAAAGACTCAACGCGTGACCGGCATGACGAGATGCACCGGGGTCACCCAACCGTTGCTGCCGCCCTGGACACCCCGAGACGATGGCACATCCTTCGATGCGACGACTTGATCGTCGCCGTCATGGGCGGCAACATCCTGACGCAAAATGGCGTCTTCGCGCGCACGATCTTCCATCAGGTGAATGGCTTGGCCCAAGTTGTCGGCCTCGTTGGCGAAGACGGCTGCACGCGAAAAACGCTTTAGGAAATCGGTGATTAATGACATGTCGCAATACCAGATAAACGTAATGGATAACTGCCAATAAGCACGCTCCATGCCAACATCCTATCTGCTTGTTTTAATAACATTACTTAGAACCTTCTTGCGATGAACAGACTTTGTTAGACGCAAATTGCATCACACCAAAACAAGACCAAGTCACCAGAAGATAATATATCTATATGTTTTTATTGTATTTTCTATGGATGTTGCAATACGCATCGCTATTGATGCAAAATACGACATATTGATTACAGGCAATCAGATGAAGCTGTTCGGCGTAGTCCCCTCCTTGCGGCGCAAGATTGGCGTCGCCTACATCGCCATTGCCCTCATCGCCTTGGCGCTGTCAGCCTTTGCCGTCGGGGAATTGCGTCTGCTCGAAGAGAAGATCCTGCTTGGCGAACGGGTCGCCGAATTCTTCGATACAGCCCTGGAGATCCGCCGCTTCGAGCGCAATTATTTCCTGCACGGCCAAGCGGCCGACTTAGTCGAGAACGCACACCAATGCGAGCAAATGGTCGCATTGCTCGATCGCCAATCCACCGGCGTCGGCACGCTCCAGGCACAGGTCACTCTGCGCGACGAACTTTCTGCCTACCGACGCCTGATCGATGCCTACGCCGGCGCTGCCTCGAACGATCAAGAGGCACTCGAACCACAAGTGCGCGCCGCCGGGCAACGTCTGGTTGCTGGTGCAGAGACCATCGTCGAGGCGGAGCGCCAGTACGTGCGATCTTCGCTCGCCTCCTTTCGAGCCATCCTGATCGGCGCCGTCATTGCCGTCGCACTGCTGACGATTGCGGTCGGTCAAGCGCTGGCGCGGCGCGTCGTCAGGCCCTTGCAGACCCTGGAGCGAAGCGTCAATACCTTGGGTAACGGAGGGCAGGCCGCTCTCGCGAAACCCAGCGACGACCGGGAAATCGTCGCGATCGTCAACGCCTTCAACGCACTGCTACACGACCTGGAGTTACGGCAGAAGCATCTGCTGCGCTCGGAAAAGCTGGCCGCCATGGGCACCATGGTCTCGGGTGTCGCGCATGAATTGAACAACCCGATTTCCAATATCTGGTCGTCGTGCCAGATCCTGCTGGAAGATCCGATGGTCCCCGAAAGCGAACGCGGCATGCTGCGGCAGATCGACGAGCAAAGCATCCGGGCGCGCAACATCGTGCGCTCGCTGCTCGACTTTGCGCGCGACCGGCCATTCGCAGGCGAAACCATCGCCCTGCGCGACCTCGTGCAACAAACGCTGCGCTTTCTCAAGTCGAACCTGCCGCCGACCCTGGTCGTGGACATCGATATTGCCGAGGAACTGCGCGTGCACGCCGACCGCCAGCGGCTACAGCAAGCCCTGCTCAACCTGATCGCCAACGCCATCCAAGCCAGCGATCCAAACGGGCGCATCAGTATCGCCGCTGCACACCACGCAGTAGAAGCAGTACAGCCAGCCGATCCGGCGCTATTGCCGTGTCACGGCATGCCCTACGTCGAGATCGTCGTGGTCGACGCAGGCCACGGCATTCCTGCCGATGTGCTGCCACGCATATTCGATCCCTTCTTCACTACAAAAGACATCGGTAAGGGCATGGGCCTCGGCCTGTACATCGTCTATCGCATCGTCGACGAACATGGTGGCTGCATCAGCCTGACGAGCCGGCCCGGTGAAGGCACGCGCGTTGTCATCCGCCTGCCCTTACGAATGGCTCTGGGACATTGACCATGGCTGCCAGTACACGCATTCTGGTCGTCGACGACGAGGAAATCGCCGCCCGCAATCTTGCCCACGTCATGACCCGAGCAGGCTATGACGTATCGGTCGCATTCTCCGGTCCAGAAGGACTGGCGATGATCGACAAGCAGTCCTTCGATCTGCTCCTCACGGACTTGCGCATGGAACGCATCGACGGCATGGCGCTGCTAAAGGCCGCCAAGGCGCGGCAGCCAGAAACGGAAGTGATCGTCATCACCGGCTTCGCGACTACGGAAGGCGCCGTGGACGCGATGAAGAATGGCGCGTTCCATTACGTGGCCAAGCCCTTCCATTTCGACGAGGTGCGCAAGGTGGTCGCCGAAGCGGTGGAGAAGGTGGCGCTGCGACGCGAGAACCGGCGCCTGCGCGAGGAGATCGCCAGTTACCGCGGCCAGGTGCGTATCGTCACCCAGGACGCCGCCACGCAGCGCGTGCTCGATCTGGCCCGCCAGGTCGCGCCGACCGACAGCAACGTGCTGGTCACCGGCGAGAGCGGCACGGGCAAGGAACTGCTGGTGGCCTACCTGCACGAGCACAGCAACCGCCGCAAGGGGCCGCTGATCGCCGTCAATTGCGGTGCCTTCAACAAGGAACTGTTCGCCAACGAACTATTCGGCCACGAACGCGAAGCCTTCACCGGCGCCAGCTCGGCGCGCAAAGGCCTGATCGAGGCCGCTTCCGGCGGCACGCTGTTCCTCGACGAAATTACCGAGATGCCGCCAGAGATGCAGGTCAAGCTGCTGCGCGTGATCCAGGAGCGCGAAGTCCTGCGGCTCGGCGCGACGACGCCGGTCAAGATCGACGTCCGCTTCGTCGCGGCCACCAACCGCGACGTGCTGAAAGCCGTCGCCAACGGCATGCTGCGCCAGGACCTCTACTTCCGCCTCAACGTCATCTCCCTGCACATTCCGCCGCTGGCCCAACGGCCCGACGACATTCCGCTGCTGGTGCAGCACTTCCTGCGCAAGCATGCGCTGGAAACGGGTGCGAGTCTCACGGTGGCACCGGCGGTGCTGGAGCGCCTGCGGCACCACATCTTCCCCGGAAACGTGCGCGAATTGGAAAACATCATCGAACGCGGCATCGCGGTGGCGCGCGGTAACGTGCTCGAACTCGAAGACCTGCCCGCGCATTTCGCGGCCAGCGACTTCCCGGCGCCGGCTCTCAAGGAAGGCCGCATGCCGACGCTGGAAGAGCACGGGGCCGCCTACATCTGGTGGGTGCTGGATCAGGTCGGCGGCAACCAAAGCGCGGCGGCGCAGGTACTCGGCATCAACCGCAGTTCGCTATGGCGCAAGTTGAAAATACTAGCTCCCCATCGGTGAAGCCGCCATCGGGATACCGCAACGCAACACGCATGGCGCTTGCGTTGCGTCAAGGCACTTGCGAGAATCGTTTCGTCTGTCACGCAGGCCGAAGAAAAATAATCACGCAGCCTGCGATCTTTTTGTTCCACGCAGCATACCTTGAGGAGGATGTATGAGCGTCGCGGATGATGCCGGCTTCTTCGGCAAACTACCCAAAGCACTACCCGGCCTGATCCTGTTGATCGGCACCATGGTCGTGATCCGGCTCTGGATCGAGCCCTGGATGAAGAGCGCCGTGGTCTTCGGGGAAAAGGGCTGGCTGGTCAACGCCACCCACCTGAACTACATCCTGCTCGGCATCATCGCGGGCCTGCTTTATCGCAACGTCCTGTTCGGCGGCAAGCTGCCGGCGATGTTCGAGGACGGCTTCAAGCTGTCGCGCCTGTTCATCAAGACCGGCATCATCCTGCTCGGTTCTCTGTACACGGTGCAGGCCATCATCAAGCTGGGCGCCATGGCCGTCTTCCTGATCGGCGGTTTCGTCGTGCTCTCGATCATCATGGTGCTGTGGCTGGGCAAGGTGTTTCGCATGGAGCGCTCGATGACTGGGGTCATGGCCAACGCCTGCTCGATCTGCGGCGTCTCCGCCGCGGTGGCGACATCGCCGGCGGTGGAAGCCAAACCGGCGCACGTTGCCTACGCCATCGCCACCATCCTCGGCTTCGGCATCCTGACCATGTTCATCAGTCCGTTCATCGGCCACGCGCTGGGCTTGAACGACCTCCAGTACGGCGCCTGGGTCGGCACCGGCATCCTCAATTCCGGCCAGGTGCTTGCGGCCTGCCTCGCCTTCAACCCGACCGTGGCGCCCGGCACTGCCGTATCGGTGGGCGAGATATGGAACATCATGCGCGTGATCTCGATCCCGTTCGCGGTATTCGCGGTCACCATCTGGTACTGGGCCGGCCACGAGCAGCCGCAGGGCCAGCAGAAGTCGCTCGGCACCCTGCTGGTAGAGAAATTTCCGGTCTTCGTGCTCGGCTTCCTCGGCATGGTGCTGCTGACCAGCATCGGCGCCTTCGGCGACGCTGGCATCAAGGGCGGCCCGCCGGCCTCGGCGACCATCAAGATGATCCGCGACTGGATGCAGTGGATCTTCGGCATCGGTCTCGTGGGCATGGGAGGCTACATCGACTTCCGCGAACTGCGGCAGGCCGGCGGCACACCACTGAAGGTGGGACTGATCGTCGGCGCTACCAAGTACATCCTGGCGCTGGTCCTGGTGCTGTTGATCCGCGACCATCTCGTCGAAATCTGAGCAAGGGGGAAGAGACATCATGGCTGAAGAAAAGATCGGTTCGGAAACCGTTGCCAGCGCCGCGAAGGGCAAGATGACGCTGTTTCGCGACGACCGGCAGGAGGATTGGGGGGCAATTCTTTTCTCCGTCCTCATCATCGCCATCATCGTCGTGATGACAATGAAATGAGGTTCACGACCGTCGCCGTTGCCGTCGACGGTTCGCCGGCCAGCGATGCGGCGCTCGCCCATGCGCGGGACTCCGCACGCCGCCGGGACGCGCTGCTGAAGGGTATTTTCGTTCTCGACACCGGCTGGGCCGATTTCATCGGCAACGACTGGCAGTCGGCAACGGGTGCGCGGCAGGGCTTCCTCGACTACATCCGCGGCCAACTGGAAGCCCAGGCAGAACTCGCGCGAAAGCAGTTTGTCGCCGCAACGACCGGCTTGCCGGGAGCAGAGTTCGAGGTGATTCCCGGCGATCCGCTCGAAGTGCTGGCAGACATGATGGCAGCCGGCCAAGCAGAAATGCTGGTGGCCGGCCGGGAAGTGTTTCAGGTTTGTGGCCGCCCCAGCGTCAAGCGGCTGGCCAAGGACTTGCTACACAGGATCAGTCAGCCCGTCATCATCATTTGAAGATTGTTATGTCCGTCGCATGATGAGGCCTACGCCTTCGAACAGGAAGTAGATGGCAGAGCCCCACCAGATGGTATAGAGGACGTAGAACACCAGCAGCGTGCCCATGGTGCCGGCCATTTCACCGACGGTACGGGCGTCGATGCCATGGTAGTTGTAGGCTGGTTCGATCGCTTTTTTCATGACCTCGTGAGCGGCCTTCGCTTCTGCCAGTCGATGCTCCTGCTTGAGCACTTTGTCGATCGCGTGCAATAGATACCACCAAGTCGCCAAGACCTCTCGGGCCGCCATTCCATGGCGCTCCTGAAGGGTGGCGTTGTCGTTTCGGTAGCCGGCATCGGCATCATCCAGCGCCAGGCGCAGCAATTGTCCAAGATCGCCTGCCACCAGCAGCCGGGTTCGGTCATCCTGCACAGCCATGCCCGCCGCTGCCAGCAAGGTTTTCGAGCGCTGCGCCTGATCCTGCGACGCCAATCGGATCTCAACATTGACGTGCCGGCCGATCATGCCTTCGCCGGTTCTTGCAAGCTTGGGTATGAAGTACGAGGATCCCTTCGACAGCTTATTAAACACATCGTCCGCATATTCGAGGCCGTTCATGCCCTGACCAAACAAGGGGGAAAAGATCACGATCAGCGCCACAAGAAAACCCAAGGTAAGCATGCTGCCGATGGCGAAGGCCTTGCGGTTGACAATCAGCATGGCCTGGAATCCTTTAGCGAGTTCCTCGCGCCCGAGACGAATTGCGCGAACACCCAGATGGCAAAGATGCCGATGACGATCCAGAACAATACGTTGCCGAGGAATTCGATGCCGACAACCAGTGACATGGGCAGGTCGAGATATTCGAGCTCGACGAGCTTCCTGGGAAGCGTCACGGCACGGTTGATGAAGCCGGCGACGATGGTAATGGCGTAGAAGCCCCTAATCTGGTGGCAGTCGACCACTTTGGTCGTAAAGGCGCCGACCTGGATGCCGATCAAGGAACCCACCAGCATGCCCATGGCAAGGGTGTAGAAAACATAGCCGTTGATCGCATACTGCGTGATGGCGGCGATGCCAGCAGTAAAGACGATCTGCAGGATGTCCGTACCTACCGTGGTGGCGCCGGAAACGCCGAACACGAAGACGAACATCGGAAAGGTGATGAAGCCGCCGCCCACTCCAAGAATTGATGCCAGCACACCGACGACAAGGCCGCCGAGTGCGACGAACACGCCGGAAATTCTCCGGCCACCATTGCCATTCCCATCTTCGTCGAAATGGATCATCGGCGGCAAGTGAATGCTTTGCAGCCACGTGGCGCGGCCTTTCTCGCATACTGGCACACAAACCTCGCTCTGGTCGCGAACGCGGCTGCGTCGCTCGCGCAGATGATCGGCAACCGAATAGTAGCCAAGAAAACCAAGCAGCACAGCATAGACGAGGCTGATGAATAGCTCGCTCAGCAACGGATCGGCGTCGTAGAGTACCCTGTTGACGCCGCCACCGATGAAGGTGCCAACAGACGACCCGATCAGGAAAGCCATCGCCAACCTGGCTGAAACATTGCCGAGCCGGCGATGCACAGCGGTACCCATGATGGCCTTGGCAAAGATGTGGAAGACATCGGTGCCGACCGCCATGATGCCCTTGACCCCTACCGCCATCAGCGCAGGTGTGATGATGAAGCCGCCTCCCGCCCCAATCGTGCCCGTGATCAAACCCGCTGCCAGCCCGATGGCAATCGAGACAAGAAAGATGCCGGTCGAGTAGAAGGACGGGGCGTAGGCTGATTTGCCGCCGAGCATCGGCATCCCGGCTGCTTCGGCCACGGCGACGAACAAGATCGGAGCAAGCATCACCAGCAGGAGCAGGAGACGTCTGCGGTTGCGGATGATATCCATCGACACCTGATAGTCCCAGTTCGCGTAGGCGACGGAACCCGCCATCAGGAATTCGTAAAGCCTTCTGCCTACCCCCGGACTACCCGCTGAGACTGTCTGGCCGATATGGCCATGGGCTGCCATTTTCTTCACTTCCTGTGCGACACTTGCATCCTTGCAAGCGGCCCGTAGTGTAGAACTACGCCACGCCGTTATCTATACGCAATTTGACTTACCCACTGCATGGGTCATCGCCTCTCGAAAATCGTCACCCGCACCGGCGACGCAGGCACTACCGGCCTTGGCGACGGCTCGCGCGTCGCCAAGGATTCGCTGCGCATAGCCGCCTTGGGCGACGTGGACGAACTCAACTCGCTGCTCGGCGTCATCCTCTGCGAGAGTCTGCCCGATGAAGCGCGCGACCTGATCGTCGGCGTTCAGCACGATCTGTTCGATCTCGGTGGCGAGCTGGCGGTGCCCGGCGGTGCCTTTCTCAAGCCCGGCCAGCCGGATCGCCTGGAAATGGCCGTTGAGCGCTACAACGGCGAACTGACGCCACTGAAGGAATTCATCCTGCCCGGTGGCACGCAGGCGGCGGCTCTAATGCATCTGGCGCGTACCGTCTGCCGCCGCGCCGAGCGATCGGTGGTGGCGCTGGGCACGACCGAGACGGTTTCCGATACCACGCGCAAATACCTGAACCGCCTGTCCGACCTGCTGTTCGTTCTCGGCCGCTGGCTGAACAAGGAGAACGGTTGCGGCGACGTGCTCTGGCATAAGGGCAGGAGCGCTTGAAACCACTGGCCTATTTGTTCGCCGGCCGCTTTCGCCTGGTCGGCGTGGTGCTGGTTGCTTATCTCATCCTCAACGCACTGGTGAGGCTGGGGCTGCTGGCCTTCAACGGCGACTGGTCGCTGCTTGTTCCACCTTATCTGCTGCCGATCCTGGCCATCGGCTTCCTGTTCGATCTCGCCGCCGCCTGCTGGTGGCTGCCGCCATTCGCCCTGATTGCCGCCCTCTGGCCCGATGGACCGCGCTCGCGCAAAGTGCTGCTGGCCACGCTCGGCGTGTTGTCAGCAATGACTTTCGGCGTCTGGGCTTTCGTCGGCGTCTCCGAATTCGTCTTCTGGAACGAGTTCGCATCCCGCTTCAATTTCATCGCTGTCGATTACCTCGTCTATACCCGCGAGGTCATTGGCAACATCCGCGAGTCCTACGACCTGCGACCGCTGTTCGCCGGTATTGGCGTCGTCGCCCTCGCCATGATGGCCCTGAGCTGGCGCGGGCTCAAACAAGCCTGCGAACCGGCCGGCATGGGCTGGCGCGGCCGGCTCGGCCGGCTGGCGATCTTCCTGATCCTGCCCGCCGTCTCGTTCTTCGCCATCGATGCCCGCTACAAGGAATTCACCGACCAGGCCCAGGCGACCCAACTGGCCGGCAACGGCCACTATGAGTTCTGGCATGCCTTCCGCACCAACGAGATCGACTACGCCCAGTTCTACCGCACAGAGCGGATGGAACGCGTCTACAAGGTGCTGCGGTCCGAGTTCGAACGCATCGGCCCGCAGCGCTTTCCCGGTCAACCGCCGCTGGCCGTCGAGCGCGACGTCGCCGGCCATGGCCCGGAGAAACGCCTCAACGTTGTGCTGATTTCCGTGGAAAGTCTGTCGGCGGAGTTTCTCGGCGCCTTCGGCAACAAGGCGCAACTGACGCCGCATCTGGACAAACTTGCCACCGAAGGCATGCTGTTCACTCGGCTCTACGCCACCGGCACCCGTACGGTGCGCGGGCTGGAAGCGCTGACACTGTCGATCCCGCCCACGCCAGGCAATTCCATCGTCAAACGGCCAAACAACGATCATCTGTACACAATTGGCGAAATCTTCGCCGAGCGCGGCTACGAGCCGCTTTACATCTACGGCGGCTACGGTTACTTCGACAACATGAGCGCCTTCTTCGGCGGCAATGGCTACACGGTGATCGACCGCACCGCCATCCCGAAGGATGCGATCCACATGGAGAACATCTGGGGTGTCGCCGACGAGGACCTGTTCACCCTCGCGCTGAACGAACTGGACCAGCGCCAGGCGGCCGGCAAGCCCTTCTTCGCCCACATCATGACGACATCCAACCACCGGCCGTTCACCTACCCTGACGGCCACATCGACATTCCCTCCGGCACCGGCCGGGAAGGCGCGGTGAAATATACCGACTGGGCGATCGGTGACTTCATGGAGCGCGCCCGCGCCAAACCGTGGTTCGCCAACACCGTGTTCGTCATCGTCGCCGACCACACGGCCTCGGGCCGTGGCAAAACCGACCTGCCGGTCGAGCAGTTCCTGATCCCGCTAATCATCTACGCCCCCGGCCACGTCGCGCCCGCGCGCATCGATACGCTGGCGTCGCAGATCGACGTGGCGCCGACACTGCTGGCCCTGCTCAACTTCAGCTATCGGTCACATTTCTTCGGTCACGACATTGTCTCGGAAGGACCGAAGCACCAGCGCGCCTTCCTCGCCAACTACCAGACCGTCGGCTACCTTGAAGACGGCATTCTGGTCGAGCTGCGCCCGCAGCGGCGCTGGCGGCTGGTCGATCCGGTCAGCGGCAACCCACTGCCCGCCGACGAAAAGGGCAAGCAACTGCTCGACGAGGCGATCAGCTACTACCAGGCGGCCTCGGAAGCCTATCACTCAGGAATACTGCGCCGCCCCTAATTAAGCTGCGCTTAAGTCGGTGCTAAGAATTCCCTAAGTTTGGTGCTTCAAACTCCGGCTCCATGTTCATCGCAACAAGGAGCCGGATCGTGGAGAGACTCTTCCCCCTATTGCTGCTGGTAGCCTGCGGCCTCGCGGGCGCCGAAACGCCGCGGCAGATCGCCGATCGCTACGCTATCGGCGGCTCGGCGCAGCGCGGTGCCGAATTCTATGGGCGCAAGTTCGGCATCTCCGAGAAGATGCCGTCCTGCGCCGCGTGCCATACCGACAAGCCCGCCCAGCCCGGACAGCATGTCGTGACCCACAAGGACATCAAGCCGCTGGCCCCCTCGGCCAACGCCGAACGTTTTACCGATCCGGCCAAGGTCGAGAAGTGGTTCCGGCGCAACTGCAAGGAAGTGGTCGGCCGCGAATGCTCGGCCGGCGAGAAGGCCGACTTCATCGCCTTCGTGATGGAGGCGCTCTGACATGAAAGCGAGCGTCTTCGCCCTGGCGGCCCTGATCAGCCTACCCGCGCTGGCCGATCGCATGCCCATCCCGGCCAATGCGCCGCCCGCCTTCAAGGCCGAATGCGGCAGCTGCCATATGGCTTTCCCGCCAGCGCTGCTTGCCGCCGACGACTGGCGGCGCGTCATGGCCAAGCTCGACAAGCACTACGGCGACAACGCCAGCCTCGATGACCCGACGAGGAAGCAGATCGAAGACTTCCTGACCCGAAACGCCAGCTCCTCCTGGAATCTCGGCTCCGGCAGCGGCGATCCGCCACGGCTGACTTTGACCAGCCGCTTCCAGCGCAAGCACCGGGAGATTTCGCAGGCGACATGGAAAGACAAACGCGTCGGCAGTGCGGCCAATTGCGCCGCCTGTCATCCACGTGCCGAGGCCGGCAGCTTCAGCGAGCACGAAATCACGATGCCGGGAGGCCGTCGCCATGGGCACGATTGACCACAGGATTCTCGTCTGGGACCTGCCGGTACGCCTCGGCCACTGGCTGATGGCCGGCGGCTTTGCCGTCGCTTGGCTGACCGGTGAGAGCGAAGAATGGCGGCTGATGCATGTGCTGGCCGGCGGCACGGTGGTGGGCGTGGCCCTGTTCAGACTGTTGTGGGGAATCGTTGGCAGTCGCTACGCCCGCTTCGGCAATTTCGTGAAGAGTCCGCGAGCCGCGCTCGCTTATCTGAAGAGCCTGCTTGGCCCATCGCCCCAGCACCACGTCGGCCACAATCCGGCCGGC
>DASRXN010000052.1:0-3127 GCA_035654135.1 Rhodocyclaceae bacterium | reverse complement strand
CTACGGCAAGCCGGTGCATGACGTGTTCAAGACCTTCGAGGCCGCCCCGGTCGCCTCGGCATCGGTCGCCCAGGTGCATTTCGCCACCTTGCCCGATGGCCGCGAGGTGGCGGTCAAGATTCTCCGTCCCGGCATCGCGCCGGTCATCAGTCACGACATCGCCCTGCTCGATGCCTTGGCCGGTCTGCTCGAACGCCTCTGGGCGGATGGCAAGCGCCTGAAGCCGCGCGAGGTGGTGGCCGAATTTGCCAAGCATCTGCACGACGAGCTCGACCTGATGCGCGAGGCGGCCAACTGCTCACAGCTGCGGCGCAACTTCACGCCGTCGCCTCTACTCCAGGTGCCCGAGGTGTATTGGGACTGGTGCAACAATTCGGTCATGGTGATGGAGCGCATGCCTGGCATCCCCATCTCGCAGATCGACCGGTTGCGCGAAGCCGGCGTGGACCTCAAGAAGCTCTCACGTGCCGGCGTCGAGATCTTCTTCACCCAGGTGTTCCGCGACGGCTTCTTCCACGCCGACATGCATCCGGGCAACATTCTGGTGGCGCAGGACGGCCGCTATGTCGCACTCGACTTCGGCATCATGGGCACGCTGAACGAGGTGGACAAGAACTACCTCGCGATCAATTTCCTCGCCTTCTTCCGCCGCGACTACCACCGTGTCGCCGAGGCGCACATCGAATCCGGCTGGGCGCCGAAGGAGACGCGCGTCGACGAGCTCGAAGCCGCCGTGCGCGCCGTCTGCGAGCCGATCTTCGACCGGCCGCTGAAGGATATTTCGTTCGGCCATGTCCTGCTGCGCCTGTTCCAGACCTCGCGCCGCTTCAATGTCGAAATCCAGCCGCAGCTCGTCCTGCTGCAAAAAACCCTGCTAAATATCGAGGGCCTTGGCCGCCAGCTCAATCCCGAGCTCGACCTCTGGGACACGGCCAAGCCCTTCCTCGAACGCTGGATGTCGGAGCAGATCGGCTGGCGCGGCCTGGTCAATCACCTCAAGCGCGAGGCGCCGCAGTGGGCGGCGTTGCTGCCGCAGCTGCCGCGCCTCGTGCACCAGGCGATAACGAATATCAACGAACGCGAATCCGCCACGGCGGAAATTGCGCGCCTGCGCGAGGAAGCCGCCGCTAGCCGCCGGCTGGCACAATGGGCGCTGGCCCTCGCGACGTCCGCGCTGGTGCTGGCGGCGATTCTGTAATAAGTCGGCCCTGACGGGACGGCGGCTTCCCAATCCGCCGATTGACAACTCAGCCCCTGCCGTTTCCCCGCCGGAAATCACCTAAGAACAGGGGCACAAAGCCAATCAGGATTCCCCCGATCCCCATGACGTTTGTGATGACGTCAAACGTCGGGACACTGTAGAGCGCGATGAAAACCATGAAGAGTGCCGCAAACAGCGGCCACAGCACATAGGAAATCGCGCTGTATGTACCACACCGCAACTTTTCGCGGTAATGCCAGGCGCAGGCGAATCCGGCCAGGCTCATGTAGAAACAGATCTGGAAGCCAATAGCGAGGATCGAACTTTCCAGAATCTGTTTCACCGAGGGCATGTACGACGAGCTGAACAGCAGCAGCACGCCGAGGAACCAGATCACGAAGGTCGCCACCCAGGGCGTCTGCCATTCCGGGTGGATTTTCGCGTAGCGCGGATGCAGCATCTCGTCCCGCGCCATGGCGAACATGCTGCGGCTGAACTGGAGTATCTGGGTTTCGATGGTGCCGACGGTGCTCAGGATGGTCGACAGCACCGCCAGATAATTCCACGGCGCGGGAAACAGCTTGTTGGCGATGGCGTAGAGCACGTTGGTGTTGGCTTGAGCGATTTCTTCATCGGTCAGCACGATCAGCACGACGATCATCATGATGATGAAGAACAAGATCAGATTCACCATCGCCCAGAAGGCGCCCTTGCCCGCCGGATGCAAGTCATCCCCCCGACCCTTCTTGGTTTCCTCGCTGAGATTCATCGTCACATCCCAGCCCCAGTAGAAAAAGATGGCGGTCAGCGCACCCGTGGCGAACAACTGCGGCGTGAAGGAAAACGGCGAAAACCAGATCAGGGACGGCGTATGGGCAGGCTGGCCGCCGTATTGGATAAATGCGCCGATGATCAAGGCAAAGATCACGGCGGTTTCGATCCCGGTCAGGATCAGCTGCGTATAGCTTGCATGCTTGATGCCCTTGGTGACCACGATGGTGACCAAGGTCAGCCAGACCGCTGAGGTCAGCGTCACCCAGTTGGTACTTTCCACCTGGTCGGGGGCGATCAATACCAGGGTCGAGGTTGCCGCGGGGATCGTTGCCGAAACCATGAAGAATATCGACGCGACGAGGAGTCCCCAGCCGGCGAAAAATCCCCATTTCCTGCCGAAGACGTGCCCCACCCAGGCGTATGC
The DNA here is from genome assembly GCA_035654135.1 of Rhodocyclaceae bacterium. Classification (GTDB taxonomy): domain Bacteria; phylum Pseudomonadota; class Gammaproteobacteria; order Burkholderiales; family Rhodocyclaceae; genus Fen-999. Next base: position 728 of record DASRXN010000052.1, on the reverse strand, counting down.
GGCACCTGCATGTGGAGTTATTTTGCTGAGGTGGATAAACGCCAGCATGATGCCGAACATGATCAAGCCGCAGTAGAGAATACTGCCCACGGAGAGCACACCGACCGAGGCAACGATGGCTGCCGTGGTGACAGCCACGCTGAACGCCGGCGCCGTACCGGCAACGCCCATGACTGCGGATTCGAAAGTGCCAAGCGATTCTTTTGCCAAGCTTTCTTTGATTGACACGATGCCACCTGAAGGTTGACGGGTTGTTGCGATCGGGTAGGTCTTGTTGCTGCCTGCGGAATGTTATTAAATGAGAGATGCGATGACAAACTATCTGCCAATGCTGGTGCTACAGCACCACATGGTGCCGGAAACGCACCACGTCCAGGAACACCACATCGAACACGGCCGACCGCAGGCGTAAGCCATGCTGGGCGCGCTGACCCTGTTGCTGATCTACCAGCTCGCCGGCGAGGTGATCGTCCAGTTCCTTGCGCTGCCCATCCCGGGGCCGGTGGTCGGCATGGCGCTGTTGTTCGCAACGCTGGTCGTGCGCGGCGGCGTGCCTGATAACCTGCGCAGCACCGCCAACAACCTGCTCCAGCATCTGTCGCTGCTGTTCGTGCCGGCCGGCGCCGGCGTCATGGTGCATTTCACGCGGCTCGGCGACGAGTGGCCGGCCATCGTCGGCGCGCTGCTGGTAAGCACCTTCGTCACGCTCGCCGTCACCGGCCTGCTGC
>DASRXN010000051.1:0-3322 GCA_035654135.1 Rhodocyclaceae bacterium | reverse complement strand
GCGCCTTCAGCCATTCATGGCCGGCGGCGCGCGTCCAGGTGGCGCCGTAAGTGGCGTCGAGGAATTTGGTGACCGCGGCGCGGCCGCGCTTGAGTTCGACGTTCATCGCCGCGCGCGGGAATTCGTACATCAGCTTGGGCGACATCGGCTTGCCGTTGTTCATGGCCAGGATCAGTTCGTCGCTGGTGGCGGGCATCGGAGCACCGGTCTGGGCATGGCGGACGTCGGCGAGCACGCCGGGGCCGAGGTAGGGGACGATGCTGCCGCCGGTCAGGCCGGCGAGCAGGGAATCGCGAAGTTCGGTGGTGAGCATGGCAGTCTCCGTTGGGTTTGCAGACACCATGCAAGTCCCGCGCCCGGCGGAAATCCGCATCAAATCAGTGGGCGGCAGCGGCCTTGTCGGTTTGGCGACAAGCGAATCGACATGCGTGTCGCGTGGTTGGCACGGCGGTTGCATGCATCAAGGGTGTCTTGAATCGATTACGGAGGCATACCAAATGCTGCCACTTGAACTTCTAGCAATGATCGGGGCTGGCGCGGTATTTCCTTATCTCGCCGAAGGTGCGTTCGATTGGCTCAAACACCATTGCAAGCACTCGGATGGTGCGGACGCACCGAATTGAATTGGCCTGCGCGCTCGCGCAAGTCGGTGAATGAGCGGACTCAACCAAGATCAGTTCCGCTGCTTCCAGATGGCATACTCTATTAGTTTATTAAATTTGTCTACTACTCAGCGGCGGCCTATGTTGCTAGTTGCGTTGACTGCCATCGCCTCAACGCACATTCAGGCCACTTGAGGAGGGGATGAATTATGCGAGCTTTCATTTTGATCGGTACCGCCGTGGCAGGACTCATGACAATGACGACCGAGGCTGAAGCGGCTGACGTGCGGATGTTCGTTCGCCATGAGGTTGCCGACTACGCCACCTGGCGCAAGGGCTACGACGGTTTCGATGCCAAGCGACGCAAAATGGGCGTGACCGGCCAGGGCGTCTATCAGTCGACGGACGATCCGAACGACGTTACGGCCTACCACGATTTCAAGTCGCTCGAAAAGGCCAAGAGTTTTGCCGCCTCGGCGGAACTGAAAACCGCGATGGAGGGCGCCGGCGTCAAGGGTGCTCCCCAGATCTGGTTCACTACCAAGGCGGCCAAGTAGAACGAGTGAGGCTGCACCAGGAGGACACCAATGAAGTACATGATCAGTTGGTTCGAACGCCCGCAGGGTTCGCCTGCGGAGTACGAGAATGCCCAGAAGCGGATACTCGAGGTGTTCACTCAATGGAAGGCGCCAGCCAATTTCAAGATCGAGCTGTTCGTCGTGAGGGTGGGCGATTGGGGTGGCTATATGCTGGTGGACTGCGACGATCCCGTGGCCGTCCACAAGGCATGCTCGACCTTCCCGGCTTTCGAATTTCAGGCGCGACCGGTGATTCCTGTCGAGGACGCTGTCCGGGTCGAACTTGAAGCCATTGCCTGGCGGGATGGGCTGAAACGCGGCTGACGAGCATCACAGCGTGTTCAGCGTGACTTCGTAGGCGCCGCCGATAACGAGGTGCTCGTCCTCGCCCTTGAGCGCGTCCGGCAGCAGGCGGCAATGGAAGAACACCTTCGCCGTCGGCACCTCGGCTTCGAGGATGTAATCGCCGAATTCGCCGGCGCGCTCACGCGAGGCGGTGAAGGAGGTGAGGTTGTTGAACAGCACCACCTGCCGCCGGCCGTCGGCGGCCAGAACCTCGTGCTCGCCGAGGCGGTTGATGCCGCGATACAAAGTCAGCCGTGACGGCACGCCGAGCCTGTCGAATTCATACTGGCAGAAGGCGTAGAGCAGGTCGAGTTGCGCCTCCAGCGCGTTGGTGCCGGAGATGCCGGCGGCGCGCATCTCCTGATAGCGGTGCCAGGCGAGGCCGGAGAAGTCGCGCAGCGGCTCGCCGTGAAAGCGCGGCAGCAGGCCGAAACGCGACTCGACCCAGCCCTTGAGCACGGCGCCCTCGCGGCCGTCGGCGTCGAAGCTCCAGCCGCGCAGCACGCGCAGCCAGTTGGCCTTGGCCCGACGCGCGGAGTGCTGGTCGAGGCCGGCCTCTTCCAGGTGATCGAGACAGAAGTGAGCGGCGACGTAGTCGCGGAAGAGTCGCGCGCGTTCCGCGACGTTGTCGATGCCATCGAGCAGTGTGAACAGCTCGCGGTGCAACTCGGCGACACCGTCGAGGGCGAGAGCGGTCGGATGGTTCTGGAAAGTGAGGCTGCCGAGGATGACCGCAGGCAGGTTGCAGCGGTTGATCGGCAGCCGCGCGTAAGTCGGCAGGGTGGCAGCCCGGTTGTCGGGAGTCCTACAAACGTCCGCCGTATTGTCGCCTGCCATTATCTTGCTATGTCCTCGATAAGCCTTGTCATTACAGTGGGTTAGCTGCAACGAAGCAGATTGGCACGCTCCTTGCCAAAGAGAGGTCGGGAACACGGGATTTGCCCAGCACCCAACAGATTTCTGACATAGGAGATTGCATCATGGCAAAGCTGCGTCAATGCGCCATCTACGGCAAGGGTGGAATCGGCAAGTCTACCACCACGCAAAACCTGGTCTCGGCGCTGGCCGAGGCCGGCAAGAAAGTGATGATCGTCGGCTGCGACCCCAAGGCCGACTCGACCCGCCTGATCCTGCACAGCAAGGCGCAGACCAGCGTCATGCAGCTGGCGGCCGAGGCGGGTTCGGTGGAAGACCTCGAACTCGAGGATGTCATGAACATCGGCTACGGCGGCGTCAAGTGCGTCGAATCCGGCGGCCCTGAGCCCGGCGTCGGTTGCGCCGGCCGCGGCGTCATCACCGCCATCAACTTCCTGGAAGAGGAAGGCGCCTACGAGGAAGACCTCGACTTCGTGTTCTACGACGTGCTGGGTGACGTGGTGTGCGGCGGCTTCGCCATGCCCATCCGCGAGAACAAGGCCCAGGAAATCTACATCGTCTGCTCCGGCGAAATGATGGCCATGTACGCTGCCAACAACATCGCCAAGGGCATCGTGAAGTACGCCAACTCCGGCGGCGTGCGGCTCGGCGGCCTCATCTGCAACAGCCGCAAGGTGGATAACGAGGCGGAGATGATCGAGGCTTTCGCCAGGAAGCTCGGCACGCAGATGATCCATTTCGTCCCTCGCGAAAACATGGTCCAGAGGGCCGAGATCAACCGCAAGACCGTCATTGAATACGAACCCACGCATGCCCAGGCCGATGAGTACAGGACCCTGGCCAAGAAGATCGAGGGAAACGAACTGCACGTCATTCCCCAGCCCATGCACACTGACGAGCTGGAAAAACTGCTGATCGAAT
>DASRXN010000050.1:0-8675 GCA_035654135.1 Rhodocyclaceae bacterium | reverse complement strand
GTTTGTTCGAGCACCCGGCCGCCATCGAGATAGATCACGTCCTCGGCGAGACGCCGCGCCTGACCGAGATTGTGCGTAGTCATGACGATCTTCGTTCCCGCCGCGGCGATCTCGCGGATGATGCGCTCGACCTCGCGACTGCTGGCCGGGTCGAGACTGGCGGTCGGCTCGTCGAGAAACAGCGCTTGCGGTTCCAGCGCCCAGGCGCGCGCCAGGGCGATGCGCTGCTGCTCGCCGCCCGAGCAGCGCCGCGCCTGGCGGGTTGCGAGTTCGGGCAGACCGACTCGCTGCAGCGCAGCGAGCGCGCGCTGGCGTTGTTCCGCCGCCGAGTGGCCGCGCAGCCGCAAGCCGTATTCGATGTTGGCCAGCGCGGTGGTTCGCAGCATCACCGGCCGCTGGAACACCATGGCCTGCGTCAGCGGCTGCGGCCAGACGATCCGGCCGGCGCTCGGCCTCAGCAGCCCGTGCATGAGGCGCAGCAGCGTGCTTTTCCCCGCACCGTTGGGGCCGAGTATCGCCGTCCGGCCATGACTGACTTTCAGCGTGACGTCCTCGACGATACGGACGCCGCCTTCGGTAAGCCCAAGCGCGTCCAGTTCAAGCCACGCGCTCATCCCCACCGCCTTTCCGCCCACTGCTTCAGCACATAAGCGCCGGCATTGATCGCCAGCACGACGGCGATCAGGATGGCGCCGAGTGCCAGCGCCAGCGGCAGGTCGCCCTTGCTGGTTTCGAGCGCGATGGTGGTGGTCATGACGCGCGTGACGCCGTCGACGTTGCCGCCGACGATCATCACCGCGCCGACCTCGGCGATGGCACGGCCGAAGCCGGCCAAGGCCGCCGTGGTGAGCGAGAAACGCGCGTTCCAGAGCAGCGTGCGCGCCGCGCGGGCGCGCCTGGCGCCGAGGCTGCGCAACTGCTCGCGGTATTCGCGCCATTCGTCGTCGATGACCTGCCGCGTCAATGCGGCGATGATGGGCGTAATCAGCACCGTCTGGGCGATGATCATCGCCGTCGGCGTGAACAAGAGGCCAAACTGGCCGAGCGGCCCGGCGCGCGACAGCAGCAGATAGACCAGCAGGCCGACGACGACCGGCGGCAGGCCCATGAAGCCGTTGAAAAGGACGATCAACGTGCGCCGGCCGGGAAAACGGCCGACCGAGAGCAGCGCGCCCTGCGGCATGCCGAGCAGACACGAGATCAGTGTCGCGGTAAGACTGACGCGCAGGCTGAGCCAGACTATCTCCGCCAGCCGGGCATCGCCCGAAGCGACAAGGTCGCCGGCGAGCGCGACACTTGCCGCCAGTTCGTGCATCTCAGCGTGATGCGTTGGGGAAGAACAATTGCTCGCCGCCGATCTTGTAGTCGGCGATGGCCTGCTGGCCGGCCGGCGAGACCACCCAGTCGATGAACCTCTGGCCATCGGCCTGCTTGACGTGTGCATGCTTCGCCGGATTGACGAGGATCACACCGTACTGGTTGAAAAGGCGAGTGTCGCCTTCGACGACGATGCCGAGCTCGCCGCGATTCCTGAAGTTGAGCCAGGTGCCACGGTCGGCGAGGAGGTAGGCGTTCATCGACGAGGCGGTGTTGAGTGCCGAACCCATGCCCGAGCCGGTGTCGCGATACCACGGCCCCTTCTTTGCTTCGAGGTCGACGCCGGCCATTTTCCAGTAGCGCAGTTCGGCCGCGTGGGTGCCGCTCTTGTCGCCGCGCGAGACGAAGGGCGCCTGCGCGGCCTCGATCCGGCGCAGGCCTTCGAGGATGTCCCTGCCTGCGGCTTTCGCCGGATCGGCCTTCGGGCCGACCATGATGAAATCGTTGTACATCACCTCCTGCCGCTTGACGCCGTAGCCTTCGGCGACGAATTTTTCCTCGGCGACCTTGTCGTGTACGAACACCACGTCGGCATCGCCGCGCCGCGCCAGGTCGAGTGCCTGGCCGGTGCCGAGTGCAACGACGCGCACCTTGATGCCGCTCGCCTTCTCGAAGGCCGGCAGCAGATGGCCGAACAGGCCGGACTGCTCGGTCGAGGTGGTCGAGGCGACGGTGATGAAACGCTCCTGCGCCTGTGCGCCGGACGCGAGCGCAGCGGCAACGAGGGCATGGCAAAGGGCTCTGAATGCGGACATGGCTCGATCTCCCGGTCAACGTGACCCGTGAAAGGTTAAAGTAGCGCGCAAGGATTCCGAATATGTCAAAGCCTGCAACAACTTCAACAACCGCTGCCGCTCGCGTGCCGCGCCTGCGCTGGACCTGGGACTTCGGTATCGAACTTGGCGACGTCGATACCCGCCGCCTGCTCCTGCTGCTGACGGCGTTGCTCGATACTTCGGCCCTCGGCAAGGCAGCCGCCGCCGCGGGCATGTCGTATCGCGCGGCCTGGGGCTTGCTGCGCCACTGCCAGGAACAGTTCGGCCACGACCTGGTGGTGATGGAACGTGGCCGCGGCACCCGGCTGACGCCATTCGGCGAATCGCTGGTGGAAATGGACGGCGCCGCCTGCGCCGCGTTGGGCGAGGTGCATGCGCTCTGGGAAACGCGCATGCATGGTTTACTGGCGCCCGTGCTCGGCGTGCCGCCACGGCTGACTTTGCACGCCAGCCACGACCTGGCGCTGGCCGACTGGGTCGAACACGGGCGGCAGGTGCCGGTCGAGGTAACTTGGCGCGGCAGCGAGGATGCACTGGCCGCGCTCGGCCGCGGCGAATGCGACATTGCCGGCTTTCACGTCCCGGAAACATGGGCCTCCGGACAACTTGTGCTCTGGCTCAAGCGCTGGCTCAAGCCCAGCCTGCATGTCTGCGTGCCGCTGATGCGGCGCCGCCAGGGCCTGATCGTCGCCCGTGGCAATCCGCTGCACCTGCGCTCGCTGGCCGACGTCGCGGCGCGCGACGCCCGCATGGTGAATCGCCAGCGCGGCTCCGGCACCCGTACGCTGATCGACCAGCTGCTCGCCGCCAATGGGATCGAGCCTGGCAGTATCCACGGCTATGGACACGAGGAATTCACCCACGACGCCGTCGCCGCCACCGTCGCCGGCGGCTCGGCCGATGCGGGCTTTGGCATCATGGCCGCGGCAGCGCGCTACGACCTCGATTTCGTGCCGCTGGTCAACGAACGCTACGGCTTTGCACTGCGCCACGCGGCGATGGACAGCGAAGCCGGCAAGGCATTTCTCCGACGGCTTGCCGGCAAGACTTTCCGCCAGCGCCTGTCCGCCCTGCCCGGATACGCTCCCCTCGCGATTGTCAAAGCGACACAATGGGAAGAGTTTCTGTCCCCGGATGACGGGAAGAAATCGAAATCACGTCGCGGCACCTGAAGTTCAGGCGCCCGCAACAGCCTCGCTGACATTTTTCGTTCCGTGGGTCAGGCCCTCGGTCCAGCGCGTGACGCGATTTCTGCCGGTCTGCTTCGAGTGGTAAAGCGCCAGGTCGGCCAGGGTCATCAGGTCGAACAGGTTGTTCGCGCCGGCGGTCAGACTGGCGACCCCCAGGCTGCAGGTAACATGCAACGTCTCCACGCTGCGGATGCCGTCGCCGACATTCTGCTCTATCTGGCCGCGCACCCGTTCGGCCACTTCCATGGCGACGTCGTCAGAGGCGCCGGGCAGCACGATGCAGAACTCCTCCCCGCCAAAGCGGCAGAGCAGATCGCTGGCGCGCATATGACTGGACAAGGCACGAGCCACGGCCGTGATGACCTGGTCGCCGATCATGTGGCCATGGGTGTCGTTGACCCTCTTGAAAAAATCGATATCGGCCATGATGCACGACAGGTTGCGCGCTTCCTGCCGCATCTTGTGGAAGAGCGGTTCCGCCGCTGCCACGAAGGCGCCGCGATTCAGACAGCCGGTGAGGGAATCGCGCGTGGCCAGGATGCGCAGTTCTTCATTCTTCTCTTCGACCTGCGCACGCGCGGCGTCGAGCTCGGTCAGGTTGCCAATCAATAGTTCGTTGATGCGGTACAGCTCAGTCATGTCGGAGAATGTCACGATGCAGCCGCGCGTCTTGCTGCCGCTCTCCTGGATGGGCGAGGCATTGAGGATCAGCTTGGACTCGCCGCCATCCGGCTGGGTGATGGTGAGCCGCTGCCCGCTGACGACAGTCTGGCTGCGCATGGCCTCTTCCCATGGTCTTTCCGGGGCCTCGGCACCACCAGTCAGCCAGCTCAATTGAGACAGGTTCTTGCCCATCATTTCCCCCGCGGCATCGGGGTGCAGATGGCGGAAGGCCTGGTTGCAGAGTACGATGCGGCCGGCGTTGTCGATGACGGCAACACCCTCCATCAGCACGTCGAAAGCAGCGCGCACACGATCCGGCACAGCCGAAGCCGGATCGAGATACTGTAACGCTCGCCTCATGTACAAATAGAAAGCCAGAAAACCCGCGGGCACCACCACGAAGGCCAATGCCACCACTGGCACCTGCAACCATTCCCCCAGAGTTTGCGGCGTTACGGGCTTGTAACTGATTTCCACATCACCCCAGTGCGCGTGGTCTGCCTCGATGGGAACCCGGACATGGGTAAGTGTGGATTGGCCCGACGGGGGTGCGGACCAGTAGCGCAGGTGCTCGCCGGCGTGAAACACGATCCGGCCGTCCTGCTGGCGCACCGCTATCGACAGGATTTCCTTGTCGCGAGCGAGAGATTCGCTGACGGTGAGCTTGAGTGTGTCCCATTCCTGCGTCTGGATCAGGCTGGTGATCTGCACGGCCAGACGTTCGCTGGTGCTTTCGCGAATCCGGCGGTGCATGTCGCTCTGGTCCGGCACCAGATCCAGCACGAGATCGATGACCAGCAATAGGGTGACGATCAGCGAAATGAGCCCTAGCGCAAGACGCGCAGCTGGCGTCAGACGGCCAAAGAATCGCCTCATGCCGACAATTCCCCGGAGCGCTTCGCCGCATCGTGGCCTGGATCATCCTGATCGGGGCCGAATTCCCCCGCTGCATCATCCTCGTCATCGTCCTCGCGACGGCTCAATACCGGTAGCACGTCGAATGTGCGCCAGGCCGGCAACGAGACCAAGGCGCTGGTAAACAGGCCCCCCGCGCGCAAGGCCCACCACACGGCACCTACCGACAGCGAAACGGCGGAGATTTGCGCGCCGCGAGTAAGCACTTCCACCTTGAAATCTTCGTCTTGCAGGATGTCCACCTGGATGTGGGGTCCGGTTGCGCCGTGACCTGCCACACCGACGGCGGAATCGAGCTTCATGAGTTCCAGCAAACGTAGCAGGATGCCGCCCTGAGTCTCCGGGTTGGTCAGAACTTCCCGTTCTATCGGCACGTTGCTGGCGACTGACGCAGCACTGATTTGCAGGCCGGGGCCCGGCGCGGCTTCGACAGTACCGGCGCGAACGCTGTCCTGGAGCGAGCCACTGTCAATGAGGGATCGCCCGCCGCCAGGGAAGGCGGGGGCAGATTCCGTTGTCTTCGGTTGCTGTCCCGTACCACCGGTCCCGACAATGGGAGGTACGGATACCGGTCCGGGCGGAGGCCCAACGACTACGACAGGATCATTGACCGGCGTGATGTCGAGCGTGGCGCTGCCGGCCACCGTCTTCGGGTCGGCGACGCCGTTGGTGCGGCCGTTGTCGGTGATGGTGTAGCTGAAGCTGACGCCGGTGTCGTCGTTGGCGGCCGGGCTGTAGGTCCAGGTGCCGTTGCCGTTGTCGGTCAGGCTGCCATTGCCGGCGGTGATGGTCAGACCGCTGGCGACCAGGGCGTCGCCTTCGATGTCGCCGGCGTTGGCCAGGAGTTCGGCCTGGGTGATCAGCCGGGCGCCGCTGTCTTCGGCAATCGCCACCAGCGTCACCGGCGCAGTGGTGGGGGCGTCATTGACCGGCGTGATGATGGTATTGAGCACGACAGCATTGGCGCCATTGCTGTACGGCGTGGTGCCACCACTGACTGTTACATTGACGACGTTGCCGGAGGTCACGGCGCCGGCCGAGTCGTCGATCAGCCGTGCCGTCAGGCTGCCCGGCGTGCCGTTCCAGTTGGCGTTGGGCAGGAAGCGCACCAGTGTGCCGGCGGACAGCGTCAGCGCGCTGCCGGTGGACACCGAGGTGCCAATGGCGGTCCAGCTGCTGCCGTTGTACCACTGCCAGACGCCTTCGCTGGCGGCATTGGCCCCGTTGGCAACAATCGCCACGCCGGCGAAGGCGTTGGCCGATGAACCGCCGGCAACCTGATCCGCGACATCGCTGAAAGCCGGCGCGAACAAGCTCGACACCGTCGCGCCGGCCGGGTTGGCCGTGTCTTCCGGCACCGACGCCAGGCTGACGCTCGCCGCAGTACGCGTCGGCGCATCATTGGCCGGAGTCAGCGTCAGTGTGCCGGTCGCCGGCGTCGCATCCATCAAGCCGAGATTGTCCTTGGCGGCGTACTGGAAGCTGGTCGTGCCGTTCCAGTTGGCATTGGGCGCGAAGTACACCACGAGCTGCTGGCTCGTGGCGGCGTAATCGGTGCCGGTCGTCATCGCCATCGTCAAGGCGCTGTCGAGGTACAGGGTGCCGTTCGCAGGCAGGCTGGTGAGCTGGAAGTTGGTGACCGTGCCATCGACGTCGGCGCCGATCAGCATGATCGCCGCATAGGCGCCGTCTTCCGCCGTGCCACCACCCGAATTGCCTGTCGTTGGGGGATCATTGACGGCGGTGATGTTGATGGTCACTGCGGCGCTGCCGGTCAGCGGACCACCGGCACCGGTGTTGCCCAGATCGTTGGCGGTCAGGGTGAGCGTGTCCGTCGGCGGCGGTGCGTTGCCGCTGAAGATGTAGGTCAGCGTGCCGCCGAGGTTGCCGGCCAGCAGGGCGTTGATCTGCACCAGCGTGCCGGTCAGGGTGATGGTGCTGGTACCCGAGCCGGCCACCGCCACCCCGGTCGTGCCGGCGCCGGCATTGAGGGTGCCACTGGCCACCGCCACCGTCGCCTGCACGACGGCGCCACCGGCGTCCACGTCGGCAATCGATAAACCGGTGCCATGCAACGTCAATGTCGTCTGCTCGGTGGCACCGTAGCTCGCCGGCGTGATCGTCGCCACAGGAGCATCGTTCACCGCAGTGATGGTGACGGCCACGGTATCCGTGTCGGTGGCGCCGGCACCGTCCGTCGAGAGCATGGTCAGGGTGTCGCCGCCGTTGTAGTTCAGGTTGCCCTGATAGGTCAGGGTCGACAGGGCGGCGTTGATCTGCGCCTGCGTGCCCGCTAGCGTCAGCGTCGCGCTGCCGGTGGCGCCGGCGCTGATGGTCGCACCGCCGGCCAGATTGACGTTGAGCGTGCCGTCGAGCACCGTCAGCCGCGTCGTCGTCAGGTTGCCGTCGACATCATTCACCGAAAGGCCGCCGATGGCCAGCGCCGTGTCCTCGGCCACCGTCTGCGCACCCGGCACCGTGTTCACCGGCGGGTCGTTCACGGGGGTGACATTGATCGTGATGATGTTCGGACTTTGATCGAGGTCTGTACCGCCATTGGCGATGCCACCATCATCCTGCACCTGGAAGGTGAAGCTGGCGTAGCCGGCACCGTTGGCGCTGAGCGCAGGCGTAAATACGAGCTTGCCGGCATTGATGTCGGCAACGCTGACGAACTGTCCCGCCGTGACGGCAACACCGTTGTCGGTGAGCGTACCGGCGCCGGGCAGCGTGCTGATCCTGACCGCCAGCAGGGTGTTGGCCGGCGCGTCGTTGGGATCGGTGAAGCCGAAGTCGGCACCCGTGAAGGTGTAAGCCGTATCTTCGTTCGTCGTCACCGTCTTGTCGGTACCCGCGGGGGCATCGTTCACCGAAATGACCGTAACCGTCGCATTGACCGTGCTGCCGCCGAGCCCGGCATCGCCATTCGAGGTCGAGGCCTGAACGGTGAAGCTGCCGGTGCCGTTGAAGTTGGCCGCAGGCGTGAACTTGAGGCCGGCATTGCCTTCGGCAAAAGTGATGAACGTGCCGTTGGTGATCTGGGTAACACCGTCATTCTTGTACAGCGTGCCGTTCGTGATGCCGGTGATCTTGAAGTGCGTTACCTCGGCCCCATCGGCGACTGCCCGCGAGATCACCAGTCCGCTGGTCGTCTGGGTATCCTCGTTGGTGGTGGCATTGGTGACCGACGGCGTGTCGGCCACGGGGTTGACGGTGATGCCAATCACGTCCGTAGCGGACAGCGCGCCACCAGAACCCGTATTGCCCTGGTCGTTGGTGACGATCTGCAGGCTGGCGGCGCCGAAATAGTTTGAGGTGGGCGTAAACATCATCCCGTTCAGGGCAGAGTTGATGTTCGTCACCGTACCCGTGAATGTCATCGTCGCGTCGGCGACACCATCCCCCACGGAGAAGGTCAGGCCGGTTGTGCCGTTCAGAATGATGGTGCCGTTGGTCGCGGTCAGCGTCACCCGCACCGCCGAGGCGCCCGCGTCTATATCCGCAATGCTGATCTGATTGATCCCGGCATTGAAGTAAAGGGCAGTATCCTCGTTGGTGCTCTGGGCGCCCGGTACGGTGTTCACAGGCGCATCGTTGACCGGGGTGACGGTGGTGTTGAGGGTCACGGCATTGGCGCCATTGCTGTACGGCGTGGTGCCACCACTGACTGTTACATTGACGACGTTGCCGGAGGTCACGGCGCCGGCCGAGTCGTCGATCAGCCGTGCCGTCAGGCTGCCCGGCGTGCCGTTCC
>DASRXN010000049.1:0-3084 GCA_035654135.1 Rhodocyclaceae bacterium | reverse complement strand
CTGAAGTCGAAGGAGGACGCGCTGCTGCTCGACCGCTTCGTGTCCGAGCGGCATTACCTGAAGACGGATTTCAAGACCTTCCGCGCCGCGGGCAACTGATTTCGGGACCGGATTCGATGGCCATGTCGCAGCAGTACTTCCTCAGCCTCGGCCCCGACGGCTTCCACCGCCTGGCCTATACGGACTGGGGCGAGCCGCACAATCCGCATGTCGTGATCTGCGTCCATGGCCTGTCGCGCAACAGCCGCGACTTCGACCGCCTCGCCGCGGCGCTGTCCGCCGATTGCCGCGTCGTCTGCCCGGACGTGGTCGGCCGTGGCGAGAGCGACTGGCTGCAGGACCGCTTCGCCTACTGCTTCCCCACCTATCTCGGCGACGCGGCGGCCCTGGTGGCGCGCGTCACCGTCCCGGCGCCGAAGGGGCTGCTGGCGGACCTGCGCGACCGCCTGCGCGGCCGGGCGGGCGATCCGGTCGCGGTGCCGGAGCTCGACTGGATTGGTACATCCATGGGTGGGCTGATTGGCATGCTGCTGGCAGCGAAACCCGGCTCGCCGATCCGCCGGCTGGTGCTGAACGACGTCGGGCCCTTCGTGCCGTGGGCCGGCCTGGTGCGGCTGAAGGGCCACGTCGGCAACGACACCACCTTCGCCGACATGGCCGAGGTGGAGCGCCATTTCCGCCATGTCTGCGCCGAGTTCGGCCAGCTCGACGACTACTACTGGCGCCACCTCGCCGAACACGGCGTGTCGCAGCGCGACGACGGCCGCTACTTCCTGCGCTACGATCCGGCCATCAGCCGCGGCCTGCCCGTGCATATGGACCCGGAACTGCCCATGGGGCCGGAGTTCCTGCGCGGCATCGACCTCTGGAGCGTCTGGGATGCCGTCGAGTGTCCCGTGCTGGTGCTGCGCGGCGCGGACTCGCAAGTGCTGCCCAGGGAGGTGGTCGAGGAAATGCAGCGGCGCAAGCCGGACCTGCAAGTCGCCGAGTTCGCCGGCGTCGGCCACGTACCGGCGTTGGCGACGTCCGACCAGATCGAAGTCGTGCGCAACTTCCTTCGCGGTGACCCGTTGGCATAGAATCGGCTCATCCTCGTTTCTGCCCGGTGCGGGTGAAACCATGACCAATCTCTCCAAGCTGCCTGCCGTCGATCGCCTGCTTGCCCAGCCAGCGATCGCTGCCCTGATCGAAATCCATGGCCGGGCCATCGTCACCGGCGTCGTGCGCGATACGCTGGCGACGGCGCGCGCCGCCGCCCGCGAGGGTGCGCCGCTGCCCGACGAAGCCGCGCTGATCGCGAAAGTCAGCCATGGCGTGACGCTGAAGACGCGACCGAAACTGCGCGCCGTCTTCAACCTGACCGGCACTGTGCTGCATACCAACCTTGGCCGCGCCGTGCTGCCCGAGGAAGCCGTCGAGGCTGTCGTCTCCGCTGCGCGCAGGCCCTGCGCGCTCGAATACGATCTCGAATCGGGTGGGCGCGGCGACCGCGACGACATCGTGAACGAACTGCTGTGCGAACTGACCGGCGCGGAAAGCGCGACCGTCGTGAACAACAACGCGGCGGCAGTGTTCCTGCTCCTCAACACGCTGGCGCAGAAGAAGGAGGTCATCGTCTCGCGTGGCGAGCTGATCGAAATCGGTGGTGCCTTCCGCGTGCCGGACATCATGAAGCGCGCCGGTGCGAAACTGATTGAAGTCGGCACCACCAACCGCACGCACCTCAAAGACTTTGCCGAGGCGATCACGCCGCGCACGGCGATGCTGATGAAGGTGCACGCCAGCAACTACGCGATCCAGGGCTTCACGAAGGCGGTACCCGAAGCTGAACTGGCCGCGCTGGCGCACGAACACAAGCTACCCTTCGTCATCGACCTGGGCAGCGGCACGCTGACCGACCTCGCCGCCTTCGGCCTGCCGCACGAGCCGACGCCGCAGGAAGCCATCGCCGCCGGTGCTGACCTCGTCACGTTCTCCGGCGACAAGCTGCTCGGCGGCCCGCAGGCCGGCCTGCTGGTCGGCCGCCAGGAGCTGATCGCGAAGATCAAGAAGAACCCGCTCAAGCGCGCCCTGCGCGTCGGCAAGCTCACCCTCGCCGCGCTCGAAGCCGTGCTGCGCCTATACCGCGATCCGGATCGCCTCGCCCAGCGGCTCACCGCGCTGGCGCAACTCACGCGCCCCGAAGCCGACATCCGCGCCGCCGCGCAGCGGCTGGTGCCTGCGTTGCAAGCCGCGCTGGCCGCGCTGCCGGTGACGGTGGCAGTCGTCGCGTTGAAATCGCAGATCGGCTCCGGCTCGCTGCCGGTGGACCGCCTGCCCTCGGCCGGCTTCGCGATCCGGCCGATCGGGAAGAGGAGCGGCATCCTCAATCGAATCGAGGAGTCCCTGCGCGCCCTGCCCCGGCCTGTGATCGGCCGCATCGAGGACGGCGCGCTGCTGCTCGACCTGCGCTGCCTCGGCGAAAACGAAGAACACGAATTCGCTGCCAGTCTCGTCTCGCTGTCATGCTCATAGCTAAATGTTGATAGGGACGGCCGGCCACATCGACCACGGCAAGACCACGCTGGTGAAGGCGCTCACCGGCGTGGATGCCGACCGCCTGCCCGAGGAAAAGGCACGCGGCATCACGGTCGACCTGGGCTACGCCTACACGCCATTGCCCGACGGCAGCATGCTCGGCTTCATCGACGTGCCCGGCCACGAGAAGCTGATCCACAACATGCTGGCCGGCGCCACCGGCATCGACTTCGTGCTGCTGGTCGTCGCCGCCGACGACGGGCCGATGCCGCAGACGCGCGAGCATCTGGAACTGATCGACCTGCTCGGCCTGACGCACGGCGCGGTGGCACTGACCAAGTGCGACATGGTCGATACGGAGCGCGTGGCAGCCGCGCAGCACGAAGTCGCCGACCTGCTGGCCGGCACCGCGTTGGCGGACGCGCCGGTGTTCCCGCTTTCCGCCGTCAGCGGCGAAGGCGTGCCGGCGCTGCGCGCGCACATCGAGGCCGCCGCCGCGCAGCATCGCGTCCGCTCCACCGCCGGCCGCTTCCGGCTCGCCATCGACCGCGCGTTCACGCTCTCCGG
>DASRXN010000048.1:0-10392 GCA_035654135.1 Rhodocyclaceae bacterium | reverse complement strand
GACGGCGAGCACGGTGAGCGAATGGCGAATCTTGGTCACGGTGTAGTCCGCCGCCTTGCGGTGATCCGCCAGCGGAACGCTGGCGGCGAAATCGAAGGGCACCAATTCCCGATGGGCGGCGACATGGTGCAACTGCCTGACGGCCAGCCAGGCACGCAAAACGACGCTGGTCGTCAGGGCAAACAGGAAGGCGAAGGTAAATAGCGAAACGGGAGTCATTGGCGAACCGTGAGAAAATGGGGCTTTTGCCCGCGGAAAAAATTATGGCACAAGACCAGAATGCCCTTGTCTGGTTGGACATGGAAATGACCGGGTTGAATCCCGATAGCGATCGCATTATTGAAATGGCGGTGGTGATCACCAACAGTCAACTGGAGACTGTCGCCGAAAGCGCCGTCTGGGTCGTGCACCAGGCCGATGCCGTCCTCGGCGGCATGGACGACTGGAACAAGAAGACCCACGGCAAGTCCGGCCTGATCGACAAGGTGAAATCGTCGGCACTGGCCGAGACCGACGTCGAGGTGCAATGCCTGGAGTTCCTCAAACGCCATGTGCCGGCCGGCAAGTCGCCCATGTGCGGCAATTCCATCTGCCAGGACCGCCGTTTCATGGCGCGCTGGATGCCGAAACTGGAAGCCTACTTTCATTACCGCAATCTCGACGTATCGACGCTCAAGGAGTTGTGCAAGCGCTGGAAGCCGGAAGTGGCGAAGGGGTTCGAGAAGAAGTCGCGCCATCAGGCGCTGGCCGACATCCACGAATCGATCGACGAGATGAAGTACTACCGCGACAACTTCCTCAAGCCCTAGTCGCGCCGGTACAGTCTGAGCCATTCGCCCTTGTCGCCGGGGCGGTGGCCCTCCCAGGCCTTGCTCCAGCCGGCGGGGATGATTTCGCGGGCGCCACCCTGCACGATCAGCCACTGGCAGCCCTTGCTGCCGACGCGGGTACGGATGCCGCCGAAGTAGTCGAGGGCGGCGCGCTGCGGCGCGCCGAGGCCGCGCCGGCCGATGCAGCCCGAGTCGGTCGGCAGTGCCTGGCGCAGGCTGTTGATCACGGGCCGGTAGGTTTTGCCGTAATCGATCCACGGCATCCAGAGTGCAGCAAGCAGCACCCAGGCGACCGTCACGCCGGCCGCCCAGCGGCTGGCGACTCGCCAGGGAGACCGCGGCAGCCGCACCAGCACCATGATCCAGGCTACCGTGGCAATCAGGGCTGCCAGCATGGCCGGCAGTGAAAACTCGGCGACGAAACCGGGTTCCAGCTTGGCGAAGTTGTTGGCGATCTTGGGCGGCCAGCCGGTCAGCATGGCCACCGAGCCGAGCCAGATCAGGCCGGCGATGATCGAGAAGGTCATCATGCCGAACCAGTCCCAGCCGTTGGCAGCGCCGCGCCGGAGACGTTCGGTGCCGGCGGCGGCGAGCAGGATCAATGGCGGCAGCAACGGCAGCGTGGCTGGTACCCTGGCTTCGTGGGCGAGGAACCAGGCCGCGGCCGTGACGGTTCCCACGAGGGGCAGGGCGAGGGGAGGCGCCGACAGTTGCCGGCGGCCGCGCCAGAGTGCCCACGGCGCGATGAACAGTACCGGCCAGGCGAACCAGCCCAGCCATTGGGCATGATCGAAGCTGAAGCCGCCACGTGGCTCGATGGACGCCAATTCGGCTGTCCACCAGGCATCGAGAAAGGCCGGTTCCTGCCGGGCCAGCAGCATCGGCCAGGCCGATGCGACCGCCGTGCCCAGGCAGAGGGCAATGGCGAAGGCCATCCAGCGTCTCTGCAGCAAGGGGATGGCCAGCAAAGTCAGCAGTGGCAGAGCGGCGCCGACGCCGCCGGCAAGGAAGCTGGCGCCCAGGCCGGCGCCAATGAGCAGCGCGCCGGCATATGGGCGTTCGCCAAGCAGGGCGGTGCCCCAGTAGGTGCCGGCCATGGCGGCGAGGATGGCCGTGGCCGGCTGGGCTTCGTGCATGGGCACCAGGAGGCCGAGGGTGCCGATTGCCAGCAGCGGCGCGCCCCAAGCCGCCTCATGGCCATACAGCCGCCGGGCGGCTCCGGCCAGAAAAGCGAGGAACAAGCCGCCGAACAATGCGGAGGCGAGACGGGCGCCGTCGTGGAAGGGCAGCAAGGCCCCCGTGGCGCTTGCACTGACGGCCGCCAGCCAGTGGTAAAGCGGTTCGGCGTCGGACCACGGTTCGCCGGCGAGGGCGGGCATGCGCCAATCGCCCCCGGAGAAGAAGCCGTGCACGATCGCCAGATTGATGGCGTCTTCGGATTTCCACGGGTCGTGGCCGATCAGGCCCGCCAGCAGATAAACGGCGCACAGGATCAGCACCAGCCAGGGCTGGGGACCGGCTTGTCGCGGCTCAGGCGAAAATGGCATCGGGCGTCAAAAACAAAAAAGGCAGCCGAAGCTGCCTTTCTGCGATTCGCGTTGCAACTCAGGCAGCGGCGCGCTTGCCATACTTCTGGCGGAAGCGCTCGACGCGGCCGGCGGTGTCCATGATCTTCTGCTTGCCGGTGTAGAACGGATGACAGGACGAACAGACTTCGATGTGCAGCGCCTTGCCGCTCGTGGAGCGGGTCTTGAAGGTGTTGCCGCAGCTGCAGGTGACATCGATCTCGTTGTACTTCGGGTGGATGCCTTCTTTCATTGCCTTGTCCTTTGTGCTTTATGCCGTGGCCCGTGAATGTGGCGAGCCGGAGAGGGGCGCATTATCCCCAAAAAGCGGTTCGAAATCAACCTGCGATCAACCCCTGCGCATGGCCTCGAAAAATTCCGCGTTGTTCTTGGTCGCCTTGACCTTGTCGAGCAGGAATTCCGTCGCCTCCAGGTCGTCCAGGCCATAGAGCAGCTTGCGCAGGATCCAGACCTTCTGCAGCACGTCCGGCTTGAGCAACAGTTCCTCGCGCCGGGTGCCGGAGCGATTGACGTTGATCGACGGATAGACCCGCTTCTCGGCCATGCGGCGATCCAGATGGATTTCCATGTTGCCGGTGCCCTTGAATTCTTCATAGATCACATCGTCCATGCGGCTGCCGGTGTCTATCAGGGCGGTGGCGATGATGGTCAGCGAGCCGCCTTCCTCGACGTTGCGGGCGGCGCCGAAGAAGCGTTTTGGCTTCTGCAGGGCGTTGGCGTCGACGCCGCCGGTCAGTACCTTGCCGGAGGCCGGCTGCACGGTGTTGTAGGCGCGCGCCAGGCGGGTGATGGAGTCGAGCAGGATGACCACGTCCTTTTTGTGCTCGACCAGGCGCTTGGCCTTTTCGATCACCATTTCGGCGACCTGCACGTGGCGGGTGGCCGGCTCGTCGAAGGTTGAGGCGACGACCTCGCCCTTGACCGAACGGGTCATTTCCGTTACTTCCTCGGGCCGCTCGTCGATCAGCAGCACGATCAGCACGACATCCGGATGGTTGGTGGTGATGGCGTGGGCAATGTGCTGCATCATCACCGTTTTGCCTGATTTCGGGCTGGACACCAGCAGTCCGCGCTGGCCCTTGCCGATGGGCGCGATGATGTCGATGATGCGGCTGGTGGTGTTTTCCTCGCCGCGCATGTCGCGCTCGAGCTTCATGTGCTCGGTCGGGTGCAGCGGCGTCAGATTTTCGAACAGGATCTTGTGCTTGCTGGCTTCGGGAGCCTCGCCGTTCACTTTGTCCAGCTTGACCAGGGCGAAGTAGCGTTCGCCTTCCTTGGGGGTACGGATCTCGCCTTCGATGGTGTCGCCGGTGCGCAGGTTGAAGCGGCGGATTTGCGAGGGGGAGACGTATATGTCGTCGGTGCCGGCCAGGTAGGAAATGTCCGGTGAACGCAGGAAGCCGAAGCCGTCGGGCAACACCTCCATGACGCCGTCGCCGAAGATTGATTCGCCTTTCTTGGCCTGGTTCTTCAACAGGGCGAAAATGAGTTCCTGCTTGCGCAGCCGGTTGGCGCCTTCGATGCCGTCGGCGTTGGCCATTTCCAGCAGGGTGCTGACGTGATGGGCTTTGAGCTCCGAGAGATGCATGGGACGACCTATGGAGTGGCGCGGACCGTAGGGTCCGGAAGGAATGCTCTTGAGGGAATTTCAGGATGCGGCCGGAAGGTGCCGGCGCTGGCCCGAATCTGCGGCGCTTGTATTGTTAGTGCGCAGATTCAGGCGCGGACTCTAGCGATATCAGAGGTTGCTGTCAATGAAGGCGGTCAACTGGGATTTCGAGAGGGCGCCGATCTTGGTCGCCTCGACGTTGCCGCCCTTGAAGAGGATCAGCGTCGGAATGCCACGGATGCCGTACTCGCCGGGCGTCTTGGGGTTCTCGTCGATATTCAGTTTGGCGACTTTCAGCTTGCCGCCGTATTCCTTGGCGACCTCGTCGAGGATGGGGGCGATCATCTTGCACGGGCCGCACCATTCGGCCCAGTAATCGACCAGTACGGGCGTGCCGGAGTCGAGCACCTCCGTTTTGAAATTGGTGTCGGTGACATGCAGGATGTGTTCGCTCATGGATTCCTCTGAATAGTTGTTGCCGCAGGGCGGCGGCATGCCGAGTCGGCCATATGCAGAATTCTGGCGGGGGCGCTGTCCGACGCCATCCTAGCAAAAAATCGGCAGAACTGGAAAGTTGAGTACTATACTGGGACATTGCTGGGGGGAATGTTGCCTATGGCCTACGTGGTGACGGAAGCGTGCATCAAGTGCAAGTACACGGATTGCGTGGATATCTGTCCGGTGGATTGTTTCCGGGAGGGACCGAATTTCCTGGTCATCGACCCCGAGGAATGCATCGACTGCACGCTTTGCGTGCCGGAATGTCCGGCCGAGGCAATTTTCGCCGAAGACGACGTGCCGGAAAGCCAGAGGGCTTTCATCACCATCAATGCCGAGCTGGCCCGGCAGTGGCCGGCAATCATCGAGCGTAAGCCGCCGCCGGCAGACGCTGACGAATGGAAGGGTGTCGGCGACAAGCTGCGCTTTCTGAAACGCTGAGAGGAGGGTACTGCCATGCAAGTGAGGGAAATTCTCGCAGTCAAGGGTAAGGTCCTTTACACCATTGCCCCGGAAAAGAAGCTTTCCGAGGCCGCGGCTACCATGAGCGAGCATGACGTCGGCTCGCTGGCCTGCTTCGACCATGGACGCATGGCCGGGATGCTGACCTTTCGTGAAGTCCTGAAGGTGCTTCATGCCCGAGGCGCCGCATGGGGTTCGGTGACGGTGGGCGAGGTCATGGTGCGTGATCCCGTCGTCGGCCTGCCCGAGATGCAGGTGGACGAATTGCGCCGCCTGATGGTCGAAAAGCACATGCGCTACCTGCCGATCATGGAGGGCGACACCCTGCTCGGGGTGATTTCCTTCCACGACGTCGCCAAGGCGGTGCTTGACGAGCAGGGCTTCGAAAACCGCATGCTCAAGGCCTACATCAGCGATTGGTCGCAGGACACTCAGGAGGAAGCGCGCGCCTGACCCACAAAGTCAGTCATGGCGGAACGCCGTGGTAGACTCGCGCCATGTCCGGCAATACCTTCGGTACCCTGTTCCGCGTCACGTCCTTCGGTGAATCCCATGGCCCCGCTATTGGCTGCGTCGTCGATGGCTGCCCACCGGGAATGGAGATCAGTGCTGCCGACATCCAGGCCGAACTGGATCGGCGGCGGCCTGGTACGTCGCGCCATGTCACCCAGCGTCATGAACCGGATACGGTCGAGATCCTCTCCGGCACTTTCGAGGGGCGCACCACGGGAACCCCCATCGCGCTGCTGATTCGCAATCAGGACCAGCGCAGCAAGGATTACGGCAACATTGCCAGTACCTTCCGGCCCGGCCACGCCGACTACACTTACTGGCAGAAATACGGTATCCGCGACTATCGCGGCGGCGGCCGATCCAGCGCCCGGGAAACGGCGGTGCGCGTCGCCGCCGGCGCCATTGCCCGCAAATGGCTGCGCGAGCGCTACGGTGTCACAGTGCGCGGCTACCTGAGCCAGCTGGGGCCGATCGAAATTCCGCTGCGCGATTGGTCGGCAGTCGACAACAACCCGTTTTTCGTTCCCGATGCCGATGTCGTTCCGCGCCTGGAGGCCTTCATGGATCAGCTGCGCAAGGATGGCGATTCCATCGGTGCGCAAATCACCGTGATGGCGGAAAACGTGCCGGTCGGCTGGGGCGATCCGGTCTATGACCGGCTCGATGCCGACATTGCCTACGCCATGATGGGCATCAATGCCGTCAAAGGCGTCGAGATCGGCGCCGGCTTCGCCAGTATCGAACAACGCGGCAGTGAGCACGGCGACGAACTGACGCCGCAAGGCTTTCTCAGCAATCACGCCGGTGGTGTCCTTGGCGGCATTGCCACGGGCCAGGACGTCGTCGTCAATATCGCCATCAAGCCAACTTCCAGTATCCGCCTGCCGCGGCGCTCGATCGACCTCCAGGGTCAACCGGCGATGGTCGAGACCCACGGCCGCCATGACCCGTGCGTCGGCATCCGGGCGACGCCGATCGCCGAGGCCATGCTGGCGCTGGTGCTGATCGATGCCGCCCTTAAACATCGCGCTCAGTGCGCCGATGTCCAATGCCCGACGCCGAAGGTCCCGGGCCGGCTGGTAAAATGAATTCATAACCGAGACAGGGGAGAGAACACCCATGCAAGTAGATCACCACGACCTGTACGCCGAATTTCCCGACATGCACGATGCCATCGAAGCATTGAAGGGAAACAATCCGTATTTCCGGCGCTCCATGGGTCAATACAGCCGCCTGACCGGCAAGGTCGAGGATCTGGAAGTGCATGACATGCCAGTAGCCGATTTCACTCTTGAGGACATGAAGAAGCAGCGGGTCAAGCTCAAGGACGAGCTTTACCATTTCATGCTCGCCTTCCGGGCGGGCCAGAAGCACAAGTAAGTACCAGCGGGCAGGGGCGCGTGCGCCTGCCGCACGCCTATGCCGCTTTTCTCATCGTCATCGTCGCCCCTGTCCTCGCTGCCATCCTCGCCCCACTGGCGACTGTCGGGGTGGTATTTCTTTTACTTCGCCTTTATCGGCGCCTTCGCGCCGTACTTCACCCTTTACCTGCAATCTCTGGGCCTCACCCCCACAGCTATCGCCACGCTGATGTCGTTGATGCAGGCGATGCGCTTGGTGGCGCCCAATCTATGGGGCTGGCTGGCCGAGCGTCTGGGACGCAAAGCCGTTGTAGTGCGGGCGTCGGCACTGCTGTCGGCAGCTGGCTTTCTGACCTTCTTCTTCGCCAGGGATTTCTGGACGCTGTTCACCGCCATGGCCGTGATGTCGTTCTTCTGGAGCGCCGCGCTGCCGCTGGTGGAGGCCCTGACCTTGCGCCACCTCGAGGGGCGCGCCGAGCATTACGGCCGCATTCGGCTCTGGGGCTCCGTCGGTTTCATCATCGCCGTTCTCGGCACCGGCGCCTGGCTGGACCTGGCCGGCCTCGACAGCCTGTTATGGATCGTTCTGGCGTTGCTCGCTGGCATTGTCGTCTGCGCGTGGCTGCTTGCCGATGCGCCGGCCCGGGCAGCCGACACGCCGGTGGATCTCCGCCGCGGTCTCATGCGTCCCGAGGTGCTGGCACTCCTGGTTGCGTGCTTTTTTATGTCGGCAGCCCACGGTCCCTTCTACGTTTTCTATTCGATCCATCTGGTCGATCATGGTTACGGCAAGACGGCCGTGGGCGCGCTCTGGTCGCTCGGCGTGGTGGCCGAGATTGCAGTATTCGTTGTCATGCCGCGCATGATGCGTGCCTGGTCGGTGCGTACTATTCTCCTGGCAAGTTTCATTCTGGCTGTGATCCGTTTTCTGCTGATCGGCTGGGGTGCCGATCATTTCTGGCTTCTGCTGCTGGCGCAGGTGATGCACGGCGCCACCTTCGGTGCCTACCATGCGGCAGCGGTGGCAGTGCTCAATCGTTGGTTTCCAGCCAGGCAGCAGGCCCGCGTACAGGCACTTTATGGCAGCATTTCATTTGGCGCCGGCGGCATGGTCGGCAATCTGGTCAGCGGCGCCGCATGGGACGGCGTCGGACCAGGACTGACTTTCACGCTCGGATCTGCGTTTGCACTCGTTGGACTGCTATTCACCTGGCGCGGCATGGCCGAGGTCGGGAAATGACTGCTCAGGAGAATTGAATGCGTGCCTTGCCCATCTCGATGGCCATCACCATTGCCTTGGCGGGTTGCCAGAACGTGCCCATCACTGGCCGGAGTCAGTTGCAACTGGTTTCGGCGGGTCAGGAAGCGTCCATGGGGCTCTCGGCCTACCAGGAGGTTCTGAAGAAGGAGAAGATTTCTCACGACCCGGCCTTGAACGCCCTGGTCGCCCGCGTCGGCAGCCGGATCGCCGCTGCCACCGGCCGCGATGACTACCAATGGGAATTCAAGGTCATCGAGAACGACAAGACCGTCAATGCCTTCTGCTTGCCCGGCGGCAAGGTTGCCGTCTATACGGGACTGATGCCCATCGCCAAGGACGAGGCGGGGCTGGCGGCGGTGATCGGCCACGAGGTCGCCCACGCCATCGCCCGCCATGGAGCGGAGCGGGTGAGCCAGCAACTGGTGCTGGAAGGCGTGACGATGGCGGCGGTGATTGCCGCCGGCGACCAGAACAAGGCGAATCTCTACGGTGGCCTGATCGGCGCGGGTGCCACGCTGGGCGTTATCCTGCCTTACTCCCGCCTGCATGAGTCCGAGGCCGACCGCATGGGACTGATATACATGGCCAGGGCGGGCTACGATCCGCATGCGGCGCTCGAGTTGTGGAAGCGAATGGCGGCTCAGGACAAGGGCAAACCGCCGGAATTTCTGTCCACGCATCCGGCGGACAGTACCCGGATTCACCAGATCGAGCAGGCGCTGCCGGAGGCCATGGGCTATTACCGGCCTGTGCGATAATCCACGCTTGCCAGCCCGGAAGATGGTGCAACCGCCTGCCTCGGCGGCGCTGCGTCATTCCGGCATCCAGCCAACTGCATAGGAACGAACATGAAGATTTGCGTGCTGCCGGGCGACGGCATTGGTCCCGAGATCACCGCCGAAGCGGTGCGTGTCCTCAATGCCCTCGGGTTGAAGATGGAATTGGAAGAGGCGCTGCTGGGCGGCTGCGCGGTCGATGCCACCGGCGATCCCTATCCCGAGGCAACCCAGAAGCTCGCCCAGGCGGCCGATGCCGTTCTGCTCGGTGCCGTCGGCGGACCGAAGTGGGACAACAACCCGCGCGAGCAGCGGCCGGAGCGTGGCCTGCTGGGCATTCGCAAACAACTCGGCCTGTTCGCCAACCTGCGTCCGGCGGTTCTGTATCCGGAACTCGCGAATGCTTCGACCCTGAAGCCGGAGGTGGTGGCCGGGCTCGATATCCTGATCGTGCGCGAACTGACCGGCGACATCTATTTCGGCCAACCGCGCGGCATCGAAGTCCGCAATGGCGAGAAGGTGGGTTTCAACACCATGGTGTACAGCGAGTCGGAAATCCGCCGCATCGCCAAGGTGGCCTTCGAAGCTGCGCGCAAGCGCAACAAGAAGGTCTGTTCCGTCGACAAGATGAACGTGCTCGAATGCACCCAGCTCTGGCGTGACGTGGTGTCGGCCATGGCGCCAGACTATCCGGACGTGGAACTCAGCCACATGCTGGTCGACAACGCCGCCATGCAACTGGTGCGCAACCCGAAGCAGTTCGACGTCATGGTCACAGGCAACATGTTCGGCGACATCCTGTCGGACGAGGCCTCGATGTTGACCGGCTCGATTGGTATGCTGCCGTCGGCCTCGCTCGATGCCAACAACAAGGGGCTCTACGAGCCCAGCCACGGATCAGCCCCGGACATCGCCGGCAAGGGCGTCGCCAACCCGCTGGCGACCATCCTGTCGGCGGCGATGATGCTGCGCTACACCTTCGCCAAGGAAGAGGCGGCCGGCCGGATCGAAGTTGCGGTGAAGAAGGTGCTGGCCCAGGGTTACCGCACCGGCGACATCTACGAGCCGGGCACGACTAAGGTCGGCACCAGGGAAATGGGCAATGCCGTGCTGGCGGCGCTGTGACGGTTACATGCATTCGAGGGATACGGAAATGAAGCGAGTTGGTCTGGTGGGTTGGCGCGGCATGGTCGGTTCGGTGCTCGTGCAGCGCATGCGCGACGAAAAGGACTTCGCCCTGATCGAACCGGTGTTCTTTACCACGTCGAACATCGGCGGCAAGGGGCCGACAGAAGGCGGCGGCGCGCCACTGAAGGACGCCAGGAGCATCGACGACCTGCGGCAGATGGACATCATCATTACCTGCCAGGGCGGCGACTACACGGGCGAGGTGTTCCCCAAGCTGCGTGCTGCAGGCTGGAAGGGCCACTGGATCGATGCGGCGTCTTCGCTGCGCATGAAGGACGATGCGGTCATCATCCTCGACCCGGTGAACC
>DASRXN010000047.1:0-5980 GCA_035654135.1 Rhodocyclaceae bacterium | reverse complement strand
GCTCGGCGCCGTCTATCTTGATGCCGGCTTCGAAGCAGCGCGCGCCGCGATCGAGCACCTTTACGCACCGCTGCTGGCCCGGATCGATCCAAAGATCTCGGGCAAGGACGCCAAGACTGAATTGCAGGAAATCCTCCAGGCACGCAAGCTGCCACTTCCGCAGTACGAATTGGTGGCGACCCGGGGCGAAGCACACGCGCAGGAATTCGAGGTGGCATGTTCAATACCAGCCTTGGGCATTCGGGCAGCGGGTACCGGCAACAGCCGGCGCAACGCCGAGCAGGCCGCGGCGCACCGTGCCATCAGTCAGGTTGGCGCATGAGGGAACAGGCCTTTCGCACCGGTACTCTGGCCGTCATCGGCCGCCCCAACGTCGGCAAGTCGACCCTGACCAACCGGCTCGTCGGTGCCAAGGTCAGCATCACGTCGAAGAAGGCGCAGACGACGCGCCACCGGATCCATGGCGTGTTGACCACAGACGAATGCCAGTTCATTTTCGTCGATACGCCGGGATTCCAGACTCAGCATCGCAACGCACTCAACCGTTTGATGAACCGCAGCGTGACACAAACGCTGGCTGACATCGATGTCGTGCTCTTCCTGGTCGAGGCAGGCCGCTGGGGCAGCGGCGAAAAGGATATCGTGCGACTTCTGCCGCACGATCGTCCAGTGCTCCTGGTGGTCAACAAGGTCGATTGCTTCACCGACCGCAAGTCGGTACTGCCTTTTCTGGACAAGGTGAGCAGGGAGTTTCCGTTCGCCGATATCGTGCCGGTCAGCGCCGAACGCGGCGAAAATCTCGACGAACTGCTGAAAACGGCGGCGAAGCACCTGCCAGAGGCGCCGCCGGTGTTCGATGCTGACGACATCACCGACCGCTCCGAACGTTTCCTTGCCGCCGAACTACTGCGTGAAAAGCTGTTCCGCAACCTCGGCGAGGAACTGCCCTACGGCATGGCCGTCGAGATCGAGAAGTTCGAGCAGGAAGGCGAACTGCGCCGTATCCACGCCGCCGTCGTGGTGGACAAGGCCGCCCACAAGGCCATCGTCATCGGCAAGGGCGGCGAGAAGCTGAAGCGCATCTCCACCGACGCGCGCAAGGACATGGAGGCGCTGTTCGGCGGCAAGGTCTGGCTGGAGACTTGGGTCAAGGTCAAGAGCGGCTGGGCCGATGACGAGCGGGCGCTGAAGTCCCTGGGCTACGAGTAATCCGATGTCCGGCAAGCAGCGCATCGATGGCGCGGCGGCCTTCCTGCTCCATGCCCATCCCTATTCCGAAACCAGCCTGGTCCTGGACGTGTTTGCCCGCAATCATGGCCGGCAGGCCATCCTCGCCCGCGGCGCGCGGCGGCCGCGCTCGGCCCTGCGTGGCGTGCTGTTGGCCTTCCAGCCGCTGGAACTCGGCTGGTTCGGCGGCGGCGAGGTCAAGACCCTGGCCAGGGCCGAATGGCAGGGCGGCCTGCCGCTCCTGAGCGGGAAGGCGCTGCTGCTCGGTTATTATCTGAACGAGCTGTTGCTGAAGCTGCTGCCGCGCGAAGATGCTCACCCGGCGCTGTTCGATGCCTATGGTGCGGCGCTGGCTGCCTTGACGCGCGGAGCGACCGAAACGGCAGAGCTGCGCCGCTTCGAGAAGTCGCTGCTGCGCGAGCTCGGCTACGGGCTGGTGTTGGACCGCGTAGCTGACAGCGGCGAGCCGGTGCGGTCTGACCGGCAATACGCGTATCAGTTGGAACGCGGCGTCGTCGAAACCGATGAATCAGGCGGCGTGTCGCCAGGACTGACTTTCGTTGGCAAGACGCTGCTCGATCTGGCCAAGGACGACTACAGCGACCCGCGTACGCTGGCCGAGAGCAAGGCGCTGATGCGGCAGTTGATGGCGCACTATCTGGGAGGGCAGGCATTGCAGTCGAGACGAATCTTCGTGGAGTTGCAGGAACTATGATCGAACTGGGAGTGAATATCGACCACGTGGCGACGATCCGTCAGGCGCGCCGCACCTACGAGCCCGACCCCGTCTGGGCCGCCGTCGAAGCGCACCTGGGCGGTGCCGACGGTATTACCGTGCATCTGCGCGAAGACCGCCGACACATCCAGGACGATGACGTTCGCCGCCTGAGCGAGCTGACCCACATCAAGCTGAACCTGGAAATGGCGGCCACTGACGAGATGGTGGCGATTGCCTGCCGGCTGAAGCCGCAAATGGCCATGCTGGTACCCGAGGGGCGGCATGAGATCACCACCGAAGGCGGTCTCGACGTAGCCGGCCAGGAAGCAAAACTGAAGGCCGCCGTGGCGAAACTCGCCGACGCCGGCATCGTCAGCAGCGTCTTCATCGACGCCGAGCTGCCCCAAGTCGAAGCTGCGGCACGCATCGGTGCCAAGGTCTGCGAGATCCACACAGGCCCTTACGCCCATGCCTTCTTCAATCGCGGCCGCGATGCCGAGAGCCTGGCCGTGCTGGCCGAGATCGAGAAGATCCGCAGGGCAGGGCAGGCGATTCGGGAACTTGGCATGCGCTTCAACGCCGGCCATGCGCTCAACTACTACAACGTCCAGCCAGTCGCGGCCCTGCCCGGTGTGCGCGAGTTGCACATCGGCCATGCCATCGTCAGCCGGGCCGTCCTGGTCGGCATGCGCGAGGCGGTAGCGGAAATGAAGCGGCTCATGAGGGAAGCGGCGGCGTGATTTACGGCATCGGTACCGACATCGTTTCAGTGGCGCGCATGGCGGGTTTCCGCCAGCGGCATGGCGAGCGTGCCCTGAACCGCGTGCTGGCCCCCGAGGAACATGCCGATTGTCTCGCCAATGTCCATCCGGACCGCTTCCTCGCCAGGCGCTTCGCCGCCAAGGAAGCCCTGAGCAAGGCACTGGGCACGGGCCTTCGGGCTCCGGTGCTGCTGACCGCCATCGCCATCGGCCACGACGAGTTCGGCAAGCCGTGCTTCAACTACTCGCCCGAACTGGCGGCCCATATCGACGAGCGGCGACTGACCGCACATCTTTCCATCAGCGACGAGCATGACTATGCAGTCGCCTTTGTAGTCCTGGAGCGACAATGACCTTTGGCCCGCTGATGATCGACATTGCCGGCACGGAATTGTCGGACCTGGACCGGGAACGCCTTTGCCATCCGCTGGTCGGCGGCATCATCCTGTTCAGCCGCAACTACCAGTCGCCGGAACAGTTGCAGGCGCTCTGCGCCGAGATCCATGCGCTTCGCCAGCCGCCGCTGCTGATCGCCGTCGATCACGAGGGCGGCCGCGTGCAGCGCTTCCGCGACGGCTTCACGCTGCTGCCGGCCATGCGCCAGCTCGGCGAATGGTGGCAGAAGACGCCGCGTTCGGCCTGCTCATGTACCCACGACGTCGGCTATCTGCTGGCGGCCGAGTTGCGGGCGCTGGGTGTCGATTTTTCCTTCGCGCCGGTGCTCGACCTCGACTGGGGTCGCAGCGGCGTCATCGGCAACCGTTCCTTCCACTCCGATCCGGAGGCCGTCACGGCGCTGGCCGGTGCGCTGATCGAAGGCATGCGCGAGGCCGGCATGGCCTGCTGTGGCAAGCACTTTCCCGGGCACGGCTGGGCCGAAGCCGACTCTCATGTGGCGATGCCGATTGACGAGCGCAGCCTAGCCGAACTGGCGCCGGACATCGAGCCCTATCGCAAGCTCAAACTGGATGCCGTCATGCCGGCACACGTCGTCTATTCACAGGTCGATGACAGGCCGGCGGGCTTCTCTCCAGTATGGATCGGCAAACTGCGCGGGGAACTGGGGTTCGATGGCGTGATTTTCAGCGACGACCTGTCGATGGAAGGCGCCTCGGTCGACGGCGGCATCATCGGGCGCGCCGAAGCAGCCTGGAACGCCGGCTGCGACATGCTTCTCGTTTGCAATGCGCCGGATGCCGTCGGCGAACTGCTGACCCGCTGGCACCCGGAGCCGGATCCGGTTGGCGAAATGCGCATCGCCCGTCTGCTTCCCGATCGGGCTGCTTTGCCCTGGGCCGAACTGGCTGGCCAGCAGACCTATCAGGCCGGACGTTCGGTAGTGCGGCGGCTTTCGGGCATCCTGCCTTCGCCAACGACGGCGTAAACGAACAAGGGCGACCGCAGCCGCCCTTGAATCCGGTCCGGGAAAGCGTTACTTCACACGCGCGCGGTACTCGCCGGTACGGGTGTCGATCTCGATCTTGTCGCCGATGGCGACGAAGATGGGCACCGGCACTTCGAAGCCGGTATTGAGCTTGGCCGGCTTCATGACCTTGCCGGACGTGTCGCCCTTGATCGCCGGTTCAGTGTAGATCACCTCGCGCACGACCGAGTTCGGCATGTCGACCGAGATGGCCTTGCCGTTGTAGAAGACGACTTCCATCGGCATGCCGTCTTCCAGGTAGTTGAGCACGTCGCCCATGTTCTCGGCTTCGACCTCGTACTGGTTGTACTCGGCGTCCATGAAGACGTACATCGGGTCGGCGAAGTAGGAATAGGTGCATTCCTTGCGATCGAGCATCACCAGTTCGAACTTGTCGTCGGCCTTGTACACCGTTTCCGAGTTCGCGCCGGTGAGCAGGTTCTTGAACTTCATCTTGACCACGGCGGAATTGCGGCCGGACTTGTTGTATTCGGCCTTCTGGACGACCAGCGGGTCATTGCCGACCATGATGACGTTGCCGGTGCGGACTTCCTGTGCGGTTTTCATAATACGTGCCTATCGGGGCAAAAAATCAAGCTCGCCATTATATCCGTTCCCGGCAGAAATTCACCAAGTTTTCCACAAGATTTCCGGGACTTGCAATCTCCTCGGCCCAGGGCGCCGCATGGGCGGCCAAGGCGGGCAGGGCGGCCCGGAATGCCGGCCATGCGACGGCGATGTCGCCCCGGCCGTTCCAGGCGTAACAAAAGTCAGTCATGGCGACACGCCGGGCTTCCGGCAGCATGCGCCCATACAGGCCAAGAAAGGCTTTCAACTTCGGCCAGTGTGCGTCGTCTGCCTGCGGATAGGCCTGCCAGACAAAGGGCCGCTCGGCCCACTGGGCGCGGACGAAGGAGTCCTCGCCGCGGACGAAATTGAGGTCACAGGCTCCCAAGAACCGGTCATATTCCCTTTGCGGCACGAAGGGCAGGGCGGCCAGTTCCAGGGACCCGCGCCGCACGGTTTCACCCGGCGCGAATGGCAGCCCGAGCCAGGCCGCAACCTGCCGGTTCGGTAGCCCGTCGGCAACGCGGCAAACAATGGGTTCCGAACCCGTGGCCCAAGTTTCCAGCAACGTGGGCAGCGCCGGGTTCTCGTAGCAGAACAGCGAGACCGCCAGCGCAGCGCCGATTCCACGTCGGCCGAAGTCGGCGTCGCGCTCGCGAAGCAGGCCGCCGGTGCCGGGCACGAAACCCGGAAAGAAGAAATGCTTGGTCAGCGGCAGCGTCGGATGCGGCGAGGGCAGGCCGTGGCAACCGACCACCCACTCCTCAGCCGACAGGTATTCGAGGTTGATCCAGACCGGCGGACGGGGCAAAGTGGCCATGCGTTCGATGTAGCGGGGTGGCAATTCGCAGGCGAATGCTTCTATAACGACTTGTGCCGGCTCGACATCCGGGAACTCGTCCTGCCAACGATGGATCTCCACGGGTAGCACTTCATAGCCCGGCGCAAGGGCGTCGATCGGTTCGGGGTCGTCGATCCACAGCCGCAGCTGCCAGCCGTGCTCGACGGCCAGCTGGCGAGCCAGCCGCCAGCAGACACCGGCATCGCCGAGATTGTCGACCACCCGGCAGAAGAGATCGCAGGAAATAGTCATGGCGTGGACGGTATCCTATCTCGATGAAGGAACTTCACAACTGTGTCGCCTGTCCGCGTCTTGCAAGCTTCCTCGCCGAGGTGCGCGAGTGCCATCCCCGCTACCATGCCCGGCCGGTCGAGGCCTTTGGCGATCCGAACGCCCGGCTGCTGATCGTCGGCCTGGCACCGGGCATGCACGGGGCCAATCGC
>DASRXN010000046.1:0-35733 GCA_035654135.1 Rhodocyclaceae bacterium | reverse complement strand
CCCGAAATGCGACCATTCTTTTCCACTACGAGTAACAGGCGCACGCCACGCAGCAGCATATGCTGATTGGCCTGGTGCAGGGTTTCCTGCGGCGTAACGGTGGCCGGCGGAATGCGCGTCAAGTCGGTCATGACCTCGATGGCCGGCGAATTGACTTTGACAAAGGTCGGATTGAGAGCACCGCCGACATAGCAGCCACCAGAACAGACGGGCACTTGCGGCAAGGGCTTGTAGCGATCCTTGATCATGCTTGTCTCCTGCTTCCCCGAGTCAATCGAATCGATATTCTATGCATTTCCGCGCAATCGTTGCAGTAATCCCTCCAACTGATCCAGACTGGCGAAGCGTATGGTCAGGTTACCGGCGCCCTTGCGATTGGCGGCGATCTTGACGGTGGCACCCAGGCTGTCGGCGAGATCTTCCTCGAGGCGCTCCAGATCCCGGTTCGGTACCTTGCTGGCCATCTTCTTGGCCGGTGGGTTCAACTCGCGGGCAACTGCCCGTTCAGTCTCGCGCACCGACCAGCCCTTTTCCACTACCACGCTGGCCACCCTGCCCTGCTCCGCCTTCGCGAGTGGCAGCAGGGCCCGTGCGTGGCCCATCTCGATGTCGCCAGCCATTAGCATGTCCTGCGCCGGCTTGGCCAACTGCAGCAGACGCAACAGGTTGGATGCCGCCGAACGCGAGCGGCCGACTGCATCCGCCGCCTCCTGGTGGGTCATGCCGAATTCGTCGATCAATCGCTGCAGACCAGCGGCCTCTTCCAGCGGATTGAGATCTTCGCGCTGGATGTTCTCGATCAGCGACATCGCCAGCACGGCTTCGTCCGGGATGTCACGGATTAGAACAGGCACTTCGCTCAACCCGGCGATCTGCGAAGCGCGCCAGCGTCGCTCGCCGGCAATAATTTCATAGCGACTGCTGCTGACAGGACGCACCGAGATCGGCTGGATCAGGCCCTGGGCCTTGATCGACGCCGCCAGCTCCTCCAGCGAGCCTGGATCCATGCGCGTGCGCGGCTGATACTTGCCAGGCTGGAGCGAGCCCACGGACAGCGTTTCCTGGCGGGTCGCCTCGGGCGTATTGTTGGCAGCCAACAGGGCATCCAGCCCGCGGCCGAGGCCTTTCATTTTTGGCGGATTCACGTTTTCATTCCTTCCACGATTTGACGCGCTCGATCATCTCGGCAGCGAAGTTGAGATAGGCCTGCGCACCCTTTGATGACTTGTCGAACACCACACCCGGCATACCGTAGCTCGGTGCCTCGGCAAGTCGGACATTCCGTGGCACCAGGGTGCTGAACACTTTGTCTCCGAAATGCTGCTCCAACTGGGCCGAAACCTGGTTCGCCAACGTCGAGCGCGGATCGAACATCACGCGTAGCAGGCCGATAATCTTCAGGTCGCGGTTCAGGTTGGCGTGCACTTTCTTGATGGTATTGACCAGGTCCGACAGACCCTCCAGGGCGTAGTACTCGCATTGCATCGGTATGACAACGCCATGAGCCGCGCAAAGGCCGTTGAGCGTCAGCAACGACAGCGAGGGCGGGCAGTCGATGAGGACAAAGTCATAGTCACCGGCATGTCTGGCCAGCGCTTCCTTCAAGCGGTTCTCGCGCCGCTCCAGTGCCACCATCTCGATTTCGGCGCCAGCCAGATCACGGTTAGCGGGCAGAACATCGTAGCCACCGCTGGGAGAAGCAGCACGTACGTCAGCCAGTTCCGCCAGCCCGACCAGCAATTGGTAAACCGAGCGTGGGAGACTCCGCTTGTCCACGCCACTACCCATGGTGGCGTTGCCTTGCGGATCGAGGTCTACGAGCAGCGTCCGCTGCCCGTGCAAGGCAAGCGCGGCGGCGAGGTTCACCGAGGTAGTGGTCTTGCCGACCCCGCCCTTCTGGTTGGCAATGGCGAAGATATGCATCAGGTTTTCTCCAGGACGATCAGATGTCTCTCGGCATCGAGGCCGGGAACAGCCAGTTTCACCGTTTCGGCAACGCGCCAGCCCGCGGGCACATGCGCGAGTTCATCTCGCGGGTAGTTGCCTTTCATGGCAAGGAGCCGGCGGGCCAGATGGCCCGCGTGGCTGACAAATACGGCCAGCTCGGCAAAGGCCCGCGACACAACCGCATCGAAATAGCCCGCTAACGCTTCAACACGGCCGCAGTGGATACTCACATTGGTGAGTCCCAGTTCGATCTTGACCTGCTGCTGGAAAGCCGCCTTCTTCTGATTGGCTTCCACCGAGGTCAGCTGCAGATCCGGGCAACAGATGGCAAGCGGTAGCCCCGGCAACCCGGCACCGCTGCCGACATCGACCAGCTTGCGGACACCATCGACGTGCGGCAGGACGGCCAGGGAATCGAGCAGATGGTGCGTCACCATCTGCTCCGGATCGCGGATGGCGGTCAGATTGTAGGTGCGATTCCATTTGGCAAGCAGGGCCAGATAGGCCATCAACCTCTCTTCGGCACCGGCAGGCAACGATAAATCAAGAGCAGCAATGCCCGCAGCCAGCTTCATGCCGCCTTCTTCTTCAGGTACACCAGCAACAGCGAAATCGCCGCCGGCGTCACACCTTGGATGCGCGAGGCTTGGCCAAGCGTTTCCGGTCTGTGCTGATTGAGCTTCTGCTGGACCTCGATCGACAGGCCACGCACTTGCCAGTAATCGAGATCGGCCGGCAAAGTCAGGGATTCATGCGCCTCCGCCTTGTCGACCTCTTCCCGTTGCCGCTCGATGTAGCCCTGATACTTGGCCTGGATTTCGACCTGTTCCACCACCTGCGGTTCACTGACACCAACCCCAGCACCTGGCAGGGTAAGGAGACTCCTATATGTCACTTCCGGACGGCGCAGCAGATCAAACAATCGATACTCGCGCTCCAACTTCTTGCCGGTTACACGTATGGCGTCGGACTCGGCCACCATGCGCGGATTGATCCAGGTATCGCGCAGGCGCTCGGCCTCGCGGTCGATGGCATCACGCTTGCGATTGAAGGCGTCCCAGCGAATATCGTCCACCAAGCCCAACTCTCGGCCAATCGCCGTGAGGCGTAGATCGGCATTGTCCTCGCGCAGGCTCAAACGATATTCGGCCCGGCTGGTGAACATCCGATAGGGTTCCGAAACACCGCGTGTGACAAGGTCGTCGATCATTACGCCAAGGTAGGCCTGATCGCGCCGCGGCGACCAGGGATCGAGTTCCCGCGACTGGCGCGCGGCATTGACGCCCGCCAGCAGGCCTTGCGCCGCTGCCTCTTCGTAGCCGGTAGTGCCATTGATCTGCCCCGCGAAGAACAGCCCTGCGATGGATTTCGTCTCCAGCGACGCCTTGAGGTTACGGGGATCGAAGTAGTCGTACTCGATGGCGTACCCAGGCCGGGTGATATGGACGTTTTCGAGGCCGCGGATCGAGCGCACCAAGGCGATCTGCACATCGAACGGCAGACTGGTGGACACCCCCTGAGGGTAGTACTCATGGGTGGTCAGACCCTCCGGTTCGAGGAATACCTGGTGCTCGTCCTTGCCGGCGAACTTGTGGATCTTGTCCTCGATCGAAGGACAGTAGCGCGGCCCGACGCCCTCGATAACACCTGTAAACATCGGCGATCGATCAAGGCCGGCGCGAATGATGTCGTGAGTCCGGGTGTTCGTATGGGTGATCCAGCAGGGAATCTGACGCGGATGCTGTTCGGACCTGCCGAGAAATGAAAAGACCGGTACCGGCGCATCCCCCGGTTGCCGCTGGATGACCGAAAAATCGATCGTCCGGCCATCGAGACGCGGGGGCGTACCGGTCTTCAGCCGCCCGACGGGCAATTGCAGTTCCCGCAAGCGCTGGGCCAAAGTCAGTGATGGCGGATCGCCGAAGCGGCCGGCACGGTAGTTTTCCAGACCGACGTGTACCAGGCCATTCAGGAAAGTGCCAGCGGTCAACACCACGGCCGACGCCTCGAAACGAATGCCCAACCGGGTAACGACACCCGTAACCCGATCGCCCTCGATGGTCAGATCATCTGCAGCCTGCTGAAACAGAGTCAAGTTGGGCTGGTTTTCCAGCCGGGTACGGATCGCCTGCTTGTAGAGCTGGCGGTCAGCCTGGGCACGGGTCGCGCGCACAGCTGGGCCCTTGGAGGCATTGAGGATGCGGAACTGGATACCAGCATTGTCCGTCGCTGCCGCCATGGCACCGCCGAGGGCATCGACTTCCTTGACCAGATGCCCCTTGCCGATGCCGCCGATGGACGGATTGCAGGACATGGCACCGAGCGTCTCGATATTGTGAGTAAGCAACAGCGTGCAGGCGCCGCTACGCGCAGCGGCGAGCGCGGCCTCGGTGCCAGCATGGCCGCCGCCGATCACGATAACGTCGAAACGCGTGGGGAAAAGCATGAAGGAAGGAGTACGGCAGGCGAGGCGGAAAAGAGGCGCAATGATACGCCTACGATCCAAAAAACTGAATTGCGACACCGGCATGTTTCACGTGAAACCGCAGAGTGCGCAGTTTCACGTGAAACACAGACTAATGTTTGCCGCC
This sequence comes from Rhodocyclaceae bacterium, assembly GCA_035654135.1. Taxonomy (GTDB): domain Bacteria; phylum Pseudomonadota; class Gammaproteobacteria; order Burkholderiales; family Rhodocyclaceae; genus Fen-999. The sequence continues at coordinate 31,195 of DASRXN010000046.1, read as the reverse complement.
CAGACCGAGGTAACTCTCCACCACCATCGGATTGCCTTCAAGCTCGTCGCTGGCCCCGGATAGAGCCACCTCGCCGGTCTCCAGTACGTAGCCGAAGTCGGCGACCTGAAGCGCGGCACGGGCATTTTGCTCGACCAGCAGAATCGCCACACCGGTCTTGCGCAGATGGCCTAGGACATGAAATATCTCCCGCACAATCAGCGGCGCCAGCCCGAGGCTGGGCTCATCCAGCATCAGCAGCTTCGGCTTGGCCATCAATGCCCTGCCCACCGCCAACATCTGCCGTTCGCCCCCGGACAGAGTACCTGCATGCTGATTGTGCCGTTCCTTGAGCCTCGGAAATATCCGGTAGACCTCCGCCATGGTCTGCTGTTGGTCACGATGCCCCAGCCGACGCCGCATGAACGCGCCGAGCATCAGATTGTCCTCGACGCTCATGTCCCCGAACAGTTCGCGCTTTTCCGGCACCAGCGTCATACCCATGGCGACCATCCTCTCGACGTCGATCTCGCTTTGGCGCGAGCCGAGAAAACTGATTGTTCCCGACGTCCGCGGCAGCAGGCCCATGATAGAGGACAGCAACGTCGTCTTGCCAGCACCGTTGGGGCCAATCACCGTGACGATCTCGCCGGCACGTACCTTGAGCGAAACATGATGCAGCGCCTCGACCTTGCCGTAAGCAACACACAGATTCTCGACCTCGAGAACGACAGGCGGTGCCATCACTCTACTCCACCCAGGTAGGCCTCGATGACATCCGGATTCCCTTGCACTTCCTCCGGTCGTCCCTCGGCGATCTTCTCGCCGAACTCCATGACCACAACCCGGTCGGCCAAGCCCATGACGAAGTCCATGTCGTGCTCGACGAGGAGGATGCCGATACCTTCGTCGCGCAAGCGGCGCAGCAGTTCCGCCAGCGTCTGCTTCTCCAGATAGCGCAGGCCGGCGGCAGGTTCGTCGAGCAGCAGCAGGCAGGGGTCCGAAGCCAGGGCTCGCGCAATCTCGACAATCCGCTGCTGACCCAACGCCAGGCTGCCAGCAGAATCAAAGAGGTGGTCACCGATCCCGACACGCTCGATCTGCCGTGCCGCCTCGGCCAGCAGCCTTTCCTCTTCCGCCCGCTCCGCATGAACCGCGGCGGCGGCGACGCTGGCGCGGCCCCGCAAGTGCGCACCGATGGCGACGTTTTCCAACACCGACATGCCCGGCAACAGACGCACATGCTGGAAGGTGCGGCTCATGCCGCGCCGGGCGATCTCCCGGGAAGCCATGCCGTCCACTCGTACGCCAAGGAAATGTACCTCACCCGAGGTCGGCGGATCGACACCGGTAATCAGGTTGAACAACGTGCTCTTGCCGGCGCCATTGGGTCCGATCAAGGCCAGGATTTCACCAGTGACGACGTTCAGACTCATCTGGTTGTTGGCAGTCAGGCCGCCGAACTTCTTGACCGCATCCTTTACCTCAAGCAAGAGCGTACCGAGCGCCGGCTTGGGCTGCCGATCCAGCGGCTCACCAGCAGGGGCCCGACGCACCTTGGCCTGCTTCAACGGCACCAGCCGGCAGATGACGGGCCAGAGGCCGTCCCTTGCGCGATGCAGGACGAAAATCATCAGCAGGCCGAACACGATGATCTCGAAGTTGCCCGAGGCGCCGAAGATCGCCGGCAGCAAATCCTGCAACCATTGCTTGAGCACGGTGATCAGGCCGGCACCCGCCAAGGCGCCCCAGACATGGCCGGCACCGCCGATGACCGCCATGAAGAGGTATTCGATGCCGATGTGAAGGCCGAAAGGCGTCGGATTGACGAAGCGCTGCAGGTGCGCATAGAGCCAGCCCGACACTGCGGCGAAAGCGGCCGCGATCAGAAAAATGATCATCTTGGAGCGCGCGGTATCCACGCCCATCGCTTCCGCCATCACGCTGCCGCCCTTCAGTGCGCGAATCGCCCGCCCTTCGCGGGAATCGAGCAGGTTCTGCGTCATCCAGACGGCTACCAGCAGCACGAACCAGATCAGGTAATAGAAATGACGCCCGTCCCGGAGGTCGAAACTGAACAGGCTCAGCGCCGGGATGTTTGAAATGCCGGTATGTCCGCCCAGAAAGGAGACATTGCCGAACAGGAAATAGAGCGACATGCCCCAGGCGATGGTCCCCAGCGGCAGATAGTGCCCGGACAGCCGCAGAGTCAGCAGGCCCAGCAGCGCCGCCACAGCTGTGGTCACCAGCAGGCTCGCGACCAAAGTCAGCCATGGCGACACGCCGAGCCATGACAGCACAGGCGGCAACCCCTCGGCGGTGGTTAGATATGCCGTTGTGTAGGCGCCAAGTCCAACAAAGGCAGCCTGTCCGAACGAAGTGAGCCCTCCCACTCCAGTCAACAAAACCAATCCAAGAGCAACCAGGGCATAGAGCCCTATGTAGTTGAGCAGGGTAATGTGAAACTCCGGCAGCACGGCCGGCCCCAACACCAGCAGGACCACGAAACCCGCAATCAGGAGACGCGGACTCACTCGTCCTCCTCGACATGGCGTGTGGTTACCGACCGCCAGACCAGCACGGGGATGATCATGGTAAAGACGATCACCTCCTTGAAGGCAGATGCCCAAAAAGAGGAAAACGATTCCAGCAGCCCGACCAGGATCGCTCCGGCCGCCGCCACCGGGTAGCTGGCCAGACCACCGACAATGGCGGCGACGAAGCCCTTGAGGCCGACGATGAAACCAGTGTCGTAATAGACCGTGGTAATCGGCGCGATCAGGATGCCGGACAAGGCGCCGATGGCGGCAGCCAGCAGGAAGGAAAGCTTGCCCGCCTGGGTGGTGGAAATGCCCATCAACTGTGCCCCGACGCGATTGATCGCCGTCGCCCGCAGCGCCTTGCCCCACAGACTGCGCTCGAAAAAGATGTAAAGCACGACGATCAGGACCCCGCTGGCACCGACGACCCAGAGGGTCTGCCCGGTCACGGTGACGCCCCACCACTCGAAGCTGGCGTCGGAGAAAGCCGGCGTGCGTGAACCCTCGGCGCCGAAGAACAGCAGGCCGAGACCGACCAGCGTCAGATGCACCGCCACCGAGACGATCAGCAAGACCAGCACCGATGCCGACGCCAATGGCTGATAGGCCAGGCGATAGACCATCGGCCCCAGCGGCACCACCAGCGCGAGGGCCAGCGCGACCTGCAAGCCCAGCGGCCAACTGCCGGGATCGCCCAGAAAGACAATGCCGGCAGCCACGGCCGGATAGACCAGGTTCCAGCCCAACGCCGATGCCAGCCGATGCAGCGCGCCGTTCCTGGTGGCGACAGCGACTTCGATAGCCGCCACCGCCACACCGAGGCCGAGCAGTAACCAGAGCGTGCCTGGAACTTTGCCGGCCTGGAAACTTGCCAGTGTCAGGGCACCGAAGGCAACGAACTCACCCTGCGGAATGAAGATGACGCGGGTGACCGCGAAGACCAGCACCAGCGCCAAGGCCAGCAGCGCATAAATGGCGCCGTTGACGATGCCGTCCTGGCCAAGCAACAGGGCAATTTGCAGATCCATCGATTGTTCTTCGAGACGCGGAAACGACAAGGGCGCCCATTCGCACCTGGGGCGCCCCTGCCTCTGAATATTCGCCAGAGCGGAAGTATACGCCTACTGCTGGAGCTTCCAGGCGTCACCTTCAATCTTGACCATCGCGCGCGCACGCTGGTCGAAACCGAGGTGATCCTGAGCCGACATATTGACGATACCGTGGGACACAGTAACGTTCTTCAGGCCCTCAATAGCATCGCGCAGGGCCAAGCGGAACTCCTTGCTGCCCGGCTGAGCTTTCTTTAGCGCCACCGGAATCGCGTTCTGCAGCAGGATGCCGGCATCCCAGGCGTGGGCACCGAAAGTCGACGTATTGCCCTTGCCATGCGCGGCCTCGTACTTGGCGACGTAATCCATGGCCACCTTCTTGATCGCATTGTCCTTGGGCAGTTGCTCCGCCACCAGCACCGGGCCGGCGGGCAGGAAGGTACCCTCGCAGTCCTTGCCGCAGACACGCATGAAGTCCTTGTTGGCAACGCCGTGAGTCTGGTAGTAGGCGCCCTTGTAGCCCTTCTCCTTCAGCGCCTTCTGGGGCAGGGCCGCCGGCGTACCGGCACCGGCAACGAGCACAGCGTCCGGCTTGGCCGCCATGATCTTGAGCACCTGGCCGGTCACCGATGTGTCGCTGCGGTTGTAGCGCTCATTGGCGACGATCGTTAGCTTGCGCGCCTCGGCGATCTTCGAAAATTCCTGGTACCAGCCTTCGCCATAGGCATCGGCAAAACCGATGAAGGCCACTGTCTTAATATTGGCATTGGTCATGTGCTCGACGATGGCAGTCGACATCTGGACGTCGTTCTGCGGCGTCTTGAAGACCCACTTCACCTTCGGGTTGGCCGGATCGACAATGCGGGCGGAAGCCGCCATGGAGATCATCGGCGTCTCGGCCTCGGCAGCGACGTCGATCATGGCCAGCGAGTTGGGGGTGATCGTCGAGCCGACGATCACGTCCACCTTGTTCTCGGAGACCAGCTTACGGGCGTTCTTGACAGCCGTGGTGGTATCGGAGGCATCGTCGAGGATCACATAATTGATCTTCTGGCCGGCAATGCTGGTCGGCATCAGCGCGAACGTATTCTTCTCGGGAATGCCCAGCGAAGCCGCCGGGCCGGTCGCGGAAACGCTAACGCCGACATTGATGTCGGCCTGGGCAACGCTGGCGGCAAAAGCGGCGATCAAGCCGGCGACTAACGGTTTCACATTCATCGAGGTCTCCTCTCTTTATAGAGTCTGAACAAACAGCGTATCGTAGCCGAATTTGCCGATCAGCACAGCACTCACCGCCAGGAACACCCAGCGCACGAAGCCGCTGCCGTGGCGCAGGGCCAGCCGCGTGCCGACAAACGCACCGGCGATGTTGAACACCGCCATGGTAAATGCGGTCGCCCACAGCATGTTGCCATTCGGGACGAAGAAGGTCAGCGCCGCCGCATTGGTGGTCAGATTGACGATCTTGGCGGCGCTGGATGCGCGCAGGAAATCGAGGCCAAACAAGCCGACGAAGGCGAAGATCATGAAGCTGCCGGCGCCGGGGCCGAAGAAGCCATCGTAGAAGCCAAGCACCGCGCCGACCGTCAGCGCGTACGACCGTAGCTTCGTTGCCGGCAAGGTCCTGCCCTGCAGTTTGCCGAAGTCCGGCTTGAACAAGGTATAGGCGACGACCGCCACCATCAGCACCAAGACCAGTGGTCGCACGACTTCCTTGGGCAGCCAGGCGACCGTCGCCGCGCCGACAAACGAAAACACGAAGGCCGAAGCCGAGGCCGGCAGCGCGATGTCCCAAGGCATGGCGATGCGCCGAGTGTAGCGCCAGGCCGCATTGGCGGTACCGAAAATGCTGGAGCCCTTGTTGGTTCCGAAGATGGTGGCGGGCGTTTCGGCCGGCAGCGCATTAAACAGCGCCGGTACCTGAATCAGGCCGCCACCACCTGCAACCGCGTCTACGAAACCCGCTAGCAGCGCCGCAAGCGCAAGAAGTGGCAGCTCACTCATTTGCCAATGCAGAAGCGGCTGAAGATCACTCCAAGAAGATCGTCGGCGGTAAATTCGCCCGTAATGGCGGACAGCGCTTCCTGCGCCAAGCGTAATTCCTCGGCAGCCAATTCGACACGTTGCGTTTCGCCGGCGGCCAGATCGACGCGTCGTTGCGCTTCGGCCAGCGCTTCCAGATGACGCTCACGCGCCAGGATCACGTCCTCGCCATGACCCTGCCAGCCGGCGACGCGCAGCAATTCATCGTGCAGCAGGGCCATGCCCTCCCCGGTCTTCGCCGACAGGCGCAAGTGGATCTGGCCGGCGTGCTCCTTGTCTTCGAAGCGTCCGGGTGCCTGATGCGCGAGATCGCATTTGTTCTCGACCACGACACGCTCGATGCCCCTGGGCAAACGTGCCGCGACGGCTTGGTCGGCCGGCGTGACGCCGGTCCTGGCATCGACGATTTGCAGGACGACGTCGGCGCGGCCGATCTCCTGCCAGCTGCGTTCGATGCCTATTCGCTCCACTGGATCTTGGGTTTCCCTCAGGCCGGCAGTGTCGATGATATGCAGCGGAATGCCCTCGACCTGAATGGTTTCCATCAGGGCATCCCGGGTAGTGCCGGCGATATCGGTGACAATTGCCCGCTCCTCGCCGGCCAGCCGATTCAGCAGCGAGGATTTACCTACGTTCGGCAGCCCGGCCAGTACCACGGTCAGGCCGGTACGCAGCAGGCTGCCCTGGCGGGCACGGCTCCTCAGCCCGGCCAGGTCGTGCCGCAACCTGTCCAGACGGGGCACCATGTCGGTGTCGCGCACCGGATCGATTTCCTCATCCGGGAAATCCAGCGTCGCCTCGATCAACATGCGCAAGTCGATCAATTGCTCGACCAGACCATGCACGTGGCGCGAGAACTCCCCAGACAGGGAGCGCAGTGCCGAACGCGCCGCCTGCGCCGTCGTCGCCTCGATCAGGTCGGCAACCGCTTCCGCCTGTGCCAAGTCCATCTTGTCGTTGAGGAAGGCGCGGCGGCTGAACTCTCCTGGCTCCGCCAGGCGCGCACCCAACTCGAGACAGCGGCCGAGAAGCTGCTGCATCACCACGGAGCCGCCATGGCCCTGGAGTTCCAGCACGTCCTCGCCGGTAAACGATTGGGGCGCCGGAAAGTAGAGCAGGATGCCGCGGTCGATGTCATCGCCCTCGGCGGCACGAAAGTCAGCCATGGTGGCACGCCGCGCTTGAATGCAATGGAGCCGCCTGCCCGTCAGGCGTTCCGCAAAATCAAGCAGTCCGGTACCTGAAACACGGACCACTCCAATGCCACCCCGCCCCGGGGCGGTGGCAATGGCGGCAATGGTGTCAGTGGGCCTTGAGGCCACTGGCCTCGATCATCCGGTTCACCTGCCATTGCTGGGCAATGGAAAGCAGGTTGTTGACCGTCCAGTAGAGCACCAGGCCCGATGGGAAGAACAGGAACATGCCTGTAAACACGACGGGCATGATCAGCATGACCTTGGCCTGCATGGGATCGGGCGGCGTGGGATTCAGCTTGGTCTGAATGAACATCGTCGCGCCCATGATCAGCGGCATGACGAAATACGGATCCTTGGTGGAGAGGTCGGTGATCCAGCCCAGCCACGGCGCACCGCGCATTTCGACAGTGCCCAGCAGCACCCAGTACAGCGCGATGAAGACGGGAATCTGCACCAGGATAGGCAGGCAGCCGCCGAGCGGATTGACCTTTTCCTTCTTGTACAGCTCCATCATCTCCTGGTTCATGCGCTGCTTGTCGTCGGCGAACGTCTCTTTCAACTTGGTCAGCTTGGGCGTCAGCACGCGCATCTTGGCCATCGACTTGTAGGAAGCGGCGGACAGAGGGAAGAAGGCCGCCTTGAGCATCACCGTCATGACGATGATCGCCCAACCCCAGTTGCCGAGGAAAGAATACAGCCATTGAAGCACCCAGAAAATCGGTGCGGCGATAACCGTCAGCCAGCCGTAATCGACCACGAGATCGAAACCGGGGGCGATCTTGGCCAGTTTTTCCTGTTCCTGTGGGCCTGCGTATAGAGGCATGGCCAGCTTGCCCGTGGCGCCGGGCGCCACCGCTGCAACGGGTACGATCACGCCAGCGGCGAACAGGTCCTTGCCGATCTCGCGCAGGAAGAATTCCCGCTCGCCAGCGCCGGCCGGCAGCCATGCCGAGACGAAATAGTGCTGGACCATCGCCACCCAGCCGTTGTCGCTCTTGCCCGGCACCTTGGCCTTGTTCTTGGCCACATCCTCGAACGTCACCTTATGGAACTTGTCCGCATCGGTGTAAAAGGCGGGCCCGGTAAAGGTCGACATCATGGCCGTGGCGCCTTCCGGTGCCTTGCCGTCCCGCGTCAATTGGAAATAGGCATGCGGCGCAATTGCCGCGGCGCTGCCGTTGATGATCTCGTATTCGACGTCGATTAGGTAACTGCCGCGCTTGAACACGTAGGTCTTGGCGACCTGCACGCTGCCCTCGGCCGTCGCTGTCAGACGAACGCGCAGTTCATTGTCACCGTCTTTCAGTGTCATGCCGGCCGCGGGCAGCTGCCAGATCGTCTTGTGATTCGGCAGCCCCGGGCCGATCAGGCCGCTCTGCGCCGCGTAGGCATGCTTGGGCTCGAACAGGACAAAATTGCGCGTCTTGTCTTCCGTGGCCTTATGCTGAGTCAGTTCCAAACCGGTCAGATCACCGCCGAGGGCGGAAATTTCCACCACATAGAGGTCGGTCTTCACCTGGACCTTGGCTGCCACATCGACGGCAACCGGACTAACTGCAACGGTCGGCACGCCCTCCGTAGGGCCGGTTGGAGTCGGCACGGCGGCTGCGGTCGCGGTCGCTGCCGGCGCCTGTGCCGTCGCCACCGCTGCCTGACCTGGCACTTGTGGCTGGGTGCCGTGCTTCTGCCAGGCCTCCCAAAGCATGATCAGGGAAAAGCTAAATACCAGGAACAGAATCAGTCTTTGGTTATCCATGACGAATCGAAAATTGATCAGGGCACCGGGTCGTAGCCGCCGGGATGCCAGGGATGACAGCGTCCGATGCGCCGGACAGCCAGCCACAAACCTCTAATAACACCATGACGTTGCAGCGATTCGACAGCATACTCGGAACAACTTGGATCAAACCGGCAGCTTCGCCCCAAGAACGGGCTGATGCCGTACTGGTAAGCGCGAATCAGCCATATCCAGGGCATTGCCACCCATCCTTTAATCATGGCTGCAATCCCGCCAGCAACACATCGATGTCGCGCCGCCAAGTGCCGCGCAACACGCCATCGACTCTGGCATCCGACGACAGGGGCGGCCTGGAAAGCCTGAGGACCATATCGACGGCCGGCAACTTTGGCAAAGCATGCCGAAATGCTTCACGAGCCAAGCGTTTGATCAGGTTGCGCAGCACGGCACGCCGGGCTAGGCGCTTGGGAATCACCAGACCGAGCCGCGCGCCGGATGCCTCATTGCGACGATAGCGAAGCTCGAAACAGCCGCCCCGCAGCCGCTGTGGGCTGGTCATGACGACAGCGAATTCACGTGGTTGCCGGAGACGCGCCGAGGAGCGGAATACCTCATCCCCGGCCACTTTCAAATCACCCCCTGGCCACCAGATGCGGCTCAGACGCCGAGACGCTGACGGCCCTTGGCACGACGAGCACGAATGACGGCACGACCGCCACGGGTACGCATGCGCACCAGAAAGCCATGAGTGCGCTTGCGACGCACCACCGATGGCTGATAAGTCCGTTTCATGGGGTAACCCTCTCAAAAGAGAAACGCGCGATTACATCGTTGGCGCCGTTTCTTGTCAAGACCAATTTTCCGCCGACCCTTGTGGATAACTCTTGGCGAACCCGCTAGAATGCCTCGAAACATGAACGCGGTTTCCTTTTTGGAACCGCGTTCATCATTATAAAATATACTATTAATCAATACCATACACTAATGGTTCGTGCCATGCCGATAAGCGACGACCCGGTCATGAGCGACTTCTGGTCGCTGTGCCTGGCTAACTTCCAGGAGGAACTGCCGGCGCAGCAGTTCAACTCGTGGATCAAGTCGCTGCGTATCGAATCGCAAGGACCCGGCCGGTTCCGATTGCTGGCGCCCAATCGTTTCGTTCTGCAGTGGGTCAGGGAACGCTATTTCTCACGCATAGAAAGCCTCCTTCGGCAAGTTCACCCCGACGGCAGCAGCATTACGCTTGCCCTTGATGAGCCTCGGGTAGCGGATCAGGCGTTCGCGGCTGGTCTGAACCAGATTGAGGAAGCGGTCGAATTGCCCGAACAGGTAGGACCCGCCTCACTTCCTGCCATGCGCAACAGCGATCCCATTTACGAAAAGACGCGTCTGAATCCGGATTTCACTTTCGAGGCATTGGTAACAGGCCGCTCGAACGACCTTGCCCGTGCAGCGGCTCAGCAGGTGGCTCTCAATCCTGGCACCTCCTACAATCCACTGTTCGTCTATGGCGGCGTCGGCCTTGGTAAGACCCACTTGGTGCATGCGTTAGGCAATGAAGTCTGGCGACATAATCCCGACAAGATTGTCCGTTATGTCCATGCGCACGACTACATCGCCGATGTCGTTCGCGCCTATCAGCAGAAGGCTTTTGACACCTTCAAGCGCTACTACTGCTCGCTGGACTTGCTTATCATCGACGACATCCAATTCCTCAACGGCAAGGATCGCACCCAAGAGGAATTTTTCTTTGCTTTCAATGCATTGATCGAAGCAAGGAAACAAATCGTAATCACCTGCGACACCTATCCGAAAGATATTCAGGGCCTGGAAAACCGCTTGATTTCACGTTTCGATTGTGGCCTTACAGTTCAGGTCGAGCCACCGGAACTGGAAATGCGAGTCGCTATCCTCAAGAAAAAAGCTGAAGCCACGGAAATTCCCCTTGGCGACGACGTCGCGTTCCTGATTGCCAAGAACCTGCGTTCAAATGTACGCGAACTTGAGGGAGCACTTAACCGCGTCATCGCCTTCGCCCGCTTCCACGGCCGCGACCTCAACATCGAGGTGGCCAAGGAGGCTCTCAAGGACGTGATTGGCGCCCACAATCGCCAAATAACTCTCGAACTGATCCAGAAATACGTTTCCGACTACTACAAGATAAAGGTCGCGGAAATGTATTCTCAAAAACGCACCCGCGCCATTGCTCGCCCCCGTCAAGTCGCCATGTGGCTGGCGCGGGAACTGACCCCGCACAGCTTGCCGGAAATCGGTGATGCCTTCGGCGGCCGTGACCATACCACCGTACTGCATGCCTGCCGCACGATCGGCGACCTGCGCGGCAAGGATGGACAACTAAACAATGACCTCCATGTTTTACTGCAATCGATCAAAGGATAAGTACGGGGACAATCGGGGATTGATTGTGAATAAAGACGAATCCGGAGCGCATCTGAATATTCATCCACATTTCTCCACAGAGATCCGACGGTGTTTACCCCAGAACGTTACAATACGCATATCCATGAGCAGTAAGAAAAAAAACCGCTTATCCACACCAATCGCCATCATTAATCATCAGTAGACAAAGGAGATATAAAGAATGCTCCTGTATAAAGGCCCGCGTGATCAGATCCTGACTCCGCTGCAGTCCGTATGCGGCATTGTCGAGAAACGCCACACCTTGCCGATTCTTTCAAATGTCCTCATGGAAAAGGACGGCGAGCGCTTGACGATGCTGGCGACTGACATCGAAATCCAGATCAGAACCAGCACAACAGCGGTCGGTATCGAAAAAACCGCCCTCACCGTTGGCGCCCGCAAGTTGCAGGATATCCTTCGCTCGCTGCCGGAATCGGCCGAGGTCAGTCTCGCGCTCGACGACAAACGCCTACAACTCAAGGCAGGCAAGAGCCGTTTCAATCTACAGACATTGCCGGCTGAGGATTTTCCCCGCATGTTGACCGCTGATGGTCAAACGGCCAGGATCTCAATGTCGCAGAAGCAGTTCAAGCATCTGCTGGCACTGGTTCAATATTCGATGGCACAGCAGGACATCCGCTATTACCTCAACGGTCTGTTGCTGGTAACCAACGGCGCCGAAATGCGTGTGGTAGCCACCGATGGTCATCGCCTGGCATTTGCCAGCGAGGCGCTGAACGACAACTTACCGCGCATTGAAGTCATCCTGCCGCGCAAGACGGTGCTGGAACTCTCGCGCCAACTGGCCGACAATGACGAGCCGCTGGAAATCAGCCTGTCGCCGACGCAGGCGCAATTCCGCTTTGGCAACATCGAACTGGTTTCCAAACTGATCGATGGCAAGTTTCCGGATTACGAGCGCGTGATTCCGCAGCAGCACACCAAGGTGCTGCAATTACCGCGCGATGTGTTACTGCACTCGTTGATGCGGGCGGCGATCCTGACCAATGAAAAATTCCGTGGCGTTCGCTTGGTGCTCAACGATGGCAGCCTGAAGATTCTCTCCACCAACGCCGAACAGGAAGAAGCGCAGGAAGAAATCGAGGTGCCTTATACCGGTGAAAACCTCGATGTCGGCTTCAACGTCACCTACCTGCTCGACGTCCTCAACAACATAGCTGTCGACACCATCGAATGCCGGCTTGCCGACGCCAGTTCGAGCGCGCTGTTCATGCTGCCCGGCAACGATCGTTTCAAGTACGTCGTGATGCCGATGCGCATCTAACCCGGGAAGTCTAATGACGCAGGACAACAAGCCCGCTGCCGAAAATGGCGGCTACGACGAAGATTCGATACAGCAACTGGAAGGCCTGGAGGCGGTACGCAAGCGCCCGGGCATGTACATCGGCGATACTTCCGATGGCACCGGGCTCCATCACATGGTTTTCGAAGTGGTCGACAATGCCATCGACGAAGCTTTGGCCGGCTACTGCGACGACATCGTCATCACCATTCATACCGATAATTCGATTTCGGTGACCGACAACGGCCGCGGCATACCGACCGGCGTCAAGTTCGACGACAAGCACGAGCCCAAACGCTCGGCCGCCGAGATAGTCATGTGCGTACTGCATGCCGGCGGCAAGTTCAACCAGAATTCCTACAAAGTGTCGGGCGGCCTGCATGGCGTTGGCGTCTCCTGCGTCAATGCGCTGTCGAAATGGCTGCGCCTGACAGTGCGCCGCGATGGCAAGAAGCACTACATGGAGTTCCAGCGCGGCCATGCCGCGGATCGCGTCATCGAAGTCCAGAATGGCGTCGAAGTCTCGCCGCTGAAGGTCATTGGTGACGCCCAAACCACAGGCACCGAGGTACATTTCCTTGCCGACGACGAAATTTTCGGCGCCGTCGAGTTCCATTACGACATCCTCGCCAAGCGGCTGCGCGAACTCTCCTTCCTCAACAACGGCGTCAAGATCAAGCTGATCGACCAGCGCACCGGCAAGGAGGAGGACTTTGCCTTCTCCGGCGGCGTCAAAGGCTTCGTCGAGTACATTAACCGTGCCAAGACCGTGCTGCACCCCAATGTGTTCTTCTCGACGGGCGAGTCCAAGGTCGGCGACAGCGGCGTCACCATCGATGTCGAAGTCGCGATGCAGTGGAACGACTCCTACGCCGAACAAGTGCTCTGCTTCACCAACAACATTCCGCAGTCGGATGGTGGTACCCACCTCACCGGCCTGCGCGCGGCGATGACGCGGGTCATCAACAAGTACATCGAGGAAAACGAGATCGCCAAGAAGGCCAAGGTGGACATCGCCGGCGACGACATGCGCGAGGGTCTCGCCTGTGTGCTGTCGGTGAAGATGCCCGATCCGAAGTTCGCCTCGCAGACCAAGATGAAGCTGGTGTCTAGCGAGGCCCGGCCGGCAGTGGAGGAAGTCGTTGCCCAGAAGCTGGCCGAGTTCCTGCTCGAAAAGCCCATCGACGCCAAGACCATCACCGGCAAGATCGTCGAGGCCGCACGGGCGCGTGAAGCGGCCCGCAAGGCCCGCGAGATGACCCGCCGCAAGGGCGTGCTGGACAACATCGGCCTGCCCGGCAAGCTGGCCGACTGCCAGGAGAAGGATCCGGCTCTGTGCGAGCTCTACATTGTCGAGGGCGATTCTGCCGGCGGCTCCGCCAAGCAGGGGAGGGATCGCAAGTTCCAGGCCATCCTGCCGCTGCGCGGCAAGGTGCTCAACGTCGAGAAATCGCGCTTCGACAAGGTAATCTCGTCCGAGCAGATCGTCACCCTGCTGACCGCACTGGGTTGCGGCATTGGTGCCGACGATTTCAACATCGACAAGCTGCGCTACCACCGCATCATTCTCATGACCGACGCCGACGTGGACGGCGCCCACATCCGCACCCTGCTGCTGACTTTCTTCTACCGCCAGCTGCCGGAACTGGTCGAGCGAGGCTACATCTACATAGCGCAGCCGCCGCTGTACAAGATCAAGCACGGCAAGACGGAGCTCTACATCAAGGACGATCACGCCCTCAACCAGCATTTGCTGGCCCTGGCCCTGGACAGCGCCATGCTGACGCCAAAGATCGGCGCCAGCGCGATCGAAGGCGAGGCACTAGGCGAACTGGCGCGCGCCTACCTGCTTTCGGAAGCCGTCATCAAGCGCCTGGCCGACTTCATCGAGCCGGGCGTGCTGCACGCCATGCTGGCGCATGACATCGCCCTCGACCTCGCGGATGAAAGCGCCACCGCAGCCAGCGCCCAGCGCCTGTCGCAATACGCGCCGGCGGGTGTGCGCATCGTCGCCGAGCACCATGCCAAGACCGAGAGCTGGCGCTTGCGCGTCGAGAAGATGCGCCACGGCAACCTGCGCGTCGGCCACATCGACGACGACTTCATGCATTCTGGGGACTACGCTCAGATCCGCAAGACGTCGCAGATGATCGCCGGTCTGATCGATGCCAGCGCCACCATCCGGCGCGGCGAGAAATCCCAGGGCGTGACCAGTTTTGCCGAAGCCATGGACTGGCTGCTCAACGAAGTCGACCGCGGTCTCTCCAAGCAGCGCTACAAAGGCCTGGGCGAGATGAACCCCGAGCAGCTCTGGGAAACCACCATGGACCCGACCGTGCGCCGCCTGCTCAAGGTGCAGATCGAGGACGCCATCGCTGCTGACGAGATCTTCACCACGCTCATGGGCGACAACGTCGAACCCAGGCGCGCGTTCATCGAATCGAACGCACTTTATGCGCGCAATATCGATGTCTGATTGATTTCGCTACGAGCCGCCATGAACCAGTCATCCAGCAACCTCGATTCACTGATGGCCGAGGTGGCCGACATGATCGTCGCCGCCCTGAATCTGGAAATTGCCGGCGCGGACATCGCGCCGGACGCGCCGCTCTACGGCGAAGGCCTCGGGCTCGACTCGATCGACATTCTCGAAGTGGCGCTGGTGGTGTCCAAGCAATATGGCTTCCAGTTGCGCTCGGACGACGAAGACAATGTCCGCATCTTCACCTCGCTGCGCAGCCTCGCCAATCACATCGCCGCTCATCGAACCAAGTAGGACTGCGATGGCCGCGCGCGACAACGACCGGCTGGCCTGGCTGTTCGCGGGTATCCTGGTCGTCGCCTGGGCAGCGGGTTCACACTATCTCGTGGCCACGATCAAGGCCGGCATCTGGATCGACAGGCTTTACCTGATCCAGCACGTCGGCATGAACGTCGTGCTTGGCGTCTTGTTTGGCCGTTCGCTGCTGGGTACCCGCACGCCACTGGTGACTGTTTTCGCGAGCCGGGTGCAGAAGGTGATGACGCCAGAGTTGCTTGCCTACACGCGCCAGGTGACGCTGGCGTGGACCCTGTTCTTTGTTGCCATGGCCACGCTGTCGATCCTGTTGTACTTGCTGACGCCGATCGAAGTCTGGTCGACATTCGCCAACATCCTTACCCTGCCCCTGGTGGCGGCGATGTTCGTTGTCGAGAATGAGGTACGCAAGCGCGTGCTGCCACCGGACGATCAGGTCGGCATCCTTGCCGCCGTGCGCGCCTTCCGTGCCGGCATGAGGTCATGACCGCCAGCGGCATAGCGCTGACGGCACACGCCGGACCGGACGACATCGTCGCCTGGCGCCCCGATGGTCCGGTGCGGCAGGCACGGTTCCTCGCTGACGTGGCGCAACTGGCCGACTGCCTGCCGGCGGGCGGCAACATTCTCAACGTCTGCGAGGATCGCTACCGCTTCATGGTTGGCTTCGCCGCCGCCATGGTTACCGGCAAGCTCAGCCTGTTGCCGGCCGCGCACACGCCGGAAACGGTGCGCCGGCTGAAGGAATTCGCCGCCGATGTCTTCTGCCTGCACGACGGAAAAGGCGATGGCATCGACCTGCCGTGTCTTCAGTATCCGGCAGCGCCTGCCATGCCGAATGCGACTGCGCCCATGCCGAAGGTCGACGAGCGACAGGAAGCCGTCTGTCTGTTCACTTCCGGTTCCACCGGCGCGCCGGTGGCGCAGCGCAAGACCTGGGGCGCACTGGTCCGCAATGGCCAGGCGGAAGCCGAACGCCTAGGCTTTCTCGCCGCCGGCCACGCCATCGTCGGCACCGTGCCGGCGCAGCACAGCTACGGCTTCGAATCCACCGTGCTGTTGAGTCTGCACGGCAACTGCGCCGCCTGGGCGGGCCGGCCCTTCTATCCGGCCGACATTGCCGCCGCGCTCGCCGCCGTACCGCGGCCGCGCCTGCTGGTGACCACGCCTTTCCATCTGCGCGCACTGCTCGATGCGGGAGTCGATGTGCCGTCGCTCGACATGATTCTCTCGGCCACGGCGCCGCTGTCGGACGCGCTGGCGCGCGAGGCCGAAGTCAGTTTTGGCGCGCCGCTGCACGAGATCTACGGCTGCACCGAGGCCGGCCAGCTGGCCAGCCGGCGCACCAGTGCCTCGCTGCGCTGGACGCCATTTCCCGGCGTCCGGCTCGAGCAGGCGGCAGGCGAAACCTTCGCCTCGGGCGGTCACGTCGAGGGGCGGGTGCCGCTCTCGGACGTCATCGAACTCGGCGCCGACGGCAGTTTCCTGCTGCACGGGCGCAACGCCGACATGGTCAATATCGCCGGCAAGCGTACTTCGCTCGCCTACCTGAACCACCAGCTCAATGCCGTCGCCGGCGTCGACGATGGCTGCTTCTTTCTGCCCGACGAGACGGCGGCGGACGGCATCACGCGGCTGGCCGCCTTCGCCGTAGCGCCGGAGCTGACTTCGCACCAACTGCTGACTGCATTGCGCGAGCGCGTCGATCCGATCTTCCTGCCGCGGCCGCTGGTCATGGTCGAGCGCCTGCCGCGCAACGCCACCGGCAAACTGCCGCGCGGCGATTTGCAGGCCCTGCTCGATCTTCATCGGCGCAGCGCGGCATGAAATCGGCGACCTGGGCCGTGCCGGTCGATCACCCCGTCTTCGCGGGGCACTTTCCCAGCCGGCCGATCGTGCCCGGCGTGGTTCTGCTCGACCGCCTGCTCGGCTTCGTGGCGGTCCCTTGCGACATCGCCAACGCCAAGTTCCTCAGTCCCGCCAGGCCGGGCGAAGTCCTCGAATTCCTGTGGCAGGGTACGCCATCGGGCGCCATTCGCTTCGACATCTCTGCCGCCGGTCGCGCTGTCGCCACCGGCGTCCTCACATCGAGATGAGTGCCGACAGCGCCACCTGGACGCAGCGCCCGGAGCGCAGCAACCTCGCCATCCTGCGCCTGATGGTGTGGATCTCCCTGCGCCTGGGCCGTCCCGTCGGCCGCCTGGTGCTGCATGGCATTGCCGCCTATTTCCTCGCCTTCGCGCCGGCGGCACGCCGGGCCAGCCGGGCTTACCTGCGCCGCGCGCTCGGCCGCGCGCCGACGCTGGCCGACCTCTACCGCCACGTCCTCGCCTTCGCCAGCACCATCCACGATCGCGTCTATCTGCTCAACGACCGCGACGACCTGTTCGACATAAAGATCGTCGGCGAGGCCGCCATCCGCGCGGCCATGGCCGGCGGCCAGGGAGTGTTGCTGATCGGCGCCCATCTCGGCAGTTTCGAAGTCATGCGCGCGCTCGGTCGGCGCGATGCCTGTCGCGCCATCAGCATGCTCATGTACGAGGACAACGCGCGCAAGGTCAACGCCACCCTGGCCGCCATCAACCCGGCGGCGACGCAGGACATCATTCCGCTCGGCCGCATGGACTCGATGCTGGCGGCGAAGGAGAAACTCGAAGCCGGCCATCTGGTCGGCATGCTGGCCGATCGTGGCCTAGGCACGGACCCGACGCGCGACTGCGATTTCCTCGGCGCTCCGGCCGCCTTTCCCGTCGGCCCTTTTCGCGTCGCTGCCATGCTGCGCCGGCCGGTGCTGTTCATGACCGGCCTCTACCTCGGCGGCAATCGCTACTGCATCCACTTCGAACCGCTGGCGGATTTCTCGGCGCTCGAAAGAAGCGAGCGCGATGCTGCCATCGCGAAAGCGCAGCAGGTCTATGTCGCGCGCCTCGAACAGCATTGCCGGCAGGCGCCATACAATTGGTTCAACTTCTTCGACTTCTGGCGGAGACACGGCGCGTGAAAAGAATCGGCGTGTTGTCACTGCTGACTTTCGTCGCCCTGCCTGCGCTGGCTTGGGATATCGATACCCTGATGCGCGATCTTGCGCACCATCAGGGCGGCCGCGCCCGCTTCGTCGAAACGAAGAGCATTGCCCTGCTCGACAAGCCGGTGGTCTCCACCGGCGAGCTGCTCTTCACGCCGCCGGCCCGGCTGGAAAAGCGCACAGTGCAGCCGAAGCCCGAACTGATGGTGCTCGACGGCGATCAGCTGCGTCTCGAACGCGGCAAGCACAAGTTCACCGTTCGCCTCGCCGAGCAGCCCGAGGCGCTGGCCTTCGTCGACAGCCTGCGCGGCACCCTCACCGGCGACAAAGCGGCGCTGGAAAAGAGCTACAAGCTGCGCCTCGCCGGCAGCGAGGAACGCTGGACGCTGGACTTGCTGCCCGACGACCAGCGCATAGCCGCTTTCGTCCTGCGCATCACCTTCGGCGGCACCAGGAACCGCGTCGAGTGGATACGCTATCTGCAAGCCGATGGCGACAGCTCGGTGATGACCATCGAGCCCGACGAAAAGAAATGAACCGCCTCGCTCGCATTGCCATGACGGTCTGGCTGCTGGCGCTGGCAGCCTGCCTGGCCATCATTTGGCAGAGCGAATTCACCGCCGACATGTCGGCGTTCCTGCCGCAGCGGCCGTCCGCCAGCCAGCAACTGCTGGTCGACCAGCTCCGGGCAGGCAACCTGTCGCGGCTGCTGCTGATCGGCATCGAAGGCGGTGACGCCGCCAGCCGGGCCGGCCTGTCGAAGGCGCTGTCGGCGCGTCTCTCGGCGAGCGGCGAATTCACCGCAGTGCAGAACGGCGATGCGGCGGCGCTGGCGAAGGACCGCGAGATCCTGCTCGCCTATCGTTACCTGCTCAGCCCGGCGGTGAACGCCGAGCGGTTCAGCGTCGCCGGCCTGCGGCAGGCGATTGGCGACAGCATCGATCTGCTCGCCTCGCCGGCCGGGCTGATGGCCAAGAACCTGCTGCCGCGCGATCCCACCGGCGAGATGATGGAACTGCTCGGATCGCTCGACGCCGGCAACGGCCCCGCCAGCGATCACGGCGTCTGGGCATCGCGCGACGGCCGACGCGCCGTGCTGATGGCGCAGACCGCCACCGCCGGCTCCGACACCGACGGCCAGCAGCGTGCCCTGGCGCGCTTGCACGCGGATTTCGCTGCCGTCGCTGGCGGTGCCGATGCGCGCCTGCTGGTATCCGGGGCGCCTGTGTTCGCGGTGACTGCCCGCTCCACCATCAAGGGCGAGGTCGAGCGGCTGGCGATCATCAGCGCGGTCGGCATCATCACCGTGCTGCTGCTGGCCTACCGGTCCGTCACGGCGCTGGCGCTCGGTCTGCTGCCGGTGCTCTCCGGTGCGCTGGCCGGCATCGCCGCCGTCAGCCTCGGCTTCGGCAGCGTGCATGGCCTCACCGTCGGCTTCGGCACCACGCTGATCGGCGAGGCTGTGGACTACAGCATCTATTACTTCGTTCAGTCGCAGGAAGGGACAGACGCGGACTGGCGCGTGCGCTTCTGGCCGACCATCCGCCTCGGCGTGCTGACCTCGCTCTGCGGTTTCGGCTCGCTGCTTTTCTCCGGCTTTCCCGGCCTGGCGCAGCTCGGCCTTTACTCGATGTCCGGCCTGATCGTGGCGGCTGCCGTCACCCGCTTCGTCCTGCCGCAACTGCGGCCGCAGGGTTTCCGGCTCCGCGACACCACCGCGCTCGGCCGAGCTGCCGGACTGCTCCTGAGCGACCTCGGCCGGCTGCGCTGGGCGGCGCTGGTCCTTGCGGCGGCAGCCCTGGCCGTGCTCGTCGCCCAGCGCGATCAGCTCTGGAACACGCGCCTGTCGGACCTCAGCCCGATGCCGCCGGCGCAGATGGCGCTCGACCAGTCGTTGCGGGCCGAATTGGGCGCGCAGGACCAAGGCTATCTGGTGGTCGTCAGTGCGCCGGAACGAGAAGCGGCGCTTGACGCTGCCGAGCATGTCGCCGGCCGCCTGCAAGCCCTGGTCGACCACGACGTGATCAGCGGCTTCGAAACGCCGACGCGCTTCCTCCCCAGCGCGGCGACCCAGAAAGCCCGGCAGGCTGCGCTGCCGGCACGCGCCGAGCTGGCTGCGCGCCTGAAGGAAGCACTGATCGGCCTGCCGCTACGGCCGGAACGGTTGCTGCCTTTCCTCGACGACGTCGAAGCCGCCAGGAGTCAGCCGTTGCTGACCGCCGATCGGCTCAAGGGCAGCACGCTGGCGCTGGCGGTGGACGCGATGCTGCAACAGCGTTCGTCCGGTTGGTCGGTGCTGATGCCGCTGCGAGGGCCGGCTACCGGCGAGTTCGACACCCAGGCGGTCAAGGCAGCGCTGGGGAAATCCGGTGATGCCGTGTTCCTAGACCTGGGCGAGGAATCCGGCCGCCTCTATGCCAACTACCTCGATGAGGCCATCTGGCTGTCGCTGGCCGGCTTCGTCGCCATTGCCGTGTTGCTCGGTGCCACGCTGCGCTCGGCGCCACGCCTGGCGCGCGTCCTGGCGCCGCTGGCGCTGGCCGTGCTGCTGGTCATGGCCGGGCTGGCGCTGGCCGGCGAGCGCCTGACCCTGCTGCACCTCGTCGGCCTGTTGCTGACGGTTGCCGTCGGCTCCAACTACGCCTTGTTCTTCGATGGCGGCAACGCCGTCGGCGAGCCGCGAACACTGACTTCGCTGATCGTCGCCAACGCCACCACGGTGATCGGTTTCGGCGCGCTGGCCACCTCGACGGTGCCGGTGCTGCACGCCATCGGCGTTACCGTCGGTCCGGGCGCCGTGCTGGCGCTGCTGTTCTCGGCCATGCTGGCGGGGAGGGCGCACTGACCATGCCGCGCGCCTGGCAACCTGCCGCCGCCATCAAGGCGAGTGTCGCGCTCCATGCCGGCGCCGCTGCCGCGATCGCAATCGAGCCGGCCCTGTGGCCCCAGGCGCTCGCGGCCGTGGCCGCCAATCACGGCGTGCTGACCGCCGCCGGCCTGTGGCCGAGGTCGACGCTGCTCGGCCCCAACATCACCCGCCTGCCCGCAGCGGCAGCCGCCCGCAAGGAAATCGCGCTGACCATCGACGACGGCCCCGATCCTGAAGTCACGCCCCGCGTGCTCGATCTGCTCGACGCGGCAGGTGCCAGGGCCACCTTCTTCTGCATCGGCGAGCAGGTCACGCGCCATGCGGCGCTTGTCCGCGAGATGGTCGCGCGCGGCCACCAGATCGAAAACCACAGTCAGCATCACCCGACGATGTTTGCCGCCCTTGGCCCCCGGCGCATGCGGCGGGAAATCGCCGCCGCGCAGGAGAGCATCGCCGCCGCCACCGGCCGCGCGCCGTGCTTCTTCCGTGCCGTCGCCGGCCTGCGCAATCCATTGCTCGAACCGATCCTCGCCGGTCTCGACCTGCAACTGATTTCCTGGACGCGCCGACCCTTCGACACGCGTTGCGGCGACCCGGTGCGAGTGTTCGAGAGGCTGGTGCGCGGGCTCGCCGCCGGCGATATCCTGCTGCTGCACGACGGCCATGCCGCGCGCACGCCGGCCGGCCAGCCCGTCATCCTCGAAGTTCTGCCCCGCCTGCTGGCTGCGCTGCGGGATGTCGGTCTGCAATCCGTCACTCTTGCTACCGCCCTCGACCATGACTGACAAATTCCTCGGCCGCCTGCTCGACGAAGCCAGCCGGCCCTATCGCGCCGCCGGTCATTTCGGCTACCACTTCGCGCGCGGTAAGCTTGGCAGCGACTGCATCTTCCGCGAGGTGCTGCGCCAGGGTGTCTTCCCGAAAACCGGCCGCTACCTCGACCTCGGCTGCGGCCAGGCGGTGTTCGCCTCATGGCTGCTGGCAGCACGCGGCCGATACGAAAAGGGTGACTGGCCGTCCGACTGGCCGGAGCCGCCGAGGGTCATCGAACTGCGCGGTTTCGAGTTGATGGCAAAGGATGTCGCGCGCGGCCGCGCGGCGCTTGCGGACCGCGAGCCGCAAGTCACGATCCGTGAGGGCGACATCTGCCGGACCGATTTCGGCCAGGTGGACGTCGTCACCATCCTCGACGTCCTGCACTACATCGACTATGCCGGCCAGGAGGACGTCCTGCGCCGCGTCCGCGCGGCGCTGCCGACCGGCGGCCTGCTGGTGACGCGCGTCGGCGACGCCGCCGCCGGCCTGCCCTTCCATATCTGCGACTGGCTCGACCGCGCCGTCACCTTCGTGCGCGGCCATCGCCTGCCGACGCTCTACTGTCGCCGCCTCGCCGACTGGCGCGAACTGTTGCGCAACCTCGGCTTCGAGGTGGAGACGATGCCGATGAGCAAAGGCAAGCCGTTCGCCAACGTCATGCTGATCGCGCGGGTTCAGGGCCGGCACTAATCCGATGAACGAGCCGAACGTCGACCTCCTGTTGTTCGCCGCCGGTTCGGCGATCATCGCCTGGCTCTCGCGCAAGCCGTTGCGCCATCCCGGGAGCCATGGCTTCTACCGCTTCTTCGTCTGGGAGGGCATCCTGGTTCTCGTCCTGATGAACCGCGATGCGTGGGACATAGACCCGTACTCGGTGTACCAGCTGATAGCGTGGCCGTTGCTCATGGGCAGCATTGCGCTCGTGGTGTTGGGCATCACCGGGCTGACTCGGCTCGGCAGGGTCACCGGCGAGCGTGCTGGCGGCGCGCTCTACGAATGGGAGAAGACCACGGCGCTGGTGACGACCGGAATCTTCGCCTACATCCGCCACCCAATGTACGCCTCGCTCCTGGCACTGACCTGGGGCACGTTCCTCCAGGCGCCGTCTTGGCCGGGCGCCGTCATCGCGCTATCGGTTTCACTGTTTCTGATGCTCACGGCACTCGCCGACGAACGGGAATGCCTGGCCTATTTTGGCACGGCCTATGCGGAGTACATGCGGCGGACCCGGCGCTTCATCCCCGGCGTGTTCTAGCTAGAATGCTGACCGGGCATTACACGAAATCGCCGTGACACCTCTGCTTGTCCCACACTTCACCGCCACCACCTGCCTCGGCCGCGGGCTGGCGCCGCATCGACTCGCGCTCGAACGGGTGACCAGTGGCCTCAGGCACTGCAACTTCGAG
Source organism: Rhodocyclaceae bacterium (assembly GCA_035654135.1). Lineage (GTDB taxonomy): Bacteria > Pseudomonadota > Gammaproteobacteria > Burkholderiales > Rhodocyclaceae > Fen-999. Next base: position 8,013 of record DASRXN010000046.1, on the reverse strand, counting down.
ACGGTGCGACTCGACACCTGGATCGGCGAGGTGATGGGTGTCGACGATATCCGTCTGCCGGCGGCGCTCGCCCGCTACGATTGTCGCAACAACCGGCTGGCGCTGCTCGGTCTGGAGGCCGACGGCTTCGGTGACGTCGTACGCGCCGCCATCGATCGACATGGCAGGCGGCGCGTTGGCGTCATCCTCGGTACCAGCACGGCCGGCATCCTGCAGACGGAACTTGCCTATCGCCGCCGTGACCCGCAGACCGGCGCGCTGCCGGCCGACTTCATCTATGCGACGACGCACAACACCTATTCGGTGGCCGGTTTCGTGCGCGATTATTTCGGCCTCGAAGGTCCGGCCCTGGTCGTGTCCACCGCCTGCTCCTCGTCGGCCAAGGTGTTCGCTGCCGCCGCGCGCATGATCGCCTGCGGCCTGATCGACGCAGCGCTGGTCGGCGGCGTCGATTCGCTGTGTCTGACCACGCTGTACGGTTTCAGTTCACTTGAGCTCACCTCGTCGCGGCCGTGCCGGCCCTATGACGCCGAGCGCAACGGTATCTCGGTCGGTGAAGGCGCGGCTTTCGCTCTGCTCGAACGCGCGCCGGCCTCGCTCGACGCCAATGCGGTGCTGTTGCTCGGCGCTGGCGAATCGAGCGATGCCTACCACATGTCCTCGCCGCACCCGGAGGGCTTGGGCGCGAGGCTGGCAATGGAACGAGCCCTGGCCGATGCCGGTCTGCAAACGACGAACATCGACTACATCAACCTGCACGGCACGGCAACGCCCAGCAATGACGCCGCCGAAGGCAAGGCGGTGACGGCGCTGTTCGGCGACCACGTGCCATGCAGCTCGACCAAGGGCGCCACCGGCCACACCCTGGGCGCGGCGGGCGCCGTCGAGGCGGTGATCTGTGCGCTGGCACTGCGCCATGGCTTCATGCCGGGCGGCGCCAATACGGAGCACATCGATCCGGCCATTCCGCTCGACTACCTGACCGCCAACCGCGTCGGCCGGGTCGAGCGCGTGCTAACCAACTCCTTCGGCTTCGGCGGCAGCAATTGCAGCCTGGTGTTCGGGAGGGCAGCATGATCGCGTGGATCGACGGCGTCGGCGTTCTCGCCCCCGGCATCACCGGTTGGCCGGCCGCCGACGACGTGCTGGCCGGCCGCGCGGACTACCAGGCGGCACCGACAGTGCTGGCGCCGCCGGCCGTGCTGCCGCCCGCCGAGCGGCGGCGCGCCAGCCGGCTGGTCAAGGCCGCGCTCGGCGTCGGCCTGGAAGCAGTCGCCCATGCCGATGCCTCGACGCTCGCCACGGTGTTCACCTCCTCGTCGGGCGATGGCCACAACTGCCATGCGATTTGCGAAGCGCTGGCCTCCGAAGACCGCGCCGTGTCGCCGACGCGCTTCCACAACTCGGTGCATAACGCCGCCGCCGGCTACTGGGGCATCGCTACCGGCGCCATGGCGCCGAGCCAGGTGCTGTGCGCCTACGACGCCAGCTTCGCCGCCGGCCTGCTCGAGGCGCTGGCGCAGGTGACGACTTCCGCCGCGCCGATCCTGCTTGTCTCCTACGACGCCGAGTATCCCGAGCCCATCCACGCCAAGCGGCCGGTGCCGGACGCTGGCGGCGTCGCGCTGCTGCTGTCGCCACACAAGGGGCCGCGCTCGCTGGCAGCGCTGAAAGTCAGTCTTGGCGATACGCCGAATACGCGCATGAATGGCGCGGCGCTGGAGCAATTGCGCACCGACATTCCCGCCATGCGGGCGCTGCCGCTGCTCGATCTGCTGGCGCGGCAACAGACAGGCAGCGTCAGTCTCGAATATCTGGCACCGCTGCAATTGATGGTCGAAGTGGCGCCGTGCTGAACCGCGAATGGATTGCCGCACACATTCCGCATCAGGGCAGCATGTGCCTGCTCGATGCGGTGGTCGAATGGTCGCCAGAGCGCATCCGCTGCACGTCTGGCAGTCACCGGCGGCCGGACAATCCGATGCGTGCCGACAACCGACTCGGTGCCGCCTGTGGCATCGAATACGCCGCGCAGGCGATGGCCGTGCATGGCGCGCTGCTGGCGGCGAACGACGGCGCGCCGCGTCAGGGTTACCTCGCCAGCGTACGCGGCGTCGAGTTCGACGTCGACAGGCTCGACGACATCGAGAGCGATCTCGATGTCGAAGCAGAGCGCATGTCCGGCGACAACAACAACATTCTTTACCGCTTCGAAGTGCGGGGCGACAACAAGGTTTTGTTGTCCGGCCGCGCGGCGGTGATTCTGGATGCAGGGGCGTTGAAATGAAACGTGCATTGGTGACGGGCGGCAGCGGCGGCATCGGCGCCGCGATCTGCCGAACATTGGCGGTGCAGGGCTGTGACGTGCTGCTGCACGCCAACAGCAATCTGGACAAGGCGGAGGCCATTGCCGCCGAAATTCGAGCGGCAGGCGGCCATGCGCGCGCCATCGCCTTCGACGTCACGGATGCCGCAACGACCCGCGCCGCGCTGGAGGCGGAGCTGGAAGCGGGTGCCATCCAGGTCCTGGTCAACAACGCCGGCACGATCGCCGACGTACCCTTTGCCGGCATGTCGCCGAAGCAGTGGGCGAACGTCATCGACGTTTCGGTCAATGGCTTCTACAACGTCACCCAGCCGCTGACGCTGCCGATGATCCGCACGCGTTGGGGGCGCATCATCAACATCGGTTCGGTGGCCGGCATCACCGGCAACCGCGGCCAGGTCAACTACGCTGCCGCCAAAGGTGCGCTGCATGCGGCGACCAAGGCGCTGGCGCTCGAGGTGGCGAACCGCGGCATCACGGTCAATGCCGTGGCGCCCGGTTTCATCGCCACGGCGATGATCGAGGGTTTGTTCAATCCCGAGATGGTGCGCAAGCTGGTGCCCATGCAGCGCGTCGGCCAGCCGGAGGAGGTGGCCGATCTCGTCGGCTTCCTCGCTTCTGATGCCGCCGCCTATATCTCGGGACAGGTGATTTCCATCAACGGCGGCATGATCTGAGCGGGCTCCCCGCTGCGGGGCAAGGTCGGCCATCTATGACATTTGGCTTAGTCCAAACGGGCCATTGCGGCTGGCCGGCTATTCGGTGACGATGGTCATCAATAACAGTCGCATCGCACCAGCCAGCCGTGATCGATGAGGGGGAGCCGCCATGGAAAATCCCGACAAATACGTGGGACATATCGTCTGCCTGAAACAGCATGTATTCCAGCGCATCATGACGCATGCTCGTCGGCAAGGCATCACGCTCGATAATCGCTTCCTTGTGGCCACCGCCAGTCACAAGTTGCGCAAGCTGGTTTGCTACGGTGCGGACTACCGGGTGACCGTCAGCGTCTCCGAAGTCGCGTTGGTCTAGGCTGAAGTCTGCACTTCCAGCATTGCCTACAGCGACGCCGCGTCGGCCCGCGCCAGGCACTTGCGATAGCGTTCGTCGACGCGGCGGGCGAACCACTCGGTGGTGAGCTTGCGCACGATCTTCGGGCTCTTGAGGTCTATGTTGGGCATGGCCTGCCGCGGCATCGGCGTGCCGGTCGCCTGCTCGGCCAGCACGAAGACGCGCTGATACAACGGGCTTTGGCCAAAACCGGCGCTCTTTTCGAGCAGCAGGTCGCGGCGGATTTCCGGTGCAGACATGCGCAGGGCGCCGCTCACCGACCGGAGCATCGTTTCCACCTGACTCGGTGCATCGGCCGGCTTGCCGTCCTCGTAACGCAGCAGGTCGCCGTCGAGCGTTAGCGCCTTGCCCGCGTAGCGACCCAGCGCGGCCTGGAAGGCGACATTGCGGCTGGCGTAGCGGCCGGCATTGAAGTCGGCGAAGCGAAACACGACATCATCGTAGGGCGCAGGGTAATCGAGCACGATGGCGCTGCCGAAGTAGAGGCCGCCGCGACGGGTGAATACCTCGTCGCGCAGCGTCTTGGCAATGGGATACGGGTAGGGTCTTTGCTGCACATGCTGCTCGGCGAAGGCGACGCTGACCTGCATCGGCCCGGCAGTATGCACAGGATTGTAGTCGGCGAGCAGTTGCTTGCCGAAGGGCAGTTCACCGATCATGTCCTGGAACAGGGTATCGAGCTGCTTCTCGGTTTTCAGCGCGTCGATGCGCTCGTCGTAGCTGCGGCCGTCGGGCGAGGTCTTGAGCATTGCCGCCGAGATCAACAGTTTCGGAATGCCGTACTTGTCGGCGCGCCGGTCCAGCTCCTTGTGCACGATGCCGGGCAGGCCTGGCACCGCCGGGTCGGCCTGGAAGCTCGATTCCTGTTCGATGACGGCCATCGTCGCGCAATAGGTTTCGCTGGCATGCGGGATCTTCAGGTACGCGAAGGCCATGTAGAGATCGAGTGCCCAGCCGGGCCTGTCCTTGACGGTGCCTGGCAGCAGCCTGGCGATGCGATCCCGCACGTCCGCTTCATCCAGCGTTGCCGGCCAGGGCTGCGCCGGATTGCCACCGGGCCGGCGTGCCAGGTCGGGCGGCAGTTGCGGTCCGGTGGGAACCTCGACTGTGGCGCAGCCGACCAGGAGGGTCGACAACAGCAGCGAGGCTGCGCAGCGCCGCAGAAACGTCATGTGCGCTGGAAAACGAGGACCGCGTTGCTGCCCCCGAAAGCGAAGGAACTGCTGATGGCTGCACCCAGGCCAGGGGCCGATTCGCCGGCATTCCGGACGAGATTGAGACGGCAGGCGGGGTCGGCATTGTCGCAATTGGCGTTCGGCGGCAACTGACTTCGATGAAGCGCGAGCACAGTGATGGCAGCCTCCAGCGCGCCGGCGGCGCCGATCAGGTGCCCGTGCATCGACTTGGTGGAGCTGACGCGTAGCCGGTCAATGTCCTTACCCCATAGCGCGCCGAGCGCCTCGCTTTCGACGACGTCGCCGATCCTGGTCGCCGTGCCGTGGGCATTGCAGTACCCGATATCCTGCGGTTGCAAACCGGCCTGGGCGAGGGCGTTGCGGATTGCCGCCTGCTGGCCAGTGGCATCGGGCTTGGTCAGATGCGTGGCATCGCAGCTGAGCCCGTAGCCCGATAGTTCGGCGTAACGCCGGGCGCCACGCGCACGGGCATGCGCCGACGATTCGAGAATCAGGAAAGCCGCGCCTTCGCCCAGTGCGAAGCCGGTTCGCTCGATTGCGAACGGACGGCACGACGAGGCCGCGTTGCCGGGCTCGAACAGGGCCAAAGTCTGCATCGCCTGCCAAGCCCGGATGGAGCCGGGCGCGATCGGCGCTTCGCTGCCGCCGGCGATCGCCATATCCACCTCGCCGCAACGGATCGCTTTCGCTGCCTCGCCGATCGCGACCGCCGACGAAGCGCAGGCAACCGAATACGTCAGCACGGGCCCGGTCGCCTTGACGCGCATCGCGACGTGGGCCGCCGGGGCGTTGGGCATGGATGCCGGTACGGAGAGCGGCGGCACGCGGCCGTTGCGCAGGCCGAAAACGTAGGCGGTCTCGACGGCCGCGCAGCCACCCATGCCGCAGCCGACATAGACGCCGATGCGTCTGGCATCACAAGCATTTTCGGCGTTGGCGTCGGTCAGCGCCTTCTGCGCCGCGGCGACCGCAAGCTGGCTGACGCGATCGACGCCGGCCAATTGCAGCGGGGTGAACCAGGGCGCCGGATCGAACGCGGCGGTCGCCACCGGCGCGGGCCTGGCATTCGGACTATCGCCGGCCAATTCATGGATGGCCGACTCCCCGCGCATCAGCGCGGCGAACATGGCCTCGTGATCATCGCCGTGCGGCGATATGACACCGATGCCGGTGACCGCTATCACGTTCGCCAGCCCTCCCATTGCCCGTCAGGCGGTTTGCGCGGCCTTGATTTCATCTATGAGCCGCGCCAGTCCCGAGAGCGAATTGACGTCTGCCCTGGCATCGGGAAACTCGATGCCGAACCGGTCTTCGATGTCGAAGAGGAACTCGGCCAGCGCCAGCGAGTCGATGCCCTGTTCCAGCATCGAGGCGTCGGGATCGAGCGTCGCCGGATCGATGCTGTATTTCTCGTGAAGCAGGTCCTGCAGTTTCTTCAGCGAACTCATTGTCGACTCCATTGCCATTCATCCTTGCTGCGTATGATAACGGTTGCGCAGCGAGGCCAGCGCAAACAAGGTGCCCAGCAGCAGTCCGGCCAGCACGTCGAGCGCGACATGCTGCTTGATGGCCATCGTCGACCAGGCAATCAGCACGAACCAGGTCCAATTTATGGTTCGGACCGCGGGTCCGGCGCCGATTTCGCGTAGCAGCCGGTCGAGCCAGATGGCGGAGAAGGCGGCGGTGGCGACGTGCAGGGACGGGCAGGCGTTGCCGGCGGCATCGATGCCCTGGATCAGCCCGAACCCCGGATACAGCGCCGGGTCGATCACATGGGCGGGAACGGCGGTCGGCCAGAAGTGGAAACAAGCCAGGCCCGCGATGCACAAGCCGGCAATCCAGCAACCGTATGCAACCAGCTCTCGCAGGCTATAGAACAGGGCGGGTGGAATGCCGACGTAAACCCAGAGGGAGACATAGGCGATCAGCGCCGAGGGATGAAAGCCGATCATGCGGTCCAGCGCGGTCAGCGGCATCAGTGTCACCTCGTACGTGGTATGACGCAGGACGTGGAAATAGCCGATGAAGAAAATGGAGATGAAGGTCGTCGTGCCGACGAACTTGAGCAGGGCGTAGCGGAGGAATCGCTTCATGAACTCGCGTTGCCAGATCATGCGACAACTTCCCTCGTTCTCGCCAGCCGCGGCGCCACCATCGGCACCGTCAGCATAGTGCTGGCGACCGCCATCAGCAACAGGGCGGTGAAGGCTTCGCTGGTGATGATCTGCTTGTCGAGCAGGATGTTGGCAAAGATGATCATGATCAACGCCTTGGTCTGCAAGAGCCAGCCGATGATGCCGGCTTCTCCCGGCGTCCACTTGAGGATGTGGCCGGCGATCCTGACACCGAGCAGCTTGCCCGTTACCGAGGCGACCAGAAGGAGGGTGGCCGCGACGAACACGGTCTCGCCGCCCAGCGCCCAGTTGGTGCGCAGGCCGGTGCTGAGGAAGAATACCGGCATGACCACCAGCAGCACGTGGTGGCGCAGCAGGTCCATTTTCTCCTGATCGAACCACTCCGCTTCCATGATGGCGCCGGCCAGGAAGGCTCCAACCATGAAGTGCAGGCCCGACCAGTCGGCGCCGAAAGCGACCATGGCCAGCCAGATCAGCGCCACGTACCAGCGGTCGCGCTCCGCCAGCCGGGCCATCAGGTGGTGGAAGCCGTAGCCGAGCACCGCGAAGGTGGCGAGAAATTCCGCCTGCCGTCCGATGCGCTGCCAGTCCATCAGGATCAGCGCCAGCACACCCCAGATGGCGATGTCGTCGAGGCTGGCGTAGCGCAGGATGCGCTGGCCGATCGGCTGGCGCAGGATTGCCAGTTTCTCCATCAGCAGAATCAGGATCGGCAGTGCCGTCACCGCGCAGGCCATGCCGATGCCGAGCACGAACTGCCAGGTCATGGCCCGCGGCCCCATCCAGCCGTCAGACAGCAGCATGACCGCTGCCGCGGCGCAGCCGAATGCCAGTGGCGTGCCCAGCGCCAGGCCGGCGGTGATGCCGCTCTCGCGCCTATGTGCCCAGGCTTTTCTCAGGTCGAGCTCGACGCCGGCGATCATGACGAAGAGCATCACCGCCCACCAGGCAATGCCGTTCAACGATTGCACAACCGCCGGCGTGAACACGAACTGGTAGTAGTCGGGGAATGCCTTGCCGAGGATGCCCGGCCCGAGCAGGATACCGGTGATGATCTGCACCACCACCAGCGGCGCGTAATAGTCAGTCCTGGCGACACGCCAGATCAACCAGGGTACCGTGAAGATGATCGCCATGGCGATCAGGAATATTTCAGTGACGTTCATGCCAGCTTTCGGAACAGCAGCAAGGGCAGACGCAGCACGAAGCCGATGAACAGCCGCGCGTGCATCCACGTCAGCAGAATGTTGTCGTGCAGATAGTTGAAATGCGATACGCCGCC